>NZ_KK073872.1:130000-430000 GCF_000585335.1 Cloacibacillus evryensis DSM 19522
TTGGCGCTGAATGCCGAAGAAAGACGCAGCAAGCTGCGAAAAGCCGCGGGGAGGAGCAAGCATCCCGTGATCCGCGGATCTCTGAATGGGGCAACCTTCACAGAGTAACCTGTGAGCCTATCCAATAGGCGGCAACCCGGGGAAGTGAAACATCTCAGTACCCGGAGGAAAAGAAATCGTAAGAGATACCCCAAGTAGTGGTGAGCGAAAGGGGCACAGCCCAAACCATATACATGCCAAGCCTGCAGGCGTTGTGTAAATGGGGTAGAGGGACCTGTCGCGGAGTCCTGCAGAACTCCGAAAGAGTTACAAAGCCGTTTTATAACCGAATCGAGTTGGAAAATCGAGCCACAGAGAGTGAAAGCCTCGTAAGTGAAATAAAAGGCCTCTTAGACAGACACCCAAGTAATACGGAGCACGTGAAATTCCGTACGAATCCGGGCCGACCACGGTCCAAGGCTAAACACATTCAGCGACCGATAGAGAAACAGTACCGAGAGGGAAAGGTGAAAAGCACCCCTGGCGGGGAGTGAAACAGACCTGAAACCTCGTGCTAACAAGCAGAGGGAGCATCTTCGGATGTGACCTCGTGCCTCTTGGAAAATGAGCCGTCGAGTTATAGTACGTGGCAAGTTAAAAACTACAAGGTTTGCAGCTGCAGCGAAAGCGAGTCTGAACAGGGCGCAAGTCGCGTGCTATAGACCCGAAGCCATACGATCTATCCATGTCCAGATTGAAGACCGGGTAACACCGGTTGGAGGATCGAACCACAGCCTGTTGAAAAAGGCCTGGATGAGGTGTGGATAGGAGTGAAAAGCTAATCGAGTATGGTGATAGCTGGTTCTCCCCGAAATGCATTGAGGTGCAGCCTCAATCGACAGACTGCAGGGGGTAAAGCACTGAATAGGTAAGGGGGCAGCACTGCCTGCCGAGCTTAATCAAACTCAGAATACCTGCAGATCAAGATTGGGAGTGAGACTGCGAGTGCGAAGATCCGTAGTCGAAAGGGAAACAGCCCAGCCCGACAGCTAAGGTCCCAAAGCCCATGCTAAGTGTTACAAGGATGTGGGGATGCCCAGACAGCCAGGAGGTTGGCTCAGAAGCAGCCACCCTTGAAAGAGTGCGTAACAGCTCACTGGTCGAGCGTCCCTGCGCCAAAAATGTGGGGGCTAAGCATGGCGCCGAAGCTTCGGATTCAATGGAGATATCTATTGACTGGTAGGGGAGCGTTCTTTATAGGACGAAGCAGTGCTGTAAGGCACTGTGGACAATAAAGAAGTGAGAATGACGGCATGAGTAGCGAAAAGTGTGCGAAAAACACACTCACCGAAAACCCAAGGATTCCTGGGGAAGGTTCATCCACCCAGGGTTAGGCGGGACCTAAGGCGAGGCCGAAAGGCGTAGTCGATGGACAGCGGGTAGACAATCCCGCCCTTCGGTAGCTCGTTTGGCAGAAGTGGTGACGCAGAAAGCTATGCACGCCGGGTGATGGAAATCCCGGTACAAAGTCGTAGGCTGAAAAAAGAGGCAAATCCCTTTTTCTAAAGGCCGAGAACTGACGTGGAAGAATCTGATTCGAGAAGGTGCAAATGCTCGGCTGCCGAGAAAAGCCACTATGGAGAACTATCGAACCCGTACTCAAAACCGACACAGGTGGGTTGGCTTAGAAGGCTAAGGTGAACGGGATAACCATTGTTAAGGAACTCTGCAAGTTGACTCCGTAACTTCGGGAGAAGGAGTGGCTGGAGATGTCAATACTATACGTAATAAGCATCTTTGGTTCGCAGAAACCAGGCTCAGGCGACTGTTTAACTAAAACACAGGACTCTGCTCAAGGCGCAAGCCGAAGTATAGGGTCTGACACCTGCCCGGTGCTGGAAGGTTAAAGGGAGAAGTTAGACGCAAGTCGAAGCCTTGAACTGAAGCCCCAGTAAACGGCGGCCGTAACTATAACGGTCCTAAGGTAGCGAAATTCCTTGTCGGGTAAGTTCCGACCTGCACGAAAGGTGTAACGATCTGAGCGCTGTCTCGACAGTGGACCCGGTGAAATTGTGGTACTGGTAAAGACGCCAGTTACCCGCAGTAGGACGGAAAGACCCCGTGGAGCTTTACTGTAACTTGATATTGAATTTCGGTATAGTATGTATAGGATAGGTGGGAGTCAGTGAAATAAGGACGTCAGTCTTTATGGAGACACCGTTGGAATACCACCCTTATTGTGCTGGGATTCTAACCGCAAGCATTGAAGCATGATGCGGGACATTGTCAGGCGGGCAGTTTGACTGGGGCGGTCGCCTCCCAAAGAGTAACGGAGGCGCGCGAAGGTCACCTCAGTGTGAATGGAAAACACACAAAGAGCGTAAGGGTATAAGGTGGCTTAACTGTGAGACTGACAGGTCGATCAGAAACGAAAGTTGGTCCTAGTGATCCGGTGGTCCTGAGTGGAAAGGCCATCGCTCATCGGATAAAAGCTACCCCGGGGATAACAGGCTGATGCCGCCCGAGAGTTCCTATCGACGGCGGCGTTTGGCACCTCGATGTCGGCTCATCGCATCCTGGGGCTGAAGCAGGTCCCAAGGGTTGGTCTGTTCGCCCATTAAAGCGGTACGTGAGCTGGGTTCAGAACGTCGTGAGACAGTTCGGTCCCTATCCACTGTGGGCGCAAGGTACTTGAGAGGAACTGTCCCTAGTACGAGAGGACCAGGATGGACGGACCGCTAGTGAACCAGTTATTCCGCCAGGAGTAAAAGCTGGGTAGCCATGTTCGGATCGGATAACCGCTGAAGGCATCTAAGCGGGAAGCCGGCCTCAAGATGAGATACCTCATTGCATAAGCAAGTAAGGTGTCCGGCAGACGACCGGTTAGATAGGTTGGGAGTGTAAGAGGGTAACGCCCTTTGAGCTGACCAATACTAATACACCGAGGCCTTAACCTCATAAATCCTTTATAGACCTGATAGAAGGTTTATAGAAAATTTCCAGTGATAATAGATAAGTGAGAAAGGAAATCTTTGATTTCCGTCTTCGAACTTAGTCTTGCAGTCAGTGGAATTGACAAAGCAGATAGACGCGCAAGCGTTTATTCATAAAGTTTCCAGTGGTAATAGATAAGTGAGATAGCAAAATCTTTGATTTGCGTGATCGAACTTAGTATTATAGCTGGGGACGATGACAAAGCAGATAGACGCGCAAGCGTTTATTCATAAAGTTTCCAGTGGTAATAGATAAGTGAGATAGCAAATCTTTGATTTGCGTGATCGAACTTAGTATTATAGCTGGGGACGATGACAAAGCAGATGAACGCGCAAGCGTTTATTCATAAAGTTTCCAGTGGTAATAGAGGAGTGGATCCACCCGGTCCCATGCCGAACCCGGCAGTTAAGCACTCCATCGTCGATGGTACTACGGAGGGTATCCGTGGGAGAGTAGATCGCTGCTGGAATTAATTGAGAAAACAGACTCAGGAGATCATCCTGGGTCTGTTTTTTTATAGCCGATTGGCAACAGTTTAACCGTAAGCGTCAAACAGCCAGGACCTCCCCTCAAAGCAGGAAGCCTGTTATCGTCATTTTGTAGTGAAGGTATGGATTGCTATTCGTCGACTAGGCGATAACCTACTCCCACTTCGGTGACGATGTATCGCGGCTGTGCGGGGCTTTTTTCTATTTTACGGCGCAGGCTGGCCATCAGGGCGCGCAGCGATTGTGTGTCGCTGCCGTATCCGACTCCCCATATCTGCCTGATGATGTAGGCCGAGGTCAGCACTTTGCCGATGTTTTTGAAAAAGAGGGCCAGCAGGTTATATTCCATGGGGGTCAGGTGGAGTTCCCCGCCGTCAAGGTATACGAGGCGGCGGTCAAGCTCGATCCGCAGGCCGCCGACATTTTTGGCCGCCTCCTGCTGGGGTTTCCCCAGGCGGTCCAGGTGGCGGAGCGCGACGCGGATACGCGCCGAGAGTTCGGTGGCGGAGAAGGGCTTGGTCAGGTAATCATCCGCCCCCGCGTCTAACGCCGCGGCTTTTTCTTTGTCCTGGTCGCGGGCGGAGACGATGATGATCGGCATCTCCGACCATTCGCGCACTTTTTTTATGATCTCCATGCCGTCTATGTCCGGCAGCCCGAGGTCGAGCAGGATGAGGTCGATCCGCTCGGAGAGCAGCTTGCCCGTCGCCTCGGCTCCGTTGGCGGCGGCCGCGTATTCAAGTCCCGCGTTTTCGACGGCGAAGCAGTTGAAATTCCTTATCTGGCTGTCGTCTTCAACTATCAGTATGCGTCTCTTCATTTTGACCGTCCTTCGCGAGCGGCAGCGTGAAGGTAAAACGCGCGCCGCCGTCCGTGATATTTTCCGCCGAGGCCGTGCCGCCGTGGCTCCTTATGATCGCTTCGCATATAGGAAGTCCGAGGCCGATGCCTTTTTTCACGTCGGCGGAACGTTTTTGGGAAGTATAGAACATTTCAAATATGTGCGGCAAGTCCTCCAGCGGGATGCCCTCTCCCTCGTCCGCCACCGCGACACGCGCGAAGCCGCCGTTCTCGCGGGCGGCTGAGATCTCGATCGTCTTTCCCGGCGGCGTATGTTTGACCGCGTTGTCGAGAAGGTTGACGAGCACCTGCTGGATGAGGCGGCTGTCAGCCCGCACCATCAGCAGTTCGTCGGGCAGCCGCACCTCCAGCCGGCGGCCGGCCAGGCGGCGTTTGACGTGGTTTATCGCGACTTCTACGATCTCTTCCAGCGCGGAGGGCTCATATTTTATGACGGAGGCTCCGCTCTGTATCCTCGTCAGGCTAAGAACGTTCTCCACGATGTCGTGAAGCCACTGCGCGTCGTTGTAGATCGCCAGGGCAAGTGATTTTTCCGCGCCGCCGTCTCTGTCCCGCCCGATAAGGATCTCCGCCGTGCCCATGATCCCGGCGAGCGGAGTTCGCAGGTCGTGTGAGATGGCGCGCAGGAGGTTGCCGCGGTAGCGCTCCCGCGCCGCCTCTTCTTCCGATCTCAGCCGCGCCCGCGCGCTTCTGTACCTGTCCATCGCAAGCGCGGCCCCCTTGATCACGGAGTGCAGCGCCTGCCGTTGGTCGCCGGTCATCGCGATCGCGTCGGGAGCCGGTATCCGGATGACGGCGAGCAGTTTGTCGGTGCTGTAGACCGGCCAGTCGAAGAATTCGGCTCCCGCCAGACAGGCGCTGCGCAGCCGCAGCATCTCCCCGCCGATCCGCTCTGGGTCCTCGGTCATACGCCAGACGGGGGTATCCTCGCCCACCTGCTGGATATAGGAGTTTTCAGGCCGCCCGTCGCCGTCGAAACAGAGGCAGGCCGCCTGCCAGCCCCAAAAGCCGTGTATGGTGTTTACGGCAACGCCCGCTATCTCATGCGGCGTGAAGGCGTTGCTCAACCGGTTTGTAAAGCTGTAAAGCATCAGCACCTCCGCCTCGCGGCGCAGAGACTCCTCTTCGGAGGCTTTCGCCCTGGAGGTCACGGCGCTGGTTATCGAGGCGGTGATCGTCATGATGGCGAAGGTGACGATGTAGGAGCTGTCGTTTACCGCGAATGAATAGAGCGGAACGGTGAAGAAAAAGTTATAGGTGAATGTGGATACGAACGATACGGCGATGCCCCAGCGATAGCCGGCGGTAAAGCGCGCCGTGAGCAGCACGGCGAGGAGATAGATGATGACGATGTTCGTTTCCGGAAAGCCGAGGGCGCGGAAGAGCAGCCCGATCAGCGTTGCCCCGACGATCAGCGAGGCGGCGAGAACGGCGAAACGCGCCGGGCGTTTCATGAAAAGACGCCTTTTCAGCCTTGAAAAAATCCTCTCCATCGCGGCGGCCCTCCTACGCATAACGAGAGTTATTCTCTTCAGTCTACAGCATTTTTATTCTTTGGCAAACCGGCGAATGTCCGGAACCGGAGATTTCTGTTGTTGGCGAATGTTTTGTGTTAGAATATCCGCGGTAATAAGATGATGCGTAACGCATTGCCGCCGGGTAATGCGGTTTTAAACGCGCTGGACTCACGCCGTCAGGCCTTAGAAGGGGTGAGTCTCGGCGCGGTTTTTATTTTTGCGGAGGGTGTTTGTTTATGAGGGGAAAGCTTTTCATGTCTTTTATCAAATATGTTTCACAGAGCGTGATGGGGATGGTCGGCATTTCCTGCTATATCCTTGCCGACACCTGGTTTGTCGCCGCCGCTTTAGGCGCGGAGGGGCTCGCCGCGCTGAATCTTGCGATCGTATTTTACAGCCTGCTGAACGCCGCCGGGCTGATGGCGGGCATCGGCGGCGCGACGCTTTTTTCCCTCTCGCTATCGTCCGGCAGAAGAGGGCGTTCGGAGATTTTTTCCGCGACGGTCATTCTCGGTTCCGTGCTTGCGGCCGTCTTTACCGCCGCCGGACTTTTTTGCAGCGGCTGGATCGCGCGGACGCTCGGCGCCGACGAGGCTATTTTTGCGATGACGGAGACCTATTTAAGAACGATCCTCTCCTTCTCATTATTTTTTATCATGAATAATATTCTGCTCGCCTTTGTACGCAACGACGGCGGCCCGCGGCTCGCGATGGCGGCGATGGTGACGGGCAGCCTTTCTAATATCGCGCTTGATTATATCTTCATCTTTCCCTTCGGCTGGGGCATCTTCGGCGCGGCTTTTGCCACGGCGATCGCCCCGATGATAAGCATCGCGCTGCTTTCGCTGCATTTTATCCTGCGGCGCGGCTCTTTTTCTCTCTCGTTCTCGCGTCCGCGCGGCGTCTATATCTTGAAGATGATCCCGCTGGGGTTATCTTCAATGGTGACGGAGTTGTCTTCCGCCGCCGCGCTGGCCGCCTTCAACCTTATTATCCTGGCGATGGCCGGTAATACCGGCGTCGCCGCCTACGGCGTCGTGGCGAATCTCGCGCTCGTCGAGCTTGCGGTCTTCGTCGGTATCGCGCAGGGGATGCAGCCGCTCGTCAGCCGCCGCCGCGGCATGGGCGACCTGGCGGGCTGCCGCGCGCTCCTGTGCTACGGAGCCCTCTTTTCGCTGGGGGCCGCCTCTCTGGCCTATGGCGCGGTCTTCGTGTGGGCGCGGGAGATCGCCGCGCTTTTCAACCAGGCCGGCGACAGGCTGCTGGCCGCCTACGCGGAGGAGGGGCTGCGCATCTACTTCGCGGGCTTTTTCTTCGGCGGCCTTAATGTGGTGACCGCCGCCTTCTTCAGCGCGGCGGAGATGCCGAAGCGCGGTTTTTTGATCTCCTCGCTGCGCGCCTTTCTGCTGGCCCTGCCGCTGGCGGCCCTCTTTTCCCGATTTTTTGGAATGCGCGGCCTCTGGTTCTCTTTTGTGGCCGCGGAGGCGCTGACTCTCTTCATCGCCGCCGCGATGCTGCGCCGTTTTGCGGCAAATTTTCAGCGTGAACATTAAAATCTGCCATATATGCCTATTTTTTCTTTAAAAAAGGCGTATAATCTGGCAAACATGATGATAAACGGCGCAAGGGCTAATACATCACTACTTTAATACAATATATAGTATAATTGTAATAGGATATTCGGATTTTTTGCGAGTATAAAGCCATATAAGTCAGGCATATATGGCTATGCAGATAGATAGCTTTATCGATATAACATCGAAAGGAGTGCTTTTTTATGTCAGAATCAAACAGTGTGTGGAAGGCATACCGCTTTCCGATAATCCTTCTCTGTGCCATCGCCGTCGGCTGCGTCATCGGGGCCGTGATGGGCAAGGACGCCCTCGTGCTCAAACCGCTCGGGGATCTCTTCATCAACGCGATGTTCATGGTGGTCGTGCCGCTCGTCTTTACGACGATATGCAGCGCCGTCGCCTCTATGTCCTCGATGGAGCGTCTCGGGAAGGTCATGCGCTCGCTCGTCGTCGTATTCCTGATCACGGGCGCGCTGGCGGCGATCCTCATGCTTGTCACCGTCACCATTTTCCCACCGGCGCAGGGAGCGAATATCCAGATGCAGGCCGCCGGCGAGATCCAGGCTTTCAGCACGCCGGACCAGATCGTCAAAGCCTTTACGACCGACGACTTCGTGAACCTGCTTTCGCGCCGCGCGATGCTGCCGCTGATCCTCTTTACGATCTTCTTCGGCTTCTGCCTCCAGTCCCTCGGTGAGAGGGGACGGTCGATCGGGCGCGGTATCTCCGTCGTCGCCGACGCTATGCTGCAGATGGTCAAGTACCTCATGTACTATGCTCCGATCGGACTCGGCGCCTACTTCGCGACGCTCGTCGGCGACTACGGGCCGCAGCTGCTCGGCGCCTATTTCCGCTCGATGGTCGTCTATCACGTGGCGACCTTCGGCTATTTCTTCGTCGCCTTCACGATCTATTCATGGTGGGCGACGGACGGCAGAGGCGTCAGGGTCTTCTGGAGCAAGATCATCGCCCCCGCTCTGATGGCGCTCGGCTCGGGCAGCAGTACGGCGACGCTGCCGATCAACCTTGAGGCGGCGACGAATATGGGCATTCCGCGCGACATCAGCGAGATCGTCCTGCCGATCGGCGCGACCGCCCACATGGAGGGCTCCTGCCTCTCCGGCATCCTTAAAATATCCTTCCTCTTCGGCATCTTCGGCCTGCCGTTTACCGGCCTTGGCACGATGGCGACCGCCGTCGCGGTGGCGGTGCTATCCGGCGTCGTCCTCTCCGGCATTCCCGGCGGCGGACTGGTCGGCGAGATGCTGATCGTGAGCCTCTACGGTTTCCCCCCCGAAGCTTTCCCGATCATCGCGACGATCGGCTTCCTTGTCGACCCCGCGGCGACGATGGTCAACGCGACGGGCGACACATGCTCCGCTCTGATCATTTCGCGCCTCGTAGAGGGCAAAGACTGGTTCGCGAAGGCAAAGGTCACGGACCTCTAAGCCTCTCCGCACGGGCCGTTGATATTAAAAGGCCGCCCCGCCGTCATACAGCACGGCGGGGCGGCCTCTTTTTGTTGCCGAACGGTTGGAGCCGGCCTGCGGGTAAACGCGAGGCCGGCTCCGGTCCGTACACAATCCTGTTGGGCAGGGAGAGCGCGCCGACTGCCTCCGAGTCTCTATTCGAAGGCAGTGGCGTCGCTTTGTGTGTGGTGTGGGTTTTATAGAAGGGTTTTGGGAGAAACCGTGTCTATCTTATTTGTTGTCTTTCTTCGGCGGGTGGCAGATGGTCGATCCAGAGCAGCTGCCGCAGCTTCCGCCGCAGCCGCAGGAGCTTTTGCCCTCGCGCCGGTCCTTGTTGATTTTCATCAGTATCGCGATCACCGCCGCGAAAAGAAGTATGCTTATCACTATTGTGGCAATCATTAATGTTCACGCTCCTGACTTTCTAACTTATATCGGCGGCGCGCACTCTTCCGTCAATTGCCGCCGAGTCTTTTTTTTGCGGGCGCACCAGCAGGTAGATGGCTGCCAGCAGGACCGCCGCGGCGATCGCCGTCCACGCCGTAAACGGTTTGCCCTCCAGGGCGACAAGGCCGAGCTGGTAGGCGACGAAGGCCACCGCATAGGCATAACCGGTCTGGTATCCTATCGCGAGGCAGGTCCACTTCGTACTGTTCATCTCGCGCTTGATCGCTCCCATTGCCGCGAAGCAGGGGGCGCAGAGAAGGTTGAAGAGCATGAAGGAGTAAGCCGCGAGCGGTGTGTAGTGGGCCGCGAGCTGCTGCCAGATCTCTTCGCCCTCTTCCGATACTTCGGCAAAGCCGAAGAGGATTCCGAAGGTGCCGACGACGTTTTCCTTAGCGACAAGCCCAGTAAAGGCGGCGACGGCGGACTGCCAGGTGCCCCAGCCGAGCGGCGCGAATATCCAGGCTATCGAACGCCCGATAGCGGCGAGGAAGCCGTCCGAGAGGTCTTCTACCATCACGACGCGGCCGTCGGCGTAGCCGAAACTTGAAGTGAACCAGACAAATATAGTTGAGAGCAGGATTATCGTTCCCGCCTTTTTAATGAAGCTCCATCCGCGCTCCCACATGCTGCTGAGAACGTTGAAGAGAGAGGGCATGTGGTAATCCGGCAGCTCCATGACGAAGGGCGCGCTCTCTCCCGCGAAGAGGGCCGTCTTTTTCAGGATCAGCCCTGAGATGATTATCGAGGCGATGCCGACGAAATAGGCACTCGGAGCGACCCACCAGGTACCGTCGAACAGCGCTCCCGCGATGAGGGCGATGATCGGCAGCTTTGCGCCGCAGGGCATGAAGGTCGCCGTCATTATCGTCATCCGGCGGTCGTGTTCGTTTTCTATCGTGCGCGAAGCCATGATGCCGGGGACGCCGCAGCCGGTGGCGACGATCATCGGGATGAACGACTTCCCGGAGAGGCCGAAGCGGCGGAATATCCTGTCGAGGATGAAGGCGACGCGCGCCATATACCCGGAATATTCAAGGACCGCCAGCAGCGCGAAGAGGACCAACATCTGCGGCACGAAGCCGAGGACCGCGCCGACGCCGGCGATGATCCCGTCAAGGACCAGGCTTTGGAGCCAATCCGCGACATTCAGCGCCGCGAGGATTCCCTCAGCCGCCGGCGGGATGATCTCGCCGAAGAGGACGTCGTTCGTCCAGTCTGTCACGAAAGCGCCCACCGTCGTCACCGAGATGTAGTAAACGGCGAAGATGATCGCCGCGAATATCGGCAACGCCATCACGCGGTTTGTCACGACGGCGTCTATCTTGTCCGTCATTGTGAGGAGCGATTCGTTCTGCCTCTTGTGCGATTCCTTTATCAACGCGCTGATATAGGCGTATCTTTCACTGGTGATGATGCTCTCGGCGTCGTCGTCAAATTCCGTCTCGCAGCGCTCTCTGACGGCGTTTGCCGTCTCGATGCCGCGGACGTTGTCCTTCAGCTCCGCCATTACGTCGGGGTCCCCCTCGAATAGTTTGATGGAGTACCAGCGGATGCGGTCTGCCGGCAGAGTATCCGCGAAAGCCAGCTCTATCTCGGCGAGGGCCTTCTCGACGGAGCCCTGGAATATCCTTTTTACCACCGGGACCGTCTTCTCCTCCGCGGCGACGTATGCCTTTTTGACGAGCGCGTCAAGCCCCGTCCCCTTCAGCGCGGAGATCTCCACTACGGGAATGCCGAGCTTTTTTGAAAGCTTGGCGCAATCTATCGATTCGCCCCTCTTCTTTACGACGTCGATCATATTGACCGCCGCCACGACCGGGATCGATAGCTCCGTGAGCTGCGTCGTCAGGTAGAGATTACGTTCGAGATTACTGCCGTCGATGATGTTGATTATCGCGTCAGGCGTCTCGTCCCGCAGGTAATTCCTGGCGACGCGCTCCTCGGGGCTGTAGGGAGAGAGGGAGTATATGCCTGGAAGGTCGATGATCCTCACGTCTTTCTTACCGCGAAGGACGCCCTCCTTTTTTTCAACCGTAACGCCAGGCCAGTTGCCGACCGATTGGTTGGCGCCGGTGAGAGCGTTGAATAAAGTCGTCTTGCCGCTGTTGGGGTTCCCAGCGAGAGCAATTTTTTTGATCATGCCAATTCCTCCTGTGGTTAGCAAAACCTAACCTAAATAAGATTTAAAAATGCGCAAGACGCACATCCCGCGCATGATTCTTTAAATGATAGGTTCTACCTCGACCATCTCTCCCTCCGACTTCCTCAGAGAAAGTTCATATCCGCGTATAGTAACCTCGATCGGGTCTCCGAGCGGGGCCGCCTTCAATATGTCGATGCGGCTTCCCTTCGTAATGCCCATGTCAAGCAGGCGGCGCCGCAAAGCGCCGGCTCCGTGTACCTTCACAACGCTGACGGACTCGCCCGGTTTCGCCTCTTTCAGAGTTCTCATGACTGATCCTCTCCTTGTCAAACCATTATTTTAAGGGCCACGTCTCTGTTTATCGCTACTCTTGAGCCCTTTATGCTGACAATAAGGTTGTCCGCATTTTTTGATATGATCACGACTTCGGCTCCGGGAACAAAACCGAGCCCCTCAATGAACTGTCTCTGAGTGCCCTCTCCGCCTATCCTTTTGATCCCGTAGGCCATCCTCGTATCGGCCATCATTAAAGGCATCATGGACATTACCTCCGTCTCTTAAAAGTGGTTAGATACCACTAACTCATTTACGGCGCTAAGGTTAGCATAAGCTAATAATTTTGTCAACCTTTGGAATGATTACAAATTAGAAAGATAATGGACGGCGAGGCAAAGCCTCGTCCGTCCATTCTGAAGAAGGGGTATATTTGAATGAGTAAATTTGAAAAGCCGCTATTTAACCGCCCCTATTATCTTGTCGTAGATGACCGCGCCGATGGTGTTTTCCGGGACGGCGCGCCAGCCCTGGGCGGAAAACTCGTTTGATTCATTTCCTGCCGTTTCATAGCCGTATACTACCTCGGCTTTGAGCAGTTGGTCTTCGCGCGCCGCCTTATTATATGCGAACGTCATCAGGACGTAGTGCGCGTCAAGGCCGCTGCGCTCCTTGAATTTAGCCCTCTCCTCCGGCGTACGGAGGATGATCTTTGTGACCGCCGTCAGATAGCCGCCGTTATCCTTGATCGAGTCAGTGTCGAGGTAGGCGATATTCCTCTCCGTCCTGTCGACTTCGACGAAGTTCTCCGCGAAAGCGGCCTGTGAGAGGCATACCGTCGCGAGCATTGTAAGGGCAAGCGCCGCGAAAAGAATTTTCTTCATCTTCGCCGCCTCCTAGTTTGAGGCCGAATTGTTGATGACGGTCGTCAGCACCGCGCCGAGGATCGCTCCCGTAACCAACGCTCCCGTATTGTTCGAGCCGTCATTGTGGTGCTGCTTCGGCGGTGCCGGGGGCTGCTGCGGCTGCGGTTGCGGAGCCGGCGTTGGTTTTGGCGCGGGCTTAGGCGCAGGCGTCGGTTTCGGCGCGGGCGGATTGTTGGGCGCTGGATTACTTGGCTTAGGCGCGGGCTGGTTCTGCTTAGGCTGATTTGGTTTCGGCGCAGACTGCCCCGGCTGCTGATTGTTCGGCGCCGGTTTTACCGCCGGCGGGTTTTTCTGCTGCCCTTGACCTTTGTTGGGCTGTTGCTGCTGCGGCGGCAGGGGGGAGGCAAAGGCCGCCGCGGCAGCCATCACCGAGATAAGGACAGATGTTGTGATAAGTTTTCCCGATCTTCTCCACATATTCATTGTTGTCATTCTAAATCACTCCCGGATTGCTCGGATCAACGAACTATATTGTCTCTGGAAGTTAATATACAACTTAAATATGGAGATTTTATGATGATTTTCTGTCTTTTATTGGAATTATTGCCGTTTTATTTGAAAAACGTCTTACAAAAAAAGCAGTATTGCCAAAGATAGCCTTTTTCTATGCGCTGAAATTAAAGATGACCCCGACAGCCGCCGATATTGCGATAAATACCACCGGGCTCCACTTCAGCCTCTTCTGCGCCGCGAAAAGAATGAGGCCTAAGAGGATCGCCTTCCAGGCGAAAAGATCCGCTGGACCGCCGGTCGCCTTAAACTTTTCGAGGTCGAGCAGGGTCACGGCGACGACATTCATTCCCGAGGCGGCGATCAGCGCGATCGAGGCGGGGCGCAGCCCGTAAAAGGCGTCCTTGACGACGGGGCGTTCCTGAAAGTTGTCCAGCAGGTTCGCGATCAGCAGTATCACGATTATCGACGGCAGCACGAGCCCCGCCGTCGCGACGGCCGCTCCGGAGATCCCCGCGCTCATATATCCGGCGAAGGTCGCCATGTTTACCCCGATCGCCCCGGGGGTGGATTCCGCGACGGCGATCATATCCGCGATGTCGGTCGGCGTGAACCAGCCGCTCCTGGCGGAGAGAGAATAGAGGAATGGCAGCGTCGCCAGGCCGCCGCCGACGGCGAAGAGGCCGACCTTGAAAAATTCATAGAAGAGCCGCAGCAGGAGGGTCATCTCTTGCCTCCCATCCTTCGCCGCCACGCTATCCCGAAGAGGAGCGAGGCGAGGACGATGAGCGCCGGGCTGACCGAAAAGGGCATATAAGGCGAACCCGCGCTGACGGCAAAGACCGCCGCGAATAACAGCAGCGTGGTACGGTCGACGACGGAGTTTTTCCAGAGCCGCAGCACGGCGTTTACGATCAGGACGCAGACGCAGACGCGAATACCGGCAAAGGCACTGCGAACGGCGGGGACCTGCGCGAAGCTGCGCAGCGAGGCGGCGATAGCGATCAGCAGCAAAAGCGGCGCGGTGACGAAGCCGAGCGTGGCGACGATCCCTCCCGGCAGCCCGCCCCTTTTGTTCCCCACGAAGGTCGAGACATTGACGGCGATGATCCCCGGCGTGCATTGCCCGACGGCATAGTAATCCGTCAGCTCGGCCTCAGTTATCCAGCCGCGCTTTTCAATAAATTCATAAGACAGAATGGGATACATGGCGAGCCCGCCGCCGAAGGTGACGCTGCCGATCTTCAAAAATATGAGATAAAGCTGCAAAAGGTTTTTCATCCACGTTCTCCCAAGACATTTTACCGCGAGATATTACACTTGTCGCAGTTTGAACTGTATAAAGATATGGCGTTGGGGCTAGGATGTCAAGAAATAGCAGATGTTTTCGATGCAGGCGTCAGGTTGAAGGTTCTTCAGCGCCGTGTATTCCTATCCCCCGCATGTGATATGATGATGTGGGGATAAAGTAGTAGATAAAGTAAAGAGAACGGGGGATCAGCGTCCGTTCTCCTTTTTATTGGAAGGTGGTTTTGGCTAAGGCAAAATCGAAATTTTCCCCGGGATGCTTAGATAAAGGTAAGGACCGTAAATACCCCGCAGATAATGATCCCCGACACTATTGTCCATATCACACAGTATCCCATTATGTCTCTTGCACTGAGTCCGACGACGCCCAGTAACGGCAGGGCCCAGAAGGGCTGGATCTGGTTTGTCCAGCCGTCGCCCCACGCAAAGGCCATGACCGTCTGCGGAATGCTCGCGCCCATCGCGGACGCCGCCTTCAACATGACAGGCCCCTGTATGGCCCACTGCCCGCCGCCGGAGGGAACAAATATATTGACGAGCCCGGCCGCTAGGAATGTGATCATTGGGAATGTAGTCGGGGTAGCAATATTTACGAACCACAGGGACAGGCTTTCAACCATACCTGATCCGACCATCATGCTTGATATCCCCGCGTATAATGGAAACTGGACAATTATTCCTTTTGTCGCCGTAATCGCTCTGGCTACAGCCTGGAGGTATTGCATCGGAGTGCTGTGAAATAGGAGCCCCAAGGTCATAAAGATCAATATGACGAGGTTCAGGTTGAGGTTGAATCCCAGCTTGTTAAAATTGACCACTAGGTAGGTAAGCGGGAATAGGGCGATCAAAATGTTAAGTATATAGGTGTTCTCAAGTCTTTCTGCAAAAGTCATCGCGCTCTTTTCTTTTTTAGCGATAACAGCCTCTTCCAGGGGCTCTTTATACTCGATGATTTCGTCGTCGGGTGCCTTTACCGTACAATAATAGGTGAAAAGTGCCGCGGCTATGAGTATCGTAAGAATGATATTCCACGGGGAATAGAGTGTTTCAGTTACTGGAACGATGTCTATCCCAAGCTCGGTCATAAAATTGCCTGGTGTGGCGGAGACGAGGGGAATAGAAGATGAAGGGCCGCGCACCAGTTCGCCGCCATAAGAAGCCGCGACAAGAAGCGGAAAGTGGATGCCTTTGATCTTGCGTCCCATTGCCTTGGCGACGATGGCACCTATCACCATTCCGAACCCCCAATTGAAGTAACATGAAACGAGCCCGACGATCGCGGTCAGTCCCATTGCGGATTTCGGCGTCTTGGGGATCGCCACCAGCTTATCGACGACTTTTTCCATAACCGGAGTCAATGCAAGCACGTATCCGGTAAGCAGCACAAGGACCATCTGCATCGCAAAGACGAAGAGAGATGGATACCCGTTGCCCCATAAGGAAATCATATCAAAAGGGCTTTTTCCCATCACTACTACGCCCGCGCCAAAGACTACGAAGGTAAGCAATACTGCTAAAATGTATGCGTCCGGCAATATGTTTTGCACGAGACGGACAAAAAATTTGGTTATTTTCTGCATAATATTATAACCCCCAAAATTATTTCTTATCGGTTATGAAGCCCTTTTTAATCTGCCATATCGATTAAATCGGGTGCAACGCTGTAATTTGCTTCGGTAACAGATTTCAGCTCATCAAAAGATACTTCTTTCGCTTTGGCCGTCAAGACCATTTGTCCATTTTCGAATTTGAAGACGGCGTATTCCGTGACGACGGTATCAACCGCGCTGTATCCGGTTATTGGAAGCGAACATGCGTGTACCAGCTTGCTCTTTCCTTTTTTGGATACGTGCTGCATCGCGATATAGACCTTCTTGGCGCCTGATACGAGGTCCATCGCACCGCCTACGCCGAGCATTTTGCCGTTGGGGATGATCCAGTTGGCGACGTTGCCTTCTTCGTCAACTTCAAAGGCTCCGATGACGGTGGCGTCGACATGGCCGCCGCGGATCATGCCGAAGGAATCCGCGCTGTCCATATAGCTGCACCCTGTTGTCTCCGTTACCTTTGCGCGCCCAGCGTTTATCAGCAGCGGGTCGATATGGGCTTCGTCGGCGACCGGCCCCACGCCGAGCATGCCATTTTCCGCCTGCAGAAAGACGCGTTTGCTCGCGGTGTAATCGGCCACCATCGTGGGGATGCCGACGCCGAGATTTACAAACAGGTCGTGTTCTTCGCTCATTTCGTCGAACTCTCTGGCGATGTATTTAGCTATTCTGGCTTTTGCCTCTTCTTCTGTGAAGGTAAACATTTCTAACAGCTCCTCAGTACGATCGCGTCCACGAAAATATGCGGCGTCACGATGCTTTCAGGGTCCAGCGCTCCGGCCGGCACGATTTCTCCAACTTCGGCTATTACAGTTTTTGCGGCCATTGCCATCACAGGGTTGAAATTTCTGGCAGTTTTATGGTAGACGAGGTTTCCCAGTTCGTCAGCCTTGTCCGCGCATATTAGGGCGACGTCGCCGGTAATCGCCTCCTGAAGCAGATATGTCTCTCCGTTAAATTCTTTGGTGTCTTTGCCTTTAGCGAGCTCAGTTCCTACGGCCGTCTTGGTATAAAAGCCGGCGCTTCCTACGCCGGCCGCCCTGATGCCTTCGGCGAATGAGCCCTGCGGCACGAGTTCTACCGTGATTTCACCGGCGTTGTAGGCGTCGGCTACTTCGGTGTTCCAGTTGTAGTATGTGCCGATAAGTCCTTTTATCTTCTTTTTGGTCAACAGCTGCCCGAGCCCGATGTTGGGCGAACCAAGGTCGTTGCTTATAATCGTAAGCTCTTTTTTGTCGGTCTCCACGAGCGCCTTGATGAGCTGTTTCGGGTCGCCGGCATTGCCGAAACCGCTGATAAAAATTCTATCCCCGTCTTTTATCAGCTCCATCGCTTCGTTAAACGAACAAAGTTTTGAACATGTTATCTCCCGCATTTTCTTTTCACCTCTTTTCCTTTATATCTTCTCGAAGGCCATCGCCATTCCGAGGCCGCCGGCGATGCAGATGGTCGCAAGGCCGTAACGAACGTCTCTCTTTTGCATTTCGTAGAGCAGCGTTGTTGAGATTCGTGCTCCGGAGCATCCAAGCGGGTGTCCCAGCGCGATGGCGCCGCCGTTGACGTTGACTGTTTCCGGATTTAGGCCGAGTTCGTTGACGCACGCGACGGACTGTGCCGCAAAGGCTTCGTTGAGTTCGACAAGGCCGAAATCATCAAGTTTGAGGTTTTGCGGTTCGATCATTTTCATCAGCTTACGCGTCGCGGCGACGGGTCCCATTCCCATTATGCGCGGGTCTACCCCCGCGGCGCAGCCGGCGATGATGCGGGCCAGCGGTTTCAGCCCGAGCTCCTCGACCTTTTCTTTTGACGCGACCATGACCGCCGCCGCGCCGTCATTGCGCCCTGAGGCGTTTCCCGCCGTTACGAAGCCCTCGGGGAATATGGTCTTGAGCTTTGACAGTTTTTCCATATTCGTCCCGCGCTTGGGAAATTCGTCGGTGTCGAAGATAGTCGGTTCTTTTTTGCGCTGCGGTATGATTACCGGCACGATTTCGTCTTTAAAACGCCCTGAATCTATCGCGGCGATGGCCTTTGTCTGGCTCGCGAGGGCGAATTCGTCCTGTGCTTCGCGGGATACGCCGAACTGTCTCGCCACGTTGTCGGCGGTCTGTATCATCGAGAATGTCCCGTAGATGTCATTGGGCTGGCTTTTTGGCTGGCTCTCGATGTTAGGGTCTACAAAAACGCCGTTGCCGTTGCCGACGCCGAATCTGGCGTTGCGGATATAGAAGGGAGCGGTGCTCATACTCTCCACGCCGCCTGTAAGTACGACGTCGGAATATCCGCACTGGATCTGCTGCATGCCGCTGAGGATCGCCTGCATCCCGGACGCGCACTGGCGATGGACGGTGTATGCCGGAGTCGCCTCCGGTATCTGCATCATGAGCGAGACGATCCTTGCGATGTTGGGGGCGTCCGTCGTCTGCTTCGCCTGTCCGCAGATCACCTCGTCGATTATCTCTTTGCCGATCCCTGCCTTGGAAACAGCCCCTTCAAGAGCGACTCTCAGCAGCTCTTCCGGCTGCGTATTTTTCAGGGTCCCTCCGATTGATCCAAGCGGCGTCCTGGCTGCGGATACCACATATACCTCTTTCATTGCTTACCATCAACCTTTCATGCTGTGTTGCTGACTTAATGCGTGTTTTATGCGCCTTCTGTAAAACCTATTAGTGTGTGCGCATTTAAGATATCAAGGAGCTGTATTTCTGTGCATGTTTTGTGAAATAAAAAACAAATAATATTTTTGTAGAAAATTATAAAATGAGACCTTCGGTGATTATTTTAAGGAAATATTAGAAACGTAAAAATACACTGATAGTAAGATGTTGGATAAGTTAAATTTATCTTAAATTGTATAAAATAACAAGTAATTTATTATATTTTTATATAAAAATCTAAATGCCGTGGAGGAAATATGATATAATGCCGGTAAGGGGGGGGGAGGTGCATTATGCGTGAATCTATAGATGTCGAATGGCTCACCGAGATCACGATGTTTAAAAATAATATCAGGCTTGTGGCCGGCGGAGGCGGTCTCAGCCGTCATGTGACATATGTGGCAGTGCAGGAGGCCCCTGACTTTTATGAGTGGATCGAAGGCGGGGAATTTATCCTTTCTACGTGGTACGCATTCAAGGACGACATTGATGCCGGACTTGCCGCCATACGCAACATGTGCGACAAAGCATCAGGAATCTGCATAAAGGTCAACCGGTTTATCGATAAGATACCGCCCGAGTATCTGAGATGTGCCGATGAATTTAATCTCCCTCTGTTTGTTGTGGACAAAGACGTAAAATTTCGCGAAATCATAAAGAGCATCACCCTTGAGATCAATATGGCTCACGTCAACGTCCTGATCCAACTGAACGATTATTACACATATCTTTTTCAGACGGCTCTGGAAAACGGAAGCGCTGACTCGATGCTGCTTGATTTTGCCAGGCGTTCCGGCCTGATCGCGATCACGATTTCCACTGATTTTAAACAGCTGCGCGGTATGCGTTCTTTTCAGAAACTGCCGAATCATGAATACAGGCTTCAGGTCATAAAAGATATTATCAATTCGAACTCCAACAGGGTGAAATATTTCTGTGAAAACGAATATCATATTTTCCCCTGTATTGCGCGAGGTTATTGTTATGGTTATCTTGTGGTGCTGAGCGTCAACGTATTATCTGAACGTCAGCGCCTGTACGTCGCCCAGTTGGTCAATATCATAACGATAAAATGGCTTGACAGACAGGAACAGGAAAATGATTCGCTGCTTTCATTATTGGATATGATTATGAATAGCCCGGGAAAAGATCAGGAACATATAGTTCAGTTTTTGACTAAAAAATCCATTGATATCAGCTCCGGTATAAGAGCTGTTCAATTAAAGTATAGTAAATCGAAGAAAGGCAATGCTAAGGTTAATTTTTCTGTAGTCCAACGATTCTTGGTCGACCTGATGGCTGTCAAACCAAATCTTCTGTATATATGGGATAAGGCCGCCGATGCGTTTACTCTTCTAATAGATGGGCAAGGTTGTGAAAAGGAGGGAGAGGGCTTATCGCATGGTTTTTTATACAACGTAGTGAAAATTTCGGAAAACTATAAAGAGATTTCCGTGTCGATCGGTCCTGTCGTGACGAAAGTCTCCGATATTAGCATCAGTATAAAAATGGCGATAAATTCTTTTTTATTTAAAAATAGTGAAATCCCCAAAGTCATGTATTACAAAGAAAATTTGATGCAATTCGCACTGCTGGGAGGGGCCGGCTCGCGGGAGAGTGATTTCTTTCTGGAAGAGGTCATTATGCCTTTGGCGGAGCATGATCGCCGCTATAATGACTGCATAATGCAGACGCTTTCTTCTGTCGCTGAGAATGTAAGTTTGGAACAAGCCGCGCAAAAACAAAATGTCCACGTTAATTCTGTACGCTACAGGCTGCAAAAAATCAAGAATATATGCGGACTTGATTTTTTCAGTCAGGCGGAAAAATATGTAATAATAACAGCATACATGATCTATCAGAACAGAGACAAATATCGTTATTAGCAGGGAAATATGAACTATAAAAGGGGACGGACTTTTGCCCGTCCCCTTAAACTGCTTTGTATCGGAGCCCTCCTCTATTAGAGGAAGAAGCCCTTGATCTTGAGTCCGTCGGCAACGCGTTTGATGGCGACGAGGAAAGCCGCGCGGCGCATCTTCACGTTGTGCTCCTGAGCATAGTCCCAGACTCTCTTGAAGTTGTCCTTCATGATCGGGACGAGACGGTTGTTGTATTCTTCCTCGGTCCAGAAGAATCCGGCGAGGTCCTGTACCCACTCAAAGTATGAGCCGATGACTCCGCCGCTGTTGGCGAGGAAGTCAGGTACGACGATGATGCCGCGCTCGTCAAGGATCTTGTCGCCTTCGGGACGCGTCGGTCCGTTGGCGCCTTCGACGATGTATTTGCACTTGAGTTTGCCGGCGTTCTTTTCGCTGATGACGCCTTCAAGGGCGCAGGGTGAGAGGACGAGGCATTCCTGCTCGAGGATATCTTCGCCGCTCATCTTCACGAGGCCGGGTTCCGTGTATCCGTCGAGGATGCGTTTCGGGTGCTTCTCGACATAGGCCTTCGCGGCTTTGATGTCGATCCCGTTCGGGTTGTAGTAGCCGCCGGTGATGTCGCTGATACCGACGATCTTCGCGCCGGCTTCCTGGAGGAAGAGGGCGTTGTAGGTCCCGACGTTGCCGAAGCCCTGCACGATGATGGTGGCGTCTTTAGGATCGATGTGCTGCGTCTTGAGCAGTTCGAGCACGCAGGTCGAAACGCCGAGTCCGGTTGCCGCCGTGCGGCCCTTTGATCCCCAGTAGGCGATCGGTTTGCCTGTTACGACGCCGGGCTCGAGGTGGCCGCGGAGTTTGGAGACGGTGTCCATGATCCAGACCATTTCGGGGCCGCCGGTGTTGACGTCGGGAGCGGGAACGTCAGTCCAGTCGCCGATGAAGGGAGCGATGCGGGCTGCGAATGTGCGGGTCATCATTTCGCGCTCACGCGGTGAGAGCTCGAAGGGATCCACGGAGATTCCGCCCTTGCCGCCGCCGTAAGGAATACCGGCGAGCGAGCACTTCCAGGTCATAAGGCTGGCAAGCGCTTCGCACTCTTCAAGGTTGACGTCCGGGTGGAAGCGAAGTCCGCCCTTGGCGGGTCCGCAGACTGTCGAATGCTGTACGCGATAACCGTTGAATACTCTTACCGAGCCGTCGTCCATCTGGACGGGGACGGAGACGCAGATTGCGCGCTCTGGACGGCTGAGGACTTCGACGAGACCGTCTTCAAGTCCCATCTCTTCTGCTGCGTCATAGAAATTCTGCAACGCTGTGTGGAGAAGTACGTTGGTGGAAGTACGTTTCTGTACGGCCATACAAAAAACCCCCTTAGTATTTTTGTCCCTTGCGGGACGGTAACTTTAAAATTGTACCCTTCGCAGGACAAATTTTATCGTACATAACTATTGTATTCCTGATTAGTTTTTCCGTAAAGGGGCTGCAAATAAGGTTATATTTGTGAATTCCAGAAAATAGTATAGAATTTATATAATTTCGCGCCTAAACTTAGAGAAAAAAGGAGCTATTTGGCTTTATGAACAAAAAACCCTAAAAAAATAACCTCACAAGTATGACGGCGACTATGAGGCCCGGAAGCATGTTCATTACCCGTATTTTCATAAAGCCGAGCAGGTTGATGCCGATGCCCATGAGCATAAGCCCTCCCGTCGCGCTCATTTCCGTTACCGCCGCTTCGGACATAAAGGGCTGTATCCATCCGGCCGCCAGGGTCAGCAGTCCCTGATAGAGAAAGACGGGGACGGCGGAAAAGATCACGCCAAAGCCGAGCGAGGCCGCCATTGCCACGGAGGTGAGGCCGTCGATGAGCCCCTTTGCGAGGAGCAGCGAGGGGTATCCGCCGAGCCCCTCTTCAAAGGCTCCGAGCACCGCCATCGAACCGGTGCAGTAAATGAGGCTTGTCGTTATAAATCCCGTTGAGAATCCCTTCGCGCTGTCTCCGATGCGGTTTTCGAGCTTCATGCTCGCCGCTTCGAGCGCTCCTTCGAGATCCATCAGTTCGCCTATAAGCGAACCGAGGGCGATGCTGGCGATGACCACCAATGGCTGTTGTGTCTTTATTGCCATGCCGACGCCGAGCGTCACGACAAAGAGCGCCATTCCCTGAACCGGCAGCTCCATTATCTTTGCCGGGATTTTTTTGCGGAGAAGAAGTCCCGCGAGGGCCCCGCATACGATAAAAACAGCGTTGGCGATGCTTCCGAAAAGTGGTATAGAGCTAAATAATTCCAAAATAAATTCCCCGCTTTCATCCTCGCTATTATATAGCATAAAGGCGGGTGCGCGGGGAATGGTCAGTTATTTGGGCAAGAGTCCTTTTTCTTTGAGGATTTCGACAATACGCTCTCTGGCGGCCCTGACGGCTTCGTCGATGAGTTCAGGCTTGTGGGCGGCAATGTATTCGGCCGCTTTTCCCGTGCCTCCTCCGAGCGCCAGATCGTTATATAGGCCGCCGACCAGCTTCTCAATCGATTCCGGCACAGAGATATACTTTTCTGGGTCACGGCTGTGCAGGGAACTTTCCAAAACCTGGAAAAGTCCGGCGAGGTTGTTCGTGTCGACCGACATCTCACCGGCAAAGTTCTCCGCGTCTGAACCGTTGTCGAAGACATCCGCCGCGGCGGCTCGCCCCCCGTCTATTCTCGTTACGACCCATACGCGTTTGCGCGGGCTTTCGTTCATAAGATCCCCTCCTTAAAAGCGTTGCTTGGTATCTAATATAAAAAATAATGAAATTGCGCGGAGGGTAAAAATAACGGCAACGGGCCGCCATTTTGCCTATTTTATACGGCCCGTTTGACTTTGCCGGGTTTGGCGCTAAGCTATGTATTCGTAAATATGAAATTTAAAGAAGAGGTCATTACGATGCTTATAGATTTTGAAAAGATCGCGGCAAGTGTGATCCACAATTTTTACGGTGGCGAAAAGGAGACCGAGGCGCGGATGTTTTTTGACGGAACGAACCGCATCGCCTACAGCACGCTTGCGCCCGGTGCTTCGGTCGGAATGCACCTCCATGATAACGGCAGCGAGATTGTCTATGTACTTAAGGGCAGGGGGATGGCTCTCTATGACGGTGGCACGGAGGAACTCTCTCCTTGGCTCTGTCACTATTGCCCCAAGGGGCATTCACATAGTATCGTCAATGACGGCAGTGAAGAACTGATCTTTCTATCCGTCGTGCCGCGCCAGTGATCCTCTGCCGCCGATATTCCGGCGTGTTTCGATTGCTTATAGCAAGCGTCTGAGAAAATATTATATTCTCAGACGCCGTCTGCGGCTTTCGTCCCGGCAGAAACGCACGTTAGGCAACACTCAAAGCGAAAGAATATTACGAACAGGGATACACAACGGCGGCTCAACCACTGTTAGTGAACATAACCGCAGGGAGCAAAGATCTGATCCGACCGCCTAGCAGTCCCATCAAAGGAGGCCTCTCAAATAATGAGAGGCCTCCGGCTCGATAAGAAAAATCTAGCTATCTATTAGCCACCGTATACATATTGTTAGCGGTAGCTATGCCTAAAATAGCCAACAGGCGATCCGCAACATAATCACGGTCGTTGTAGGGTGCATGATATAGTGACGTAGTGCTGTCCTGTTCACGGGCGGAGACATTAACCACTACCGGCATATCTTCATCCTGCCACGCGGCGGTATCGGTCCTGGGGCGTCCGACATATTTGGCTTGCCCCGTGCTCGTTGGAGTGCTCATTGTAATAGTAGCTCCGGGGTTGACATCAGAAGCATCCTGTCCCCAAGGGTGATGTCTGCCCTGGCTGGAATCCAGAAGTTCATCTACAAGCGGGGCTAAACCGGCTGACATACTAGTTGAAAGTGTGATCTCGCCGTGTCCTTTGCCGAAAGTAGCGTCTGTGTGGAATACAGCCTTAACTTTCTCTCTGCCGTTGGCCGCAAACCATGCGGCTGCTTTTTTCGCGCCATTCATACCTGATTCTTCCGCTCCGTCAAGAATAAAGACCAAGCTGCGCTTGGGTTTATTTCCGGCGGCCGCCATCATGGCAGCGTAACGAGCCGCGATCATATTCGCCGTACTGCCGCCTCCGTTGTCAGCCGCACCTGCGGTCATATACGGGCCCACGAAACCACAGTGGTCAAAATGGGTCATATAGATTACATACTCGTCGGGAAGTTCGCTTCCTCGGACTACTCCAACAACATTCATGGCTTTAGCATCTACACGGCTCTGTGCTTCAGTCGTAATTTCAATTTCGATCCGATCATCAAAATTAAAGGAATTTGTTGCGATCGATGCGTCATAATTCTTATCATACGGGCTGTTTAAGGCTCCTACCGTGCTGTCGGGGCCTTTAAAAAGATCGGCCGTCGCCTGGTAAAGGAACTGTGGGTAGTCTGGCACGTCGCCCTTCCCGTCGCCAAAATTCTTCATGGGGACGCTGCGAACCGGGCCGTTGCCGTCCTTATTTGGGCTCTTAACAGCTTTTGCGCGGGTAATGAGGTCGGTAAGCGTGTGCTTGGCACCTCCTGAAGCCGCCTCGATCTCAAGCTGTTTTGCAAAGAGGTCGTTTAGTAATCTGCTGTCGCCGGTACCGTTGGTGTATGTGGTTTCACTAAGCGTGCCGTCTTTTGTATTGCGCCCGATACTGCCGACCAAGGCAATCTGGAACACATTATCGCCTACCGGCGGCTGATAGCGGATGTTGGGGTTGGCAACCATCTGATTGTAAAGCACCCCTGCGGCTTTCCTCTGTCTGGCAACTCCAATTTTGACATAATGTTCGTCATGGCGGATCCAATCGTTGCCCACGGTGTATTTATACTCCTCAGCCTCAAGGGCGCCGCCTAAAATCGGAGTAGGCCGGTAATCCACATTGCTTAAAGAATTGGGAGTGGCGTTCCTGAAAATTACGACACGGTCGGCAACGTCCAGAAGCGTTTTATTCGGAATGTCATTAGCGGGATCGGATCCGGAATCCCATGTCAGCCCGGCATACTCGTTAAAATCGTTGCGATATACAGTGGCCGGATTGATATGTTTAAATTCAGTGTTAGCATAGACATTCGCCGCGGTGGCATCAATACCATAACCCAGGAAGGTTAATTTACTTCTGACCGTCCCTGTATTGGTACCATGAGCGGACATAATATCCTTGACAAACTCGTCATCAATATAATCACCGTTCTCTGTGGATTTCCATACCTTTCCGTCAACTAAAATTTTGATTACAGGCGATTTGTTGATGGGCATACTGTAAGAAATGTTAAAGTCCTGGAAGTAACTACCGTCCAGCGGCTCAAGTCCCCATGCTTTAAAGTTTGTGGCGGCCCACATTGCCGCTTGTTCATAACCGATGTCTCCGGCCATTCTGCCTCTGAATTCAGTAGAGACCATCTGATCCAGCAGGAGAGTTCCCTGATTTATCCAAGCCGATTTTTCAGCCGCGGTCCAATTGGTTGGATCTTTTGGAAGTATGGCGCCATCTGCATTCACAACAGGATATTTGGAATCGCTTCCGCCGCCGCAACCGCCGCTCACTGCGACCAACACTCCCATTAGCACCAGAAAAACAATTTGCCTTAACAACTTACTCATACCCACTCTCATCTCCTAAAAAAATTAGTATTACAGTTTCATTTTCAAGCCTCAAAATCTCTCAAAAATGTTAACTCAAACTTTACACCGAGGGATATACATCACAAGATACCTCGTTGTTTTAAATGGGCAATAGACGGATTTAATATTGCCCGCCTATCCTAAAGCAAATGCTTATGATTCCTTCGCTGGTGCCCTGTTCTTTCAGTTCATTGAAGTCCGGATTTTCTATATTTTATTGATATGCCATGGTAGTGTCAACAAGTTATGCGCATATTACCGTTGAATTTTGAAGATTATTGTATCGCCGGCTGCTTTGACTTTTATATGTGATTAATTTATAATCATGATTATTACAATAAAAAGCGAGGCACTATCTTACAGAAAGGGGTGTGCGCCATTGGATATCCAAAAACTGAGCATAAAAAAGAGACGAGTGATGATCTATTTTATCGAGGCGGCGCGGCAATTGATGTCATCCGATGGCATACAGGCGCTATCGATACGGGGGATCGCGGAGATCGCCGGGTATAACAGCGCGACGCTCTACAATTATTTTGAAGATCTTCAGCATTTGACGCTTTTCGCCTCGATGTCGTACCTGCGGGATTATGTCTCCGCGCTCAGCGGCAAATTGAAGGCGCCGATGAGTTCGCTTCAGCGCTATCGCGTCATTTACGAGACCTTCGATCATTTTGCCTTTCGCTCGCCGGAGATATTTTATAATATGTTTTTCGGAAGCCAAAGTTCAAAGCTCCCCGAGGTGACCGTGCAGTACTACACGCTCTTTCCCGACGAGCTGAAAGAGCATACGCCCTCGGTGCGAAAGATGCTGACACAGGGAAATATGTATCTCAGGGACGAACCGATCGTGGAAGAGCTGGTGAAAGACGGTTTTGTAAAGCGGGAAAATGCCCCGTATCTGTCGGCCATAGTGCCGCGGCTCAATCAGACCTATCTCCATGAGCTAGCGAACGGCGAACGTATCGACCCGGAGGAGCAGCACAGACGTTTCATTGCCGTATTCGATTATCTGCTGGAGACGGCAAAATAAACTTAAAGGGGGGGCAAACCATGCTTTCTGACAAGATGAAGTTGCTTGAGGACCGGACCATATGTCATTTCACGAGGCTCTGCGGCATTCCGCACGGCAGCTTCAACGAGAAAAAGATCAGCGATTATCTCTGCGAGTGGGCGCGCGGGCTTGGATTGAAAGCCGCGCAGGACGAACATTTTAACGTGGTGATCCGCAAGGAGGCTTCGCCGGGGAACGAGGCTGCGGGAGCCGTCATCCTCCAGGCGCATATGGATATGGTCTGTGAGAAGTCGCCGTCGTATAAGCATGATTTTAAAAAAGATCCCATTCCTTATCAGATAGACGGGGACATGATCTCGACTGGAGGCAAGACTACGCTGGGAGCCGACGACGGCATCGGTGTGGCTCTGATAATGGCGATCCTTGAGTCGGACGGCTTCGCGCATCCGCGTATCGAGGCTGTTTTCACCACGGCGGAGGAGGAGGACCTGAGCGGGGCGCTCTCTATCGACGGGAGCCTTTTTACGGCGCGCAGGATGATAAATATCGACCATGCCGCCGACAACGAGGTCGTGCTGGGAAGCTGCGGGGGAATGGCCGCCGAGCTCGCGCTTCCGGTCGAAAGGATACCTTTGGACGGCGGTCATGTATGCAGAACGATAGGGCTTTCGGGGCTCCCGGGAGGGCATTCCGGTGAAAATATCCACTGCGGCAACGGAAACGCCATCGTTCTCATCGGGCGTGTCCTTAGGCGCTGCGAACCGCTGGGCGTGCTGATATCCGATATTTCCGGCGGAAACTTTCGCACCGCGATACCGCGCGAGGCCTCGGTGACGGCGGCCGTTCCCCGGGAAAACACGGAAGCCTTTGATACGGCGCTCGCTGAAATGGAGATGGCGTTTAAAGAGGAATACCTGGCGGCCGCGCCGGAGCTGCGGCTCTCCGTTACGGAAGCCACGGCTTCGCAGGCCCTCTCCGCGGCCTGTACGGAACGGCTTATCCGGGCGCTTTGCCTCTCCCCCGACGGTATCTCCGCAATGAGCGACCGGATGGAACATGTCGTTGAAAGCTCTGACAACCTCGGCGAGCTGCATCTTGAGGAGGACGTTTGTCGGATAATATGTGAGATACGCGCCGCATATCCTTCGACGGCCGCGTATATCGCGGATAAGATCGCTATGCTTTCCGAACTGCTGGGCGCACGGTTCAGGACCTTCGGACGCTACCCCGGCTGGAGTTATGATCCCGGCTCCAAGATGAAGGAAATATCCAACCGGGTTTACGCGAGGGAATTTGGCGAGGCGCAAAAAAACGTCGTACTGCACGCGGGGCTTGAGTGCGGATGTTTTTACGCCGTGATACCCGGCCTTGACGCGATCTCAGTCGGACCGAATATGTGGAACCTCCATTCCCCCTCCGAGCGCATGAGCCTTTCGTCCGTCAACAAAATGGCTAGATTTCTTGTCAAGCTGCTCGAAGAGCTGGCTTTGGAGAGGTAGATGACAGGGAGGATATAAAATAAACGGAGAAGACAGAGCCCCGTTCCGTTCGAGATCGGGGCTCCGCTTTTGGGGGAGAATTAAGAAAAGGAGAAAGGCCGGACCTTTGATCCGGCCGGGAATGTTTTTTAAAAGGGCCCGTATCCGACCGTGACCGCGATGATCAGCGATGCGAAGGCGATCAGGCACCAGATGCCGAATAGCGGCAGCAGCCATTTTACCCACTTTCCATAGGGGATTTTCGCCATCGCGATCGCCGCGATGACTTCGCCGCTGGTCGGCGCGAGTACGTTTGTGAAGGAGTCTCCCATCTGAAAGGCCAGGACCGCCGTCTGGCGCGTCACGCCGATGACGTCGGCGAGCGGGGCCATGATCGGCATCGTGATCGCCGCCTGCCCCGAACCAGAGGGGACGAGGACGTTGAAAATGTCTTGAACGACGAACATCGCGCAGGCGCTTATCGCCGGCGGCAGGCCGTTGAGCAGTCTGGAAAGGGAGTGGATTATCGTATCCATGATCGAGGCGTTTTCCGTGATGATGATGACGGCGTTGCATAGGCCGATGACCATGCAGGCGAACAGCATATTGTCGCAGCCTTTGAGGAACGCGTCAGCGATCTCGCCGGCTTTCAGCCCGCCGGCGATACCGGCGACGATGCCGACAATGACGAACAGCGCGGCCAGTTCGTCGATATAGAAGCCGAGTTTGAGCACGCCGTAGACGAGTACGGCGATGGCGGCGACGAATGTCAGCAGCACGAGCTTGTGGCGCGTCGTCATGCCCTTGCTTTGGGCTTCGGCGATGGCGGCATGGGTGTGGCTGTTATATTCAAGGTCTATCTCGTGAACGGAGCTGAGCTCAGGATTATTTTTGACCTTGCGCGCGTAAAGCATGACATAAATGATGCTCGCGGTTATCAGCGCGATGAAGACCCCGGCGCGGAAAACGATGCCGGAGAACATCGGCAGCCCGGATATCCCCTGCGCGACGCCGACGGTGAATGGGTTCGTCATCGCCCCCGCGTAGCCCGACGCCGCGGCGCAGAAAACTACGCCGATCGCCGTCAGAGAGTCGAACCCCATCGCGACACAGACCGCGATCATCAAGGGGACGAAGACCAGATATTCCTCAAAGTTACCGGCGAAGGCCGAGCCGCAGCCGAAGATGATCATGCAGACGGGGATGACTACGAGCTCGCGGCCGTCCATTCTTTTTACGACTGATGCCAGGCAGGCGTTCATCGCGCCGGTCGCTTCGATTACGCCGAAAGCGCCGCCGACGAGGAAGAGGAAGAAGATTATATAGGCGGCTCTCTGCATTCCCAGCGTTATTGACATGAAGAACTCAAAAAATCCTACCGGGTGCTGGGCGATGTATTTGAAACTCTGCGGGTTGACGACCTCGCGCTGCGTCGTCGGGTCCATAACGCGCTCGTATACGCCGGCCGGGACTATGTAGGTCGCGATGGCCGCGATGACCAGGATGATTGCAAGTAAGACGATGGGGTTCAACGCTTTCAATTTTGTCTTTTTCTCTGACGTGTTTTCCACAATATGACCTCCTCTTGAGTTTAAAATAGTTTTTATGTCAAATACAGCAGTGCCTTTTTGCGGCGCACGCTCCTCTCCCGTATCATATTTAAATTTTGTGAATATGCTGAAAACGTGTTGTTTATAATAATCCAGATTATAAAATAATCATGTTTATATGTCAATTTTTAAATCAGTAATTTTTATGCTTGAAATTTTGAGTTTCTATGTGAAGAAATAAAAATGAGAAAATGTGATGCCAACGAAAAAACGGGCCGGACACAAAGGTCCGGCCTATCTCTTATCTTAGGTTCGGTCGTTTCCGCGTCCTTAAAACTTGCCGGCTTTTGCCGCCTCTTCGACGGCGACGGCCACCGCGACGGAGGCGCCGACCATCGGGTTGTTGCCCATGCCGATGAGGCCCATCATGTCGACATGCGCGGGGACGGAGGAGCTGCCGGCGAACTGCGCGTCGCTGTGCATGCGGCCCATGGTGTCGGTCATGCCGTAGCTCGCGGGGCCGGCTGCCATGTTGTCGGGGTGCAGCGTGCGTCCCGTACCGCCGCCCGAGGCGACGGAGAAGTATTTCTTGCCGTTCTCGACGGCCCACTTTTTGTATGTGCCGGCGACGGGGTGCTGGAAGCGCGTCGGGTTTGTCGAGTTGCCGGTGATGGAGACGTCGACGCCCTCGTGCCGCATGATCGCCACGCCCTCGTTGACGTCGTTGGCGCCGTAGCATTTGACCTTCGCCTTGTCGCCGTCGGAGAAGGGCTTTTCCATCGTTACCTCAAGTTCCCCTGTGTACTGGTTGTAGAGCGTCTCCACGAAGGTGAAGCCGTTGATGCGTGAGATGATGTAGGCGGCGTCTTTGCCGAGCCCGTTCAGGATGACGCGCAGCGGCTCTTTGCGCACCTTGTTTGCCGTGCGCGCGATGCCTATCGCCCCCTCGGCGGCGGCGAACGACTCATGTCCCGCGAGGAAGCAGAAGCACTTTGTATCTTCCCGCAGCAGCATTGCCGCGAGGTTGCCGTGGCCGAGGCCGACTTTGCGCTGGTCGGCGACGGAGCCGGGGACGCAGAAGGCCTGGAGCCCCTCGCCGATCTTTTCCGCCGCTCCGGCCGCCGTCCGGCTGCCGCTCTTTATCGCGTTCGCCGCGCCGAGCGTGTAGGCCCAGACGGCGTTGTCAAAGGCGATCGGCTGGATGCCGCGCACGATGGCGGCGACGTCGACGCCCTTGTCAAGGCAGAGCTGCTGCGCCTCTTCCAGGCAGTCGAAGCCTATTCCGGCGAGGAATGAGTTTATCTTGTCTATCCTGCGTTCGTAACCTTCAAAGTTTGCCATTGCCGTTTCCTCCTACTGCCTGCGCGGGTCTATTATCTTGGCGGCCTCTGCGTAGCGGCCGTATGCGGCGGTGTTTTTCTCAAGGGCCTCTTTGGGGTCCATGCCCTTGCGGATCGCCTCCATCATCTTGCCGAGCGATACATAGCGGTAGCCGATGATCTCGCCGTTTTTGTCGAGTGCCTGGTCAAGGACGTAGCCTTCCGCCATTTCAAGGTAACGCGGCCCCTTCTCGAGCGTGCCGTACATCGTGCCGATCTGCGAACGCAGCCCCTTGCCGAGATCCTCCAGCCCCGCGCCGACTGGGAGCCCGTCGTCAGAGAAGGCGCTCTGCGTCCTTCCGTAGGCTATCTGGAGGAAGAGCTCGCGCATCGCGGTGTTGATCGCGTCGCAGACGAGGTCGGTGTTGAGCGCCTCAAGGATCGTCTTTCCGGGGAGTATCTCCGCCGCCATTGCCGCCGAGTGGGTCATGCCCGAGCAGCCGATCGTTTCGACAAGCGCCTCCTGGATGACGCCGCCCTTGACGTTGAGCGAGAGTTTGCAGGCGCCCTGCTGCGGCGCGCACCAGCCCACGCCGTGCGTAAAGCCGGAGATGTCTCCTATCTGCCTCGATTCTATCCATTTCCCCTCTTCGGGGATGGGCGCGGGGCCGTGATTGGCGCCCTTTGCCACACATACCATTTCTTCAACTTCGCGAGAACACTGCATGTGGTCCGTCTCCTCCTCAAAATTATCTATATATTGTGAACCGCGTTCCTTAATAACCCCACTCAAAGTCAGGACTGCCCGCCGCAAGCAGCCGGCGCTTCATGTCTTTGGTTATTTCGTCCAGAGCCTCTTTCGTGCGTCCCTCGCAGCGCGCGACGAGCACGGGCTGGGTGTTTGAGACGCGGACGAGCCCCCAGCCGTCTTTGTAGATTATTCTCACGCCGTCGACGGTGATCGTATTGAGCTTTTCCGCGAGAGCCGCCTCTTTGACGCGCTCTACCACGCCGAACTTGACGTCGTCGGGGCAGTCGTAGCGCGTCTCTATCGTCGAGGGATAGAGCGGGATGTCCCTCATCAGCTCCGCGAGTGTTTTTTCGGTGTTGGAGATTATGCGCGCGAGCCGTCCGGCGGCGTAGAAGGCGTCGTCATAGCCGAAGTATTCATCGGCAAAAAACATGTGCCCGGAGACCTCGCCGGAGAAGAGGGCGTGTTCTTCACGCATCTTCGCCTTAACGAGCGAGTGCCCCGCGTTCCACCACATCGGCCTGCCTCCGAGCTTCTCCACCGTCTCCGGCAGGGCCATCGAACTCTTTACCTCGCAGATCGCCACCGCGCCGGGGTGTTTCGGCAGGATCTCGCTCCAATAGAGCGCCATCAGGCGGTCTCCCCAGATTACCTCGCCGTCGTTGTCGACGACGCCGATGCGGTCGGAATCGCCGTCGAAGCCGACGCCGAAATCCGCGCCGCCCTCCTTTACCGCGGCGATCAGCGCGGGGAGGTTCTCGCGTTTCGTCGGGTCGGGGTGATGGTTGGGAAAGCGTCCGTCCGGCGTGCTGTATAGCTCCGTCACATCGCAGCCGATGCGCCGCAGGAACTCCGGCGCGTAGAGGCCGCCGGTGCCGTTGCCCGAGTCGCAGACGATCTTGGGCCGGCGCGGTCCGAGGGTTATCTTTGAAACGAGCATGTCGATGTACTCGGCGCTGATGTCTGCGGTCCTATAGACGCCCGGCCTCTCCGCCGCCGTCATGTCGTCGGCGGTTATCATCCTGTAGATCGACTGGATGTCGTCGCCCCAGAGCGTGGCTCTGTCGTAGGCCACTTTCAGGCCGTTGAACTCTTTCGGATTATGGCTGCCGGTCACCATGATCCCTCCCCCCGCCTCGAAGCGGTAGAGGCTCCAGTAGAAGGTCGGCGTCGAGACGAGGCCGATATCGGTGACATTGACGCCGGCCGCGTTCAGGCCGCGTGCCGCGGCCGCTTTTATGCGCGCGGTGGAAAGCCTCGCGTCGCCCCCGACGGTGGTTTCGGTGACGCCTCGCCGGCTGAGCCAGGTGCCGAAGGCCCTGCCGATGAGAAATACGTGTTCGTCGGTGAGCTCCGAATCGGCGATGCCTCTTATATCATATTCGCGAAAAATGTGCGCGGGGACAAAACTCATAGTGATACCTCCGTTTCTGGTATTACTTCAGCTAAAGCATATAGCTTTTGCGCGGCTTTTGCAACCGGAACGAGTGTGCAAAAACACAAAACGGCCTGAGAAAAATCTCAGGCCGTTTTGTGTTTTTATCGGTTATTGTCTGCCGACTGCCATGACGCCGGTTATCTTCATGATCGGGCCAAGCGTCAGCGCCGCCTCTATATTTACCTTGTTGAAAGAGGCTAGGAAGCGTCCCTTGAGGCCGAGCGCCTCGGCGGCGAGGAAAACGTTCTGCGACATCGCGCCGGTGGCGATGTAGTTGTAATTTTCAACGTTCATCGTTCCCTTGCTCACGAATACGAGTATACAGGGGGCGCTCTTCGCGAAGTCCTGCGTTACGGCGCGGCTCGTCAGCTTCTTTTCCGCCGTCTGCTGCATCAGCGCGTTTTTCTCCCAATTATAAAGATAGCCGCCGCTCTTCAGCAGAACGTAGACGGAGACGTAGGGCTCGCGCCCCATCGCCATCGGCACCGTCCAGCCCTTCGGTTCGCGGTTCTTTCCCGTCGCCGCCCAGAGTATAGTTGAGAGCTCTTTCAGCGAAAGCTCCTCTTTGGAAAAATCCCGCTGTTCCGCCGAGGCGCGGGTGGGGATCGCCTCCATAACGGAGGGCCCGCCGGTTTTATCCGGTTCCGGCAGGACGATGTTGGCCGCCGTCGCGGCGGATGCCGCGGCAAGCAGGAGCGCCGCTGTGAGCGATAAAATCTTCTTCATAAGTTGTTCCTCCTTAAATTATTACTTAAAAATTTTTTAGATCACGGCCCAGGGCCATTGCGCCGTATACCCCAGGTAGGACAAAATCTTTTCCCCAAACAACATCGCGAACGCCATCCCCGCGCAAAGAAACGGTCCGAGCGGCACGGCGGTCTTGCGCGTGACCCTCTTGGCAAGCAGCAGGGGTATCACCACGAGGCCGCCGCTCATAAAGCCGAGGTACAGCGAGAGCAGCGTCAGCCTGAATCCCATGAAAGCGCCGACGCCGAGCATCAGCACCGCGTCTCCAAGTCCCATGCGCCCGCGGCTTGCGATGATTATCGTCCCGATCACCCCGAAGCCGGCGAGCGCGCCGAAGAGGCCGTCCAACAGCCCGCCCCAGCCGTGAACGGCGCGCAGCAGCATGCCGCAGGCCGCCATCGCTATCGCCCATGAATCGTAGATATAACCAGTGTCAAGATCCGTGAGCGTGTGGAAGGCGATGAAGGGAACTGAGAGCGCGGCGAAGGCGAGCGCCGGCGTCAATCCAAATCTCCAGACGAAGATGGCCGCAAGCGCTCCGCACGAAAGCTCGGCGGCAAAATGGCGCAGCGGGATGCGGGCGCGGCAGACGCGGCAGCGGCCCTGAAGAACGATGAAGGAGACTACTGGAATGAGGTCGCACGACGATAAAGTCCGGCCGCAGCTGTCGCAGACGGAACGTTCGCGTCCCCACCATTTTTTCTCCGCCGCCGTCCGCATGGCCGCCGCGTTGGCAAAAGAGCCGAGCGCCGCGCCGAGGCAGAAACCCAGAAATATATAAATACCGCCGTCCATATAGACACCTCAGCCATAGAGCGATTAAAATACGGGTTATATTTTACACGCAACCGCCGATATTTCATAATCATAATAAGGAGATGCGAAAGATGCCGATCGTTATGGTAAACATCAAAGAGGGACGCACCGTGGAACAGAAACGCGCGATGGTGACGGGGATGACGAAGGTCCTTTGCGAGACGATGGAGGTGCCGCAGAGCTCCGTGCGCATCATCATCAACGAGATGAAGAACGATAACTTCGCGATCGCCGGCACGCTGATCTGCGACGATCCGTCAAAGCAGGTGAAAAAGAAAGACTAGCGCGGCGTGACCTTCCCTATGGACAAAGAAAAATCGTGGATCACTTCGGAGGTCCACGATTTTTCATTTATGAGGATTTTACATATTGCCGATGATATGGTCCAGCGAAGGGCTCCTGAATAGGAAATCAGGGTTTTCCGCGGGCTCGCTCCATCCGAAGGTGGAGGATATCTCCGCGCAGTATTGGGGAATGCGCTCCTTCAGCCCCTTGACGATGTTGTCGGTGAACCTAGCGCTCGGCCCGGTGACAGCGATCGTACAGAGGATATTGCCGTCGTTCCCGACGATCGGTCCCGCGATCGAAGAGAAGCCCTCCTGGTATTCGTTGATGCAATAGCTGTAGCCGTTTTTACAGAGGTTATAAAGCTCCCTCATTAACTTTGCCCGGTCCGTCGTCGTGAATGTCGTAAGGTTCCTTGTATCTTTTAAAAAGCTGTCCTGTTCCTCCGGCGTGGCGTAGGCGAGGAAACCCCTGCCGCCCGCGCCGGCCCACAGCACATACTTTGAGCCGACGGTGGGCGAGAACTTGAAGCTGTGAAAGGCCGGCACCTTTTCAAAGCAGATGCGGTAATCGCCCTCTCTGATGTAGACCAGCGCCGTTTCTCCAAATTCATCCCTCAGCCTGACGAGATAGGGATATGTCACCTTTCTCAGGAAATCATTCTGCTTTGCGCAGTAGCCGAGGCTGTAGACCCGCCGCCCGAGGCTGAAACGCTTGGTGCTTTTATCGCGTATAAGGAAAGATTCCTGCTCCAGTATACCCGCGATCCTCGAGGCGGTGGAATATGGTATCTGCACCAGCTTCGAGATCTCCGTCAGCGACAGGTCGTCTATTCCTCTTGTAAAACAGTTTAATATCGCAAGGGCCCTCTGTATGGCCTGAGTTCCGGTCTCCAATTGTTTTTCGCTCATCTCTCATACCTCCGCGAAACGTATTATAAGCCTAAACATAATGTGATAAGACATTTCTCCTTGTTATTGAAAATATATTTAACCGCTCAATGAATTTTCCTGAATTTTAACAGATAACATCACCTCAAACCAGATAGAGAAATTTTTCGTTATTGACAGCCGAGATAAAACTATGTATGATGTAATCACCACATAGAAGATATTATATCCACAATATGGATATAAGCAAGAGATAAAAATTATGAAAGGGATGGCGCGGATATGCAGATAAAGATGCCGGTCGACGATGAGACGATAAAGAAGCTGCACGTGTATGACATGGTCGAGATCTACGGGCCGATCTTTACGGGTCGCGACGCGGTGCTGCCGAAGGTCGTCAAGTGTATCGAAGAGGGAACATGTGAGGAAAAGGGGATCTTTCTGAAAGGGGCGGCCGTTTTTCACACGGCGGTGAGCCCCGCCGGCATCGGGCCGACATCGAGCAACAAGCTCGATATTGAGGGCAGCATTCCCGCGCTCTCGGAGGCCGGCGTCAAAATGCACATCGGCAAAGGCAGCCTCAAGAAAGAAACGGTCGAGGCTCTGAAGAAAAATAATTCGATCTTCCTCGTCACCCCGCCGAACACGGCGCTGTTGACGGCTACGATGAAAAGCAAGCGCGTCGTGGCCTTCCCCGAAGAGGGCATGGAGGCGCTTTACGAGGTCGAGGTCGAAAAGTTCCCCGCTATAGTCGCCATCGCTCACGGCGAATCGATCTATGACTAAGAGGGGCCGGCGGAGGTAATTAAGATGATAGATTGCAGGGAAGTTACGGAAAAAACGGCGGATACACTGGTCAGGGCAAGCACGGTCTTTCGTCCAGACCAGATAGCGGCCTATAAGCGCGCGGCGGAGAATGAAGAGAGCCCGCACGCCAGATGGGTACTCAACAATATCCTTGAAAACGCGGAGATCGCGGAATCAAAGGTATTCCCGCTCTGCGACGATACGGGCATCCCCCATCTCTTCCTTGAAGTGGGCGAAGAATGCGTCGTCCCCGCCGGTTTTTACAAAGCGGTGGAGGAAGGCGTCGCCAAAGGTTTGAGGACGCTTCCGGGCCGCCCGATGGCGGTGATGGGAAACGACGCCGAACGCATAAGCCAGAGCGGAGGGCTCTCCGACGACTCCGGCGCGCTCGCGATGGCCCCTATTCAGACAAGACATGTTCCGGGCAAAGATATCCGCCTGACGGTGATGATGTACGGCGGCGGTCCCGAGATCCGCGGCAAGACGCTGCGCGTCTTCCATAAACATTCGGTCGACACGGTGATAGACGAGATGATCGCCTGGGGCGCCGAGGGCGCGAAGCTCCTGGGTTGTCTGCCCTGCGTGCTTGTATTCGGCATCGGCCGCTCCAACTATGAGGCCGCCTCGCTGGGCATGGAGGCGATGGCCAAGGGCAACTTCCTTGTGCAGTCGGAGATGGAAAAGAGGATCACCGACGCCGTAAACGAATCCGGCTACGGCGCGCTGGGGCTCGGAGGCAAGACCACGGTCCTCGGCACCTTCGTCAAGGTCGGGCCGCAGAGGGCCAGCGGCATAAGAGTAGTATCGATGAGGCTGGGCTGCTGCTTTGATCCGCGCCGCGCCGAGTGTCTCTTTGAAGGATAAGAATCTAATTTATATCAGGAGGATATAAGATGAAGATATTTAAAAACGGCACCGTCGTAACCGGAGACGGCAAGACAGTATTGGAGAAGGCGAACGTCATTGAGGTCGACGGGCTCGTCGCCGACGTAAACCTCTATTATGACGAAAACCTTGAGTCATACGCGGAAGAGGTCGTAGACTGCGGCGGCAAGTGCGTGATGCCCGGCATGATCAACCACCATCAGCACGGCGTGACCTTTGGCACGATGTTTGCCAGCGGCTGCGTCAGCTACGGGCGCGAATTTATCCTCGACCACCTCGACAGGAGCCTGCTCCAGGGGCACACGACGGTCCTCAACGTCGACGGTTTCGCGACGATGGACGAGGTCGAAGAGGCCCAGAAGGCCCATCCGATCCGTATCAAGACGGCGACGACCCACGCCCCGATCAACTACCACGCGGGCGAGCTCTGTGACGGCAAAGGTTTCCTGCCCAAGCACAAAGAGATGACCGTTGAAAAGATGCTCGCGGACGGCGCGGTCTGCATCGGCGAAGTCGGCGGCGGCCATACGCTCGGCGGCGGCGGTCAGGATTATCTTTACATCCCGCGCGCGGTCAAAGAGCGCAAAGGCAAGGACATAGACTACCTCCAGGCGCGCGCGATGAAGCTCTCCGTCCTCGGACGCTATATAGAAGAATCATATTATGACCGCGACCGCGTGGCGGCGGCGCTCAAAGAGGCCAAGCTTGACAGCTTTCTCACGCCGGAAGAGACGAAGGACATCGTCTACAAGACGACGCTCGCCTCAGTGAAGGTGGCCCTTGACGGATACCGCGAAGCGGCGAACCTCGCCAAGAGATACGACGTGCCGCTGATGATCCACAACGCTCCGACCTCTAAGTACATCGTCCACGAGATCGCGAAGATGGGCCTTAACACACTTATCTGCTGTCACTCAAACTACCTATTCACCACCGAGGAATGCGTCGAAAACGGCCGCTACCTCAAGCAGTTCCCCGGCGTCGTGCTCGACGCCGCCGTACATGATCCCTGGGGCGCGAAGCACCTCGTCGCCACGCCGGACAACCTTTACGCCTTCTATGAAAACGACCTCATCGACGTCATCTCCACCGACTTCGCGGCCGGACACAGCGATTCGATGCTCGAAGCCATCCAGCACGCGGCGCTCGAGAAGAAGCTCGTCGGCCTCGCTAAAGCGGTGAGACAGGGGACTTCAAGAGTCACCGAAGTGCTGCCGCTGCTCGCGCCGAACCTCGGCGAACTCAAGAAAGGCTATACGGCTGACATCGTGGTCACGGAATATCCGCAGCTCAAGAACGTTGAAAGAGTTTACATCGGCGGCAAACTCGTCGCCAAAGACGGTAAAGTCATTCGTTAATTATCATATAAATATTCAGAGAGGAAATGATTTGAAATGAAGGTTAAAAAGGTACTTTGTTCAGAGGCGCTTACCGGATTCTATATGGACGACAAAGAGGCCATCAAAAGCGGCGCTAAGTCCGACGGCTTCGTATATAAAGGCGCGCCGGTAACGCCCGGATTCAAGTCGATCAGACAGCCAGGCGTGGCGGTTTCCGTGATGTTCGTCCTTGAAGACGGCCATGTGGTATACGGCGACTGCGCCGTCGCCCAGTACGCGGCCAGCGGCGGCAGAGAGGTCCCGAACACCGCCGCGGCGCTGATCAAGGTCATCGAGAAGTACGTAACGCCCTACTTTGAGGGAATGGATATCAAAGAATTCAAATCGACGGCGGAGAAATTTGACCGCTATGAGTTCGACGGAGAGCGCCTCCCCGCCTCCATCCGCTACGGCGTGACTCAGGCGATACTCGAAGCCGCCGCCTACGAGCAGAAGCTGACGATGTGCGAAGTCATCCTCAACGAATACAACCTGCCCGTCGACCTCACCCCTGTGCGCATCAACGCCCAGTCCGGCGACGAGCGCTACACCAACGTTGACAAGATGATCCTCAAGAAGGTCGGCATGATGCCCCACGGACTGATCAACAACGTCGAAGAGAAGCTCGGCAAAGACGGACAGATATTCCTTGACTGGGTCAAATGGGTCACGAAGCGCATCTCCGATATCGGTGAACCCGACTACAAGCCCGTCATGCGCTACGACGTCTACGGCTGCATGGGCAAGGCCTTCGACAACGACCTTGACAAGGTCGGCGAATACCTCATCAAAGTCGCCGACGCCTGCGCCCCCTATGAAGTATTCGTCGAGATGCCGGTAGATATGAAATCGAACGAAAAGCAGCTTGAGGCCATGAAATATCTGCGCAAGTACCTTGACGACGCCGGCTGCCGCCTTAAACTTATCATCGACGAATACGCGAACACCTACGAAGAGATCGTCGAGTGGGTCGACGCCAAGGGCGCCGACATGGTACAGGTCAAGACGATCGACCTCGGCGGCATCAACAACATAGTGGAGGCCGACCTCTACTGCAAGGCGCACGGCGTCCTTGCCTACCAGGGCGGCACCTGCAACCAGACGGACAAGGCTGCGATCGTCTGCGCCAATCTTGCCGTTGCCACCAAACCGTTCGCAATGGCGGGAACCCCCGGAATGGGCGTCGACGAAGGCGTAATGATCGTCAGCAACGAGCAGGAGAGACTGCTCGCGATACTCAAAGCGAAACAGGAAGGTAAGATCTAGCGTACCACCTCTACCCTCGCTCCGGCAGTGTCGACGGCAGTAATGCAGCGCTGCCGGAGTTTTTGTAAGGCCCCTTTTAAAGGAGTTGGGAGAAATGATAAGAGTTGAAATCAGCAAGTGTGTGGGATGCAAGGCGTGTGAGCAGGTATGTCCCTCCGGGGCGATCAGGGTCGTTGACAGAAAGGCGGTAGTCAACGACAACTGCGTCCACTGCGTCACCTGCATCAAATACTGCAAACCCGGCGCGATATCGGAGGATGCGGTAGCGGAGAATACCCTGCTCTGCCGCAACTGCGGCGTCAAATGCCGCATTCCCGAGGGTAAAGAGGGCGCGTGCAAGCGCTTCCGCAATGAAAACGGCGGGCTTGCCCTTGTAAGGCCCCTGCAGATACCGACAAACACCGAGATCACTCCGGAAAAGACCGCGATCATGAAACCGGTCGTTTCCGCGGTCGGAGCCGGCGCTGCCTATCCCGATTACAAACCGGCCCCCTATATCGTCACCGAAAAGCGCGATGATTTTGACGTCGTCACCGTCGTTACAGAGGCCCCGGTCTCCTACAGCTCGATGATGGTGAAGATCGACACCAACGCCCACATCGGCGATGAGGGCGCGCTCGTTCGCCGCAGCGGCAGGGTTGTCGGCATCGTCACCACGGAGCAATACGGTTCCCATATTCTCATCCTCGGCGGCGTCAACAAGGTCAAAGGCCCCGACGGCATGTATGTCGTGAAGACGATGGCCGAGCTGGGAAATAAAGAAAAGGTGACGCTGACGGTGGATAACGGCTGCACGCTGGAGCTGCAGGTAGGCGAGCATCCCGTGATCAACGGCGTCGTTGACGATAAAATGCGCGTCGGCTGCGGCGGCGCCTGCTGCGGATTGTTCGCGCGCTCGCTGGCTCCGCTTATTGACGAGGCGATCATCCTCGACCATCATATCACCGGGCTTTTCACACAGCATCCCGCCGGCGCGGAGCAGAAACCTTACAGCGGCGTCACACCCGTCGGACGGCTGGCGACCAACGGCCGTTATTTCTTTGAGCACGGCGACGGCTGGGGCGGCACAAATATCAAAGACCCCATCGAGGCGATCAGGAATATCGATATGAACATCGCCAGGCCGGGCATGAAGATACTGGTCGCCGAAACCACCTGGCGCAAGATCGCGCTCTTCGAGGTCTCATCCGAGGGAAAGCCGGTACCTGTCGCGATCCCCGCCGAACTGGAAGCCTTCCGTAAAATGGCGGCTGGCTGCTGCGAAGACAGCCGCGTCTCCGCGATGTACTATGCGGGCGTCGGCGGCAGCGCGCGGGCCGGCGTCACGGTCGACCCGATACAGATCACCAAGGCGGTGCACCGAGGCGACGCGAACCTCACGATCGCCGGCGCTCCGACATACCTGATGCCCGGCGGCGGAATAACGTTTCTTGCCGATGTGGAGAAGATGATCGACCACCCCTTCAACTACACGGCTTCGCCGGCGGTCCTCGCCCCCATCGAATACACGATGACGGTTGAAAATTACGAAAAGATCAAGGGGCACGTCCACGCGATGCGCACAAAAGAGGATGTGCTCAAAGAGGGCAGATACGAGTTTACCGAGCTCAAGGATTAAATGGCGGTTTTATGTCCCGTGGGAGAGAAGGGACATTTATTCGGAAAACGTTTCACATTTTGAGAGGAGGAACTTTGTAATGAAAAAGTTTTTTACGGTACTGGCATTAGTGGCGGTAATCTTCTCAGTGGCTGGTTTTGCGGCAGCTCCGGCACAGGCTGCGCAGAAACTTGACCTGGCAATATGCGGAGGCTCTATCGGCGGCGCTTGGGCGGCGATCGGCGAAGGCGTCGGCGAAGTCGTAAGGCGCAGCTATCCCGGTTCCAACACCGCTTATGAAGTGGGTCAGGAAGCGGCCAACCTCGCCCTTGTTTCGCGCGGGAAAATCCAGCTCGGCATCGCTCACGCCCAGCTCATCAAAATGGCGGCGGACGGCAAACAGCCCTTTAAGAAAAAGATCGATAACCTTCGCGCGCTCTGTGTTCTTTACAACGGAGCGGTAGAGCATTTTATCGTCAAAGCTGACACGAAGGCAAACACCTTCGCCGATCTGAAGAGTAAGAAATATCCGCTCAAAGCCTATTTCAACACCAAGGATTCCTTTATGGACATCGTAGGCAAAAAGGTTATCGAGGCTGAAGGCATCACTGCGGCCGATATCGACAAGTGGGGCGGGTTCACGAAGAACAGCTCGATGGGCGCGGCTCTTGACCTTATGAGAGACGGCAAGATCGACGCCTACAGCAACGTTATTCAGGTACCGTCAAGCCATGTCGTCGACGCGGGAACGACCCTGAAGCTGAACCTGCTCGGCATGTCTCCCGCCGCCCAGAAGAAGGTCAACGACGAACTGGGCACCTACTCGGCCGTGATCCCCAAATCCGCCTATAACTTCCTCAAGAATGATGTTCCCACCGTCGGAGCTACGGTCATCCTGTTTACCAACGCCGACCTTCCCGACGACGAAGCATACGCGATCCTCAAGTCGATCAAGGACAATTTCCCCTACTTCTGCAACATCCACGGTTCGCTTAAGGGGCTGAAATTCTCGGAAATTAAGAATACGGCGCCCGTTCCGCTTCACCCCGGCGCGGTGAAGTTTTTTAACGAAAACAAGTAATAAGTTTTGATTTTGCCGCGGGAAACCCTTTTATTTAAGGATTCCCACGGCAAATCAGGAGTAATTTCATGAACTTTCAAAAGTACAATGTAATACAGGAGGGCCTCGTCTATATCGATCACGGCCCGATCACCATGACGCTTGAGGCGCGCCGTAACGGCTGTGCCTTTACGGAGGCGGCGGTTGCCGGAGCGGAGCGGGTGCTCGAAGTCTTTGGAGAGTCAGCAGTATATCTTGAGTATCTGCGCCGCCCGGTGGAAAAAATATCTTCGCTCCCGGACGGGACGCCGCTGGCGGTACGTAAAATGACGGAATCCGTCATGATGCTCGAAGAGGGAGACTTCACTCCGCTGGCTGCGGTCGCGGGCACGACCGCGGATTTCGCCGTCGAAGCGATGGCCGCCCACGGAGCGGATTACGCGCTTGCCAATAACGGAGGCGATATTGCCTGGCATATATCCCGGGGACAGAGTACGCCGCGAGATTTTTTGAAGGTCGGCCTGATAAGCGACATCAACGGCGGGCGGGCAACCCATTCTCTGAAAATAAAATCATTCGGTGAGATAAGGGGACTTGCCACAAGCGGATTGGGAGGAAGGAGCCTTACGCGCGGTATCGCTTCAGCCGTGACGGCGCTCGCTCCCGATTCTTCAAGGGCTGACGCGGCGGCCACCGCGATCGCCAACGCCTGTTACTGTGATGATCCGGCCATAGAACAGTGCCTCGCTGAGGAGCTTGACTACGGAACGGATATCCGCGGGCTGACGGTGACGAAGTCCGTCGGCTGCCTTCGGAGCGGAAGCGCCGAGCTTGCTCTTGAGGCGGGATGCCGGAGAGCCGAAACGCTGATCGGCAAAGGAATGATTTTTGGCGCGGTGTTGTTTGTCGCCGGCGCCATGCAGATAGTAAAAACGAAGGAGAGAGTGGACCTCTTTGAGGTCGCCGCGTTGGATTAGGTAATACAGTTGTGGAGGGCTCTATATGGAGAAGTTTAACAGTATCGGCTTGAAACAGAGCTTTGTAGACGCTCGGGAAAAGGTGACGGGCAGCGCCAGGTATCTTGACGATCTGGAATTTCCCGGCCTTTTGACAGGGAAAATACTGCGCTCGCCCTACCCTCACGCGAGGATATTGTCGATCGATACCTCCGCCGCCGAAGCGCTGCCTGGCGTGAAGGCGGTCATCACCGCCAAGGACTGTCCGCAGAACAAGTTTGGTATGGAGATCGCAGACGTCGACATGCTTGCGGTGGAGAAGGTGCGTTATGTCGGCGACGAGGTCGCGGCGGTCGCGGCCGAAAACGACGAGATCGCGCGCGAGGCGCTCAAACTCATTAAGGTAGAATACGAGGAATTGCCGGTAGTCGACGACCCGGTGAAGGCGATGGAGAAAGATTCGCCGCTCGTCCATGAAGAAAAGGGGACAAACGTCGCGCGCGAGTATCATATACAACGCGGCGATATCGAGGCGGACTTCGCCTCCTGTGATTATGTTTTTGAAAAGGAATTCAGCACGCACCGTGTCTCTGGGCTTTACCTTGAGCCTTTCGGGGCGGTCGCGCAGTGGGAATCAAACGGGCGCCTTACCGTGTGGACCGGCCTTCAGTCCGCTTTTCAGGGAAGAAACGAGATCGCGAAGGCGCTTGGCATCAAGCCGACGCAGGTGACGGTGAAGTCGCCATTCATCGGAGGCGGTTTTGGCGCGAAGATCTGGATCAGGAATTTTCATCCCATCGCCGCCGTGCTCGCGAAGAAGACGGGGCGGCCGGTGAAAATACTCCTCACAAGGGACGAGGAACAGCTTACGACGCGCCCGCGTATCGCGCCGCGTATGAAGGTCAAGCTTGGCATGATGAAGGACGGCACGATGGTCTGCAAGCAGGCGACGATCGTCGCCGACAACGGAGCCTATTCATGGGCCGCGCCGAAGGTGCTGCTGAACCTTTCGATGCGTACCGACTGCCTCTACAGATATAAGTCAAGTAAATGCGACTCCTATCTCGTCTATACAAACCTCATTCCGACCAGCGGCTTCCGCGGCTACGGCAACAGCCAGATGCACTTTGCCGTCGAGTCGTTCATCGACGAATGCTGCCGCAAGGTCGGCCTCGACCCGGTCGAGGTGCGTCTCAAGAACTGTGTCCACAAGGGCGACATGACGCTGCACCGCTGGCATATCAAGAGCTGCGAACTTTCCGAATGTATCAGGATAGCGGCGGAGAAGATCAAGGAAAACCGCCTGCCTGCCGAGGAACAGGACGGACGCATCAAGCGCGGCATCGGAGTAGCCTGTATGACGCACGTCTCCGGCAACCGCGGCGGCGATAAATTTGACGGTTCTTCGGCAATGATACGTATCCACGAGGACGGTGAGGTATTCATCTTCTCGGGCGAGGCCGACATGGGGCAGGGCGCGAAAACGGTATTCGCGCAGATCGCCTCGGAAAGGCTTGGCGTGCCGATCGGCGACATCACGGTGATGCCGCTCGACACCGACGTCAGCCCCTTCGGTATGGGGACATATTCGAGCCGTGTCACGACGGTGGGCGGCAAGGCCGTCTTCCTCGCGAGCGAAAAAGTTCTCGACCAGGTGCTGACTCTGGCCGCGGAGATGAGCAAGCGCCAGCGGGATACGATGTATATGGAAAACGGCCTCATCAAGTGCAGCCGCGATCCGTCGGTGCTGATGACGCTCAAAGAGGTGGCGGCGAAGGCGATACGCAGCCGCGCCGGCGTGCCGCTCACGGCCTATGTCACCTACGACCCGCCGACGGAGGGCGCCGACAAGGACTTCTACGGAGACTACTCCAGCGCTTATTCGTTTGGCGCACACGGCGTTGAGGTCGAGGTCGACACCCATACCGGCAAGGTCAAGGTGCTGCGTGTCGTAGCGGTACACGACGTCGGCAAAGTGATCAACGAATTGGGGCTGCACGGACAGATAACGGGCGGTGTAGCGCAGGGCATCGGCTGGTGCCTCTACGAAAACATGCTCTTTAAAAACGGCGTTCCTGCGACGAACGGACTGCATGGCTATACCTTCATGACGATCAAGGATATGCCTGCCGTAGAAGGGATCGCGATAGAAAGCAACGACCCTATAGGCCCCTACGGCGCTAAAGGAGTCGGCGAGCCGACGTTGATACCGACCGCTCCGGCCATTGCCAACGCGATCGAGGACGCTTGCGGTGTGCGTATGCGAGACCTGCCGATCACGCCGGAGAAGATGTACTGGGCGCTCCATTCGCCCAAAGAAGATTAGACACAGCCCCGGAATCCCTGCAAGTGAGACCCTTAATATTTGAATTGAGGTGCAGATAATTGAACAAACTATGGAAATTGTTGACAGAAGAGGGGAAAAAGCGCAAACTGAGCGGTTTTGACGCGCTGACGGTAAAATATGTCGCGGTAATCATGTCTCTATATCAGCTTGCCCAAGCAACTTTTTTGACGATCCAGCCCCAGATGCACTACGCGATACATCTGACGTTCATCATGGTGCTCTGTGCGCTGATATACACGAGGACATTTCAGACCAACCAACGCACCAGCACAAGGGTCCCGATCGAGGACTGGATATACGCGGCGATCCTCGCGTTGGCGGGTATATATTACTGTACTCAAATGGAGACGTATCTGACGCGTATGCCAATGGTGGACGAGCTTTCCTCGCTGGAGATCGTGATCGGTCTCCTGACCGTAATCGCCGTCATCGGCCTTACGAAGAGGTGTATGGGATTCGTGCTCCCGAGCATCGGCTGCATCTTCCTCGCATACGCGCTGTGGGGACACCTCATACCCGGCGTCCTCTATCACCGTAAACTGCTGGCGATCGACATTCTCGACCAGCTCGTCTTTACGACGAACGGCATATACTCTTCGCCGATCGCGGCAGCCGCCACATACGTATTCATGTTCGTCATGTTCGGCTCGTTTTTTGCCGCCTCGGGAGCGGGGGACTTTTTCTACAAGTTTTCGATGGCGGTCGCCGGGCGTTATGCCGGCGGTGCGGGCAAAGTCGCGATCATCACCAGCGGGCTCTTTGGTATGATCAACGGCAGCCCGACGGCCAACGTCGTTACGACCGGTTCCTTTACCATCCCGATGATGAAAAAGGCCGGTTATGACGGGACCTTCTCCGGCGCTGTAACGGCGGTGGCGGCCACCGGCGGCGGTATAATGCCGCCGATTATGGGCACGGCGGCATTCCTGATGGTCGAGATGGCAGGTATCTCCTATAAGAACATCGCTATCGCAGCATTCGTGCCCGGCGTTCTATATTATCTGGCGCTGCTGCTGATCGTCCATTTCCGCGCGAAAAAATGCGGTCTCGTCGGCCTCGACGTCTCCGAGCTGCCGTCAGTATGGGGAACGCTGAAAGAGGGATGGATATTCCTTGTCCCGCTCGTCGTGCTTGTGGTCATGCTCATGCGCGGCTACACGGCCAACCTTTCCGCCGTCGTCGGCATTGCCGCCGTGATCGCCGCCTCTTGGGTGCGCAAGGAGACGAGAATGCATCTGCCTGCGGTGATCAAAGCGCTGGAGGACGCCGCGCGTTCTGCCGTCATCGTTTCGCTCTCATGCGCCGTGGCTGGCTGCGTCATCGCGGGGCTGATGACGACGGGGCTCAGCGGAAAGCTCGCGAGCCTCATCCTCAGCCTCGGAGGCAACAGCACGCTCTCGGCGTTGATACTGACGGCGGCGATCTGCACCCTGCTCGGCATGGGCATGCCCGTTGCGGCGGCCTACTGCCTGACGGCGGCCCTCTGCATCCCTTCGCTCTACGAGCTGGGCCTGCAGCCGCTTGAGGCGCACATGTTCGTCGTCTACTTCGCGACGCTCTCCGCGATAACGCCGCCCGTTGCCGTCGCCTCCTATGCCGCGGCGGGGATATCGGAAGCAAACGCGGCGACGGTCGGATGGCAGGCCTGCCGTATCGGCCTGGTGTCGTTCATCGTCCCCTTCATCTTCGTCTTTGAGCCGATGCTGATGGTCACTCCCGCCAACTTCTGCCTGCAAAGCGTATGGATCGTGACCTCCGCGACTTTGGGCGTGCTGATCCTCTGTGCGGGACTTGAGGGATATCTGAAGAAGGAGATACCGATGCTGCTGCGCGGCGTCCTTGTGATCGGCGGGCTGTTGCTCATCTATCCCGGCGCGATCACCGACTACATCGGCCTTGGCGTAATGGCGCTGCTGCTCGTTCAGCAGTTTGCCGGAACCAAATTCGGGAGGGAAACAAATTGAAAAAAGTGGAAAAACACTTATTTCCGAAAGATATAAAAGAGGCGCTCGCGTTCCTCGAAGAGTATAAAGGAGAAGCCCGCCTCGTTTCGGGCGCGACCGACCTTATGCTCTGGATACGCGATGGCAAAGTTTCTCCCTCTGTCCTCGTCGACGTCTCCGATATTCCCGAGATGAAATTCGTCTCCGTGATGAACGGTAAAATGACGATCGGCGCGGCAATGACTCACGCTGAGATCGCAGCTAACGAGTCAGTGAAACAGATATTCCCCGCGCTTTCCGACGGCTGCCGCAGCGTCGGCTCACCGCAGATCCGCAACATCGCGACGCTCGCGGGAAACATTGTCAGCGCGCAGCCGGCGGCGGATTCTGTGGTGCCGATGACGGCGCTCGGCGCGATCTGCGAGATCGCGAACTGTGAGGGCGCGCGCATGAAGCCGCTTTGTGAACTGTCAAAGAGGGTCGGCGAGAGCTATGTCGATCCGACGAAAGAGATTCTTACGAAGATAGAGATCGCCATCCCCGCCGGCAAATATGGCACGGCCTTCAAGCGCATCGCGCCTCGCGAGGCGATGGCGCTGCCGGTGGTCAATGTCGCGGTGATGCTTGAGGCCGCGGAAGACGGGGCCATAAGCGCGGCGCGCGTCGTCGCCTCGCCCGTTGCCGTAGTCCCCTTCCGCGCGCAAAGGGCCGAGGCGCACATGGTAGGAAAGAAACCGTCGGCAGAGCTTTTCGCAGAGGCCGCCGCGATCGCCGAAGAGGAGGCCTCGCCGCGCGACTCGCTCGTGCGCGGTTCCGGGGCCTACCGCAAAGCTCTCGTGAAGGACCTCGTCGAGCAGGCGCTGACAGAAGCCGCAGCGGCTCTCGCATAAGGAGTGGATCTGATGCAGGAATTAAAATGTGTCGTCAATGGTAAAGATATCGCGATAATGATCGACCCCAGCCACTCTCTGGCCGACGTGATCAGGTATGACCTCGGCCTTACGGGGACGAAAAAGGGCTGCGAGGAGGGCGAATGCGGCGCCTGCACGGTGCTGGTGGACGGGCTGCCCGTCGATTCGTGCATCGTGCCCGCGATGAAGGCGCAGGGCAGGAGCATCCTCACGATAGAGGGGCTTGAGCAGAACGGCGAACTCGACCCGATACAGGAAGCATTCGTTGAAGCGGGAGCCATCCAGTGCGGCTTCTGCACCCCGGGCGTCGTGCTCTCCGCCAAGGCGCTGCTGATGCGTGAGGAGAACCCGACGAAGGAAGAAGTGCGCGACGAACTATCGGGCCACTTCTGCCGCTGCACCGGCTATTTGCAGTTCTACGACGCCGTGAGGATCGCTTCGGAGAAGATCGCGGCGCGCAAGGCCGCCACGAAAAAATAGATCGTAAATATTATCAGGAATCGAGGTCTGCGGCGGAAAAGAAAAACGACTATCTGCCGCGGCCTTTTTATAAACGCTTTCTGAAAGGAGTATTTTCACATGCAGCGAATCGGCCTTTTTACACCTATCAAAATAAATTCGATGGAACTGAGCAACAGGGTCATCATGTCGCCGATGTTTACCAACTCGGCGGCTCCCGGAGGGTTTGTCTCGAAGAATACCATCAAGCATTATGTGGACCGCGCCCGTTCCGGCGTCGGCCTGATCATGACCGAGCATACGAGCGTCAGCTCGCACTTCATCCACGCGGGGCTGCGTCTGCAGATCAGCCGCGACGAGCATATCGACGGTTTTAAAAAACTTATCGCCGCCGTGCATGACGAAGGCTGCAAGATCGGCCTGCAGATCGCGCATTCGATTTACGGCGTAGGCAGGAAACCGCACGAACTGACCAACGAAGAGTGCTACGGCATCATCGACGACTTCGCCGCCGGCGCGCGCCGCGCCTACGAGGCGGGCTTCGACGCCATAGAGCTTCATTACGCGCATACCTACACGATGGCGGATTTCATCTCGCGCCGCACCAACCTGCGCACCGACGAATTCGGCGGTGACATATACGGCAGGATGTTCATGCATCTTGAGATACTAAAGAAGGTGCGCGCCATCGTCGGCCCGGATTACCCGCTCTTCGCGCGCATCAGCGCCGAAGAATTTGTCCTCGGAGGCAACACGATAGTACAGAGCCGCATCTTCGCGCAGGAGCTTGTCAAGCACGGCATCGACTGTATGGACGTCTCCGCCGGCGTGCGCTTCGACGACGCGCCCGTCAAGGGATACTCGGACCAGCGAGGCAAACCGACGATCGAATACCCAGACGGCCCCAACGTCTACCTCGCGGAAGAGATCAAAAAATGTGTCGACGTGCCCGTGGTCACCGTGGGCAAACTCGGCAACCCCGAGTTTGCCGACAACGTCATCGCCGAGGGGCGCGCCGACATGGTGGCGCTGGCCCGTCCGCTGATCGCCGACCCGATGTGGGTGCGCAAGGCAAAGGACCATCGCTTCGACCGCATCACGGAATGCCTCTACTGTACGGAATGCCTCTACGAACGCCACGACCCTTCGGCCTATATCCACTGCATGAGATATACCTGCCAGAACGCCTGCCCGGCCAATGTCGAAGTCCCTGTCTATCTCGACTTCGCGCGGCGCGGCATGTACAAAGAGGCCTATCAGGTGATCCAGAACGAAAACCCGCTCGTCCTCACCTGCGGCCGCGTCTGCAACCACCTCTGCGAAAATATGTGCAACCGCGTCAAGATCGACGAACCGATCGCCATCCGCGGCATCAAGCGCTTCATCACCGACTGGCTGCTCGAGCACGACGGTAAGTTCCCGCTGCCGCCGATGGAACCGGAAAACGGCAAACGCGTCGCCGTCGTCGGTTCCGGCCCTTCGGGACTTTCCTGCGCCTTCTATCTGCGGAAAAAAGGCTACGAAGTGACCGTCTTTGAAGCGCTTGACGTGGTCGGCGGCATGCTGGCGGTCGGCCTTCCCGAATATCGGCTGCCGGCTGATAAATTTGCCAAAGAGCTTGAACTGTTCAGGGAAATGGGCATCGAATTTGTGACGGGAACTAAAATCGGAGAGGACATTTCGATCAAAGAACTGCGGAAACAGGGCTACATGGCCGTCTACATCGCCGTCGGCGACCACAACGACCGCAAACTTGGCGTCGAGGGCGAGGATTCCGAGGGCGTGACCTCCGGCGTCTCATTCCTGCGCTCGGTAAAGACCGGCGGCGGCTGTGACCTGCGCGGCAAAGAGGTCATCGTCATAGGCGGAGGAAACGTCTCCATGGACTGCGCGCGGACGGCGATACGCCTCGGCGCGGCGAAAGTATCACTCTTCTGCCTTGAAAAAGAGGATGAAATGCCGGCTCACCCAGACGAAGTCAGAGAGGGTAAAGATGAGGGGCTTTACGTATTCAACGGCTGGGGCCCGATGGCGATCTCCGCGAAAGAGGGACGCGCCGACGGGGTGACATTTAAAAAATGCACCGCCGTCTTTGACGCGTCGGGGCGTTTCAACCCCTCTTATGACGAAAGCGCGCAGATGAAAGTTCACGCCGATTTCGTGATCTGTGCTATCGGCCAGGCCCTGAGCCGCGAAGTGGCGGCGGGCGACGAAGAGCTTGTAGACATCCGCGGCAACGTGATCAAAGCGGCATACCGCGGGACCACCGCCACGCCGTGGATATTCGCCGGCGGCGACTGCGCCACCGGCCCCGATTCCGTCGTAGGCGGCGTAAACCGCGGCAAAGAGGCGGCCTCTTCCATCGACCGCTACCTCGGAGGCGACGGACAGGTGATCGCGCACAAATATATTAAGAGAGAAATGAGCAAGCCGATAGACGAAAACCCGACGCCGCGCGAAAAGATGCCGGCGCTCTCACCAGAAGAGCGTAAGAGCTGCTTCTGCGAAGTCGAAAAAGGATTCTGCGAAGGACAGATCGCCAAAGAGGCCGGCAGATGCCTGCGCTGCGACGTCCTCAAGGTGAGTCGCCTTTAAAGGCGTGAATGGAGATCCTTTGTCATGAGAAATGGTAAAACGGCTGTCGTCAGGGGCGGCGGCGACCTTGCGACGGGAATAATATACCGGCTGTGGAGAGTCGGATACTCCGTGCTGGCGCTGGAGACGGCGCTGCCGCTGGTCGTACGCCGAACCGTCTCCGTGGCCTCCGCCGTATTTGACGGCAGGGCAAAGGTCGAAGACATGTCCGCCGTGCTCATCGGCTCCATGAAAGAATACGACCCCGCGTCCGACGTCATACAGGTGCTCGTCGACCCCGAGGGCCGGTCGATAAGGGAAGTCAAGCCGGACATCCTCGTCGACGCCGTCATGGCAAAGAAAAATATCGGCACAACCAAGGATATGGCGCCCACCGTCATCGCCGTCGGCCCCGGCTTCAGCGCGCCGGGCGACGTCGATGCCGTGATAGAAACGAAGCGCGGACACACTCTCGGACGCGTCATCAGGGATGGCAGCGCCATCCCCAACACCGGCGTGCCGGGAATAATAAAGGGCTACGGCACGGAACGGCTGCTGCGCGCGCCGGCAGACGGCTATTTGCTGCCGGTACGGAAAATCGGCGACGAAGTCTCCGTCGGCGAAGTCGTCGGCTACGTGGGCGGCGTCGAGGTCTGCGCGCGCGTTGACGGTGTGCTGCGCGGCCTCATCCACCCGCGCGTGCGCGTCACGAATGGGCTCAAAATAGGTGACGTCGACCCGCGCGGCGACCCGTCGCACTGCTGGAGCATAACGGACAAAGCGCTCGCGATTGCGGGCGGGGTCCTTGAAGTGATAATGAGCCGGGACAGCAACGGCAAATAACCGCGCGGCCTGCCTACCGTTGAAAAATCGACAGGCGGGCCGTGTTTCGGATAAGAACAGGGGGAACGAAAAGATGAAGACATCCCAGGCCGGCACGCTCGAGTCAATGGACTGCCTCGTGACGCTCACCGAGGCGGAGTCGGGAGCCGGGATCAAGATAACAATAACGGGAGCGAGCGCGGCCCGCTTCAAAAGCGCGATGGAAAAGAAAATAACCGAGACCCTGGAAGAACTCGGCGTAAAAGACATCGAAGCCGCCGTGCAGGACAACGGAGCGCTCGACATCGTCCTCGGCGCGCGGGTCGAAGCCGCTTACAAAAGACTGCTGAAACAGAAGGGGGAAGACAAATAAGATGAGACGCACGATGCTCTACCTCCCCGGCAACAACCCCAACATGCTCACGCGCGGCTACCTCTTCGGCTCGGACGGAGTAGTCCTCGACCTCGAAGACGCCGTCGCGATGGTCGAAAAAGACACCGCGAGGATACTGGTCAGCAAATACCTCAAACAGGGCGAATTCGGCAGCTGCTACGTCTCCGTCCGCATCAACGGAGTAGACACCGAATACTGGAAAGACGACCTCGCGGCCATCGTCCCCAACAAACGCCTCGACGGCATCCGCGTCCCCAAAGTCGAAGACGCCGGCACCGTCAAAATAATAGACGAAGAACTCTCCCGTCTCGAAGAAAAAAACGGACTTCCCGTCGGTAAACTCACCCTCCACTGCCTCCTCGAAACCGCGCACGGCATCTGGAACGCCTATGAAATAGCCAAAGCCTCGCCGCGCATAGAGGCCATCATCCCCGGAGGAGAAGACCTCAGAGCCGACCTCAAAACCAACCGTTCAGACGACAGCACCGAACTCGAATGGGCCAGAAGAATGCTCGTCTTCGCGGCGCGCGCGGCGGGAGTAGAACCTCTGGACACCGTATTCCCGCGCATCACAGACGACGAAGGACTGCGCAAAGAGACAGAATTCATCAAACAGCTTGGCTTCTCGGGCAAATCCATCATCCACCCCAACCAGATAAAAATCATCCACGACATCTTCACCCCCACCGAAGCCGAAATAGCCAAAGCGCAGAAAATAATCGCCGCCGCCAAAGAAGCGGCAGAACGCGGGCAGGGAGCCGTCACCGTAGACGGTAAAATGGTAGACATCCCCGTAGTCAAAAGAGCGGAATACACACTCGTCCGCGCCGGCCTGGCATAAACGGCCCAACAAGAGGTGAACTGAAATGACAATCAACGCAGTAAAACGGGAAATCCCCGACTACATAGAAGGCTACGGCAAAGTAAAACACTACCAGGGAGCCTTCGCGAAAAAGCCCGAAGGAAACATCGCGGGAGCCAAACTCAGGTGCTTCAACAGCGACAACACCGACAAAACAGTCAGCTCGATCAAAGAAGCCATCAGAGCCAGCGGCCTCAAAAGCGGCATGACCATCTCCTTCCACCACCACCTTAGAAACGGAGACTACGTCGTCAACATGGTCCTCGACGCCTGCGCCGAAATGGGCATCAAAGAGCTGACCCTATTCCCGACCGCCCTCTTCGGAGTCCACAAAAAAGTCATCGACCACATAAAAAGCGGAGTAGTGACAAAAATCATGGGCTCCGTCAACGGCCCCATCGGCCAGCTCGTATCGGAAGGCGGCATGAGCGTCCCCGTCGTACTCAGAAGCCACGGAGGCCGTCCCCGCGCGGTAATGGCGAGAGACGTCCACATAGACGTCGCCTTCATCGGCGCCCCCACGGTCGACAAATACGGCAACATCTGCGGCACCTTGGGCAAATCCGCCTGCGGCTCCCTCGGCTACGCCTACACAGACGCCGACTACGCCGACAAAGTCGTAGTAATAACCGACAACCTCGTCCAATACCCGGCCGCCCCCGTCTCCATCCCCCAGACCAAAGCCGACCTCGTAGTAGAAGTCCCCTCCATAGGAGACCCGGCGGGAATCGTCTCCGGCACCACCAAAGTCACCAGAGACCCCCTTGCGGCTCCTCATCTCCAGCTACGCCTCCAAACTCATAGAAGCCAGCCCCTACTTCAAAGAAGGCATATCATTCCAGACCGGAGCCGGAGGAATCCCCCTGGCAGTGACCGCCTTCATGAAAGAAGCCATGATCAAAAAAGGCATCAAAGGCAGCTTCGGCCTTGGAGGAATCACCGGCTACTTCGTCGAACTCCTCAAAGAGGGGTTAGTGGACAAACTCATGGACGTCCAGTCATTCGACCTCGACGCCGTCAGATCCATCAGAGAAAACCCCAACCACATAGAAATCTCGGCCGACTGGTACGCCAACCCGTGGAACTGCGGGGCGGCGGTAAACATGCTTGACGTCGTGATACTGGGGGCGACCGAAGTAGACACCGACTTCAACGCCAACGTCAACACCGAAGCCGACGGAGCGCTGCTCCACGGCACCGGAGGGCATCAGGACACCGCGGCGGGAGCCAAACTGACGATCATAGCGCAGCCGTTGCTAAGAGGCAGAATCCCCTGCGTGACAGACAAAGTCTACAACGTCACCACGCCGGGAGAAGTGATAGACGCCATAGTCACCGAATACGGAGTGACGATCAACCCCAAGAGAAAAGACCTCTTAGAGGCAGTCTCCGGTCTCAAAGGACTTCCCGTCATCAGCATGGAAGAACTCGAAGCGCGAGCGAAAAAAATGTCCGGCCCGACCGACCCCGTGGCGACCACAGACAGAATAATCGGAGTAGTCGAGTGGAGGGACGGCACCGTTATCGACGTCGTCAGACAGCTGAAAAAATAAAATAGTTACGGTAAAAAGTGATTATACACAGTATTTTTATACGATATATACTCACTTACAGAAAATTATTATTCCAAAATACTATATTTTTAATAATACTTAATATTTAAAAAACTAATTGACAATGTTATGAAAGAGAGTATTATAATATTTATCCATATTAAAGATATTATATCCATAATATGGATAAAAGAAAAAACAGGAGGTTTTTCTTTGTCATGAAAAAGCTAGTGGTGTTAAGTATTCTTGTTTTGTCATTACTCATCAATGTGTTTGCTGTGCCAAGTCGGCTCAGTGCGGCGGAATGGCCTCAGAGTAAAGTCACATTGCTTATCCCGTTCAAGGCAGGCGGTTCTTCTGATTCTATGGGACGCGGCCTTGCAAAATATTGGGAGAAATATCTTGGCGTGCCTATCGTGATAGATAATAGAGACGGAGCGTCAAGCCAGGTGGGTACCACTATATATTCAAGGCTCCCGGCCGATGGTAATACAATATACTTAGGCTGCCAGGTCTATTTCAGTTCTAATATCATTACGCATAATGCCAAGTACAAATTTGATCAATTTGATGTCCTCAATATTCAGCAGGAAGATGCGATAGAGATCGTTGTGTTGAATAATTCGCAGTATAAAGATGCGAAATCTCTTTTTAAAGCGATAAAGGAGAAGCCGGGGACATTAAAGTGCGGGTATATTGCAGGAGGCCCTCAAAATATAGCGGCCTCGATCCTGAGGAAAGAACATGGTTTGGATTTTAAGTCTGTCACATATGACAATGGCAATGCTTTGAGAACTGCTTTGCTCGGCGAACATCTGGATTTCATGATTGGAAATTCAAGCGGAGATATTTCTGTTGCAGGAAAGGCGAAGGTTTTGGTAATACTGGGTGTTAAAAGAAGCGGGCTCTTCCCTGGCGCGCCTACGTTTTCTGAAGTATTTGAAGGCAAGCAGTTCCCCGCTCTATCTATGAGCACGTTTGTCGCTGTACATTCAGATCTGAAAAAAAAATATCCCGAAAGATATAAAAAATTACTTGATACTTACCAGCAGGCTTTGAAGGATCCTGATTATAAAAAGTTCCTTGTCGATTCAAAACAGGATCCGATCAATCAATATATCGGGCCTGAAAAGAGTAAAACTGTGAACAAAGCCATACATGAATTAGTGGAAAAATACAAGGACGAACTTGTAGTAAAACATTAATGCCTGTGTTCGGGGCTGAAATCTATGAAATATTTTAATATAAGCTTCAGCCCCTTGTTATTTTATAATTTTGGAGGATTTAAGGATGTACAGATTCATAGCTCCGCTTTTTGTGCCAAGCGTTGTCCTTGCTCTGTCTGCCGCATATTATATGGAAAGCGTAAACGTTGATCCAATCGATAAAATCTTGATAAAACCAGTATGTCTGTCGATTTTAGCTTTCTATTTGTATTTTATAGCAGTTGAATATGTCCGTTATAAAAAAAGGTTCCAGGTTCCCTGCAAGGAGGGCGGCGCTGATTGTCATACTAAGATAAAAATACCTTATAAAGAGATGCTGATTATTGGTATGACTGCCCTTTATGTATGGATTATCCAGTACCTTGGATTTGTAGTCACAAGTATTTTTTTCATGGCGGCAATGCTTTATATCCTCAATGTGCGCAAACTTTGGGTAGTTTGTTGTTTTTCTGTCGCCAGTTCCGCCATTTTATATATTGCATTTAAGGTTGTTCTCATGGTGCCACTTCCCGGTGGCATCTTAGGTTTTTAGTATAAGGAGGCAATGAAAAATGGACTATACTCCTTTCGTTGAAGGTTTTGCTGTCATACTTGCTCCAAAATACATAATGTATATGTTCTCCGGCGTGTTTTTCGGCCTGATACTCGGTGCGTTGCCGGGACTGACCGGTACGCTCGGCATAGCGCTGATGCTGCCGTTTACATATTCGATGTCCCCTCTGACCGCGCTTGTTTTTTTGTTGTCTATCTATTCAGGAGGTCTATTTGGCGGAGCGATAACCGCTATTATGATCAACACTCCAGGTTCTCCGGCAAACATTGCTACGATGTTGGATGGATATCCAATGATGAAAAAAGGTATGGCCAGTGAAGCGTTGGGACTGGCACTGACAAGTTCCGTGATTGGCGGTATCATCGGATGTATATTCCTTCTGTTGATCACCGAACCTCTTGCGACATTGTCTTTAAAATTTGGCCCAGCGGAGATGTTTATGGTGGCGATATTTGGCCTGTCCGTCGTCGGTAGCCTTGGCAATGACCCGCTAAAAGGAATATTCAGCGGTCTGTTCGGAATACTTTTAGGTACTATAGGAATGAACGCCAATGGTATAGAGCGGGGCACGTTCGGAGTCCTCTATCTCTTGGATGGAATACCTCTAATTCCGTGTCTTATTGGGTTTTTGTCACTTCCTGAAATTTTATCGCTTATCAGCCAACAGTATGTCGTGAGTGGTAAAATATCAAACCCCAGCCTATTAAAGATACTCTCTGCCTGGAAAGAAATAATGAAAAGGCCTGTGCAGGTTATATCTACCTCCGTGCTTGGTGTTATCGTAGGAATTATGCCGGCGGCCGGCGCAACTGTCGCCAGTTTGCTTTCATATAACCAGAGCAAGCAATTATCCAAGAGAAGGAACCTGTTTGGTACCGGCATACCGGAAGGTATCATTGCCAGTGAAACGGCAAATAACGCTTCGGAGGGCGGAGCGATGTCTACGATGCTTGTCCTTGGAATACCGGGCAGCGCCTCTACCGCAATGCTGCTGGGAGCGCTGATGCTTCAGGGGTGGGTTCCTGGTCCAAGCCTGTTTATAGATCATCGTGACATAATCTATGCTTCGATCTCATCCTTATTCCTTCAGCAATTCGTAATGTATATAGTAGGGTTGTTGCTGTGCCTGTGCGCGGCATATGTGTTGAAGGTGCCTGTTCGTTATCTTATCCCATGCGTTTTGATGTTTATGGTACTCGGAGCATTCGCAAATAGAAACGCTTTTTTTGACGCCGGTCTTATGCTGGTGTTCGGAGTGCTCGGCTATATCATGAAGGCGAATGATTTCCCTGTCATGCCGACAGTTCTGGGAATAATACTTGGGCCGATAGCGGATCGTGAGCTGCTTCGCACTGTACAGATGTATTCCGGAAATTATTTTGCCGCATTCCAAAAACCGATAGTGCTGGTTTTACTGTTTATAAGCATTGCCAGCATTGTTGTCCCAATGATATTGAAGCATCGTGATGATAGGCAAGGTATGATATCATGACATCAAAGCCAGACTACACGATGGTAAAAAGTGATTTCAGAAGTGATACAAGTACGCGCCCGACTCAGTCGATGCTGCAGGCGATGTTGCTTGCCGAGTGTGGAAATGAGGGTTACGGCGACGATCCGACGCTCAATGAGTTGGAGCGGCGTGCTTCAGTGCTTTTTGGCAAGGATGCTGCTCTTTTTATGCCATCCGGAACGATGGCAAACCTTGTTGCGGTAATGAGCCATATCAACAGGGGTAATGAAGTCATTTTGGAGGCGGACTCTCATATTATTACCAACGAGTGCGGTGGTCTTTGCGTCGTCGCAGGCGCAATTCCGAGGATATTACCCGGAGAAAAAGGCGTAATGGATTTAAATAAGGTGGAAGGTTTAATAAGGAAACAGTCTTTTAAAACTCCATCAACCGGACTGATCTGTATAGAAAACACCCATAATAAGAGTTCCGGAAGTGTTCTGCCGATGAAATATATAACAGATATCAGCGCTTTGGCGCACGAGCATGATGTCCCGGTACATATGGATGGTGCCAGGATTTTTAATGCATCTGTCGCTTCATCCACGCCAGTCAAAGAGATCGCCGCTCCTGTTGATTCTGTGACATTTTGCCTTTCAAAAGGCCTATGCTGCCCTGCCGGTGCCATGCTCCTGGGAAGAAAAGCTTTTATTGACGAAGCAAGGCGCAATAAAAAAATGTTAGGGGGAATAATGAGGCAGACAGGAATCCTTGCCGCTGCCGGGCTGATAGCGCTTGACGAGACAGTTGAACGTTTACAGGATGACCATAATAATGCAAAACTTCTTGCTCTGAAGCTCGCTGAAATAAATGACATTTTCATAGATATAAATAGTGTTCAGAGTAATATGGTTTACTTCAAAATAAATGTTTCGGAGAGTAAGTGCCTTAATATCATTCAGTATTTAAAGAATAACGGGGTGCTTGTCGATTATAAAGGAGGGGGAAGTGTGCGTATGGTTACTCATAAAGATATATCGGAGCAGGATATCAATAAGGCGATAAGGCAAATAATATCAGCTATCAATACAATCCATGCCATGTAAAGAAAAGTAGCATTATAGCTGCCCTTGTTTTTGATGTGTCCTTGTCTGTGGGTATGCCGCGCGCATTATTGCCCGTAATCGTTAGTTTATCTTAAAACGGGTTGACGACGAGTATATAACGGAGGACGGGGCCTCCTAATTCGTCGCAGTCTATTGTGTTCTGTGCGTTCTCTCTGGCCATAGTATACATTGTTCGCATGCGAGTCTTTGGTCATAACAGATAAGGAGTCTGTGTTTATTGTGTTGTGCGGCGTCAGTCAGTGCCGCTATCGGCGGTATTCGCGTATTATATTATAAAATAATGAAAGCCAGTGATAATCAGCCTCTATTCAATCAGGCTGTGCCAAACGGTGTGGTTTTTCTTCCTGTCTTATTGTGTGGTTATATTATAATTACCGTGAAGCTGGGGATACTATTCTGATTTGAAGGGGGGCGGCCGCATGCTTGATCTTACCATCCTTACCGACAACAATACGATCATCGACCGGTATTATCTGGGGGAGCCGGGGCTCTCTTTTTGGCTTGAGTGCGGCGGTAAAAAATTTCTGTTTGACACGGGTTATTCCGATGTTTTTATCCGCAACGCGGCGCTGATGGGCATCGAGCTGACGCGGATGGACGGGCTTATCTATTCTCACGGGCACAACGACCACACCTGGGGTACGCATTCGCTCGTCGCGCTCTTTGACCGCCTGGCGGTTGAGCGCCGGCCGCTGCTTGTCGCGCACCCGCTGGCGTTTGAGAACAAGGTGCACGGACGGCTTACTATTGGGGTGATGATGGGGGCGGAGGCGCTGGGCAATTATTTTGAGCTTGCGCTTTCCGCCGAGCCGCGCGAGCTTGCGCCCCGGCTTTGGTGGCTGGGGGAGATACCGGCGGCGGTGACGCCGCGCCGCGCGGTGGGCAAGATAAAGGATTCCCGCGGCGAACGCGGCGATTATTGCCTTGACGACTCCGCGCTTGCCTACGCGGGCGAGGATGGGCTTGTGATCATCACCGGCTGCTCGCACTCCGGCATTTGCAATATCATCGAACGGGCGCGTGATGTGACCGGGGAGCGCCGCGTCGCCGACGTCGTGGGAGGTTTTCACCTGCTCTCGTGTTCAGGCGGAGAGATGGCGGAGATATCAGCCTATATGAAGATGGTGGGTGTGACGCGGCTGCATCCCTGTCACTGTACGGACTTTGCCGCGAAGGCGGCGCTCGCGCGGGATTTTTCTGTCGCAGAAGGCGGAGTAGGGCTTCGGCTCAATTACAGATGACGCGCAGAGAATAAAAATGCGATACTGAGACTGGCGGCGGAGCCGGCCTCGGACGGATCAATAATGACATAAGTCCCAGCCTCCCGGCCGTCGTATGGAATTTTCGCCATGCATTTTTTAGAACAAAAGAGGAACATACGAATGTTGGGACATAGGTCATCGGCGGCGCTTGGCAAGGAAGAACAGCGCCGGCGAATGTTAAGCGAGCCGGTGGGCAGGCTCATTCTCTCCCTTGGCGGACCGACGACGGTTATTATGGCAGTCACCACCATTTACCTGATCTCGAATGTATTTTTCATCTCAAAGCTGGGGACCAGCGCCAACGCCGCCGCGAGCGTCGTCTTCGCCATCTTCGCCTTTTTCAACGCCGTCGGTTATACCTTTGGCCGCGGCGCGGAGAGCAAGATAGAGATAAGTCTCAGCGCCGGCGACGACACGGAGGCAAGCCGTTTTGCCTCCACATCTTTCTATTCCGTCATCCTGATCGGCACGCTGACCGCGCTCCTCGGCATAAAATATGTTGAGGGTCTCATGAGGCTCCTTGGCGCGACGGACAGCATCCTGCCATACGCCGTCGATTATTCGCGCCACGTACTGCTCAGCGCTCCCTTCGCCTGTTCGGCTTTCGTAATGAACAACATCCTGCGCGCCGAGGGTAAGGCTGTTTATTCTATGCGCGGGCTGCTGGGTGGCTCTTTGCTCAACATAGTGCTGACTCCGGTGCTGATATTTCCCCTGAAAATGGGCATTGCGGGGGCCGGGGCGGCGACGCTCGTGAGCCAGTGCGTCAGCTTCGTCATTCTTTATGAATATTTCCTGCGCGGCAAGAGCATCACCAGGCTCACGCTGGCCGGCGTGTCGCGCGATCCGCGCGAATACTATGATATTTTCCGGATCGGCAGCCCCTCTATGACGCGGCAGGGCTTTTCCAGCCTCTCCACCGCGGCGCTCAACTATGCCGCCGGAGCCTACGGCGACGCCGCAATCGCGGCGATGTCGGTCGTTTCACGCGTCGTCATGTTCCTCTTCGCCATCGTTACGGGCATTACGCAGGGTTTTCTGCCCGTTGCAGCCTATAACTATGGCGCGAAGCAGTACGCGCGCATCCGCCAAGGTTTTTGGTTCACCGTCAGGGCAGGCCTGCTCTGCATGTCCGTCATCTCTCTTCTCACCTACATCTTCGCGCGCGAGATCGTCACGGTTTTCAGCTATGGGGACTCGGCGATCATCGGCGTCGGGACCTTCGCGCTCCGCTGTCAGGCGGCGGTTTTCATCCTTCAGCCGCTCTTCATCGTCACCGAGATGATGATGCAGGAACTTGGCTTCGCCGCGCGCGCCTCGGTGCTGGCCTCGCTGCGTCAGGGGATATTCTTCCTGCCGATGCTGGCGGTGCTGCCGTCCTTTATGGGGCTGGACGGCGTCGCGGTCAGCCAGGCGGCTGCCAATGTTATGACCCTCTTCGCGACGCTGCCCTTTGTTTACAGCTTTATGAAGCTGCTCGACACTAAAGAAAAGGCGATGCCGGATTCCACGGAAACGACGGCGTCAGCCAAAAACTGATCCGGCGTTTTAAGCTTCGCTTTAGGTGCCTGTGCGTTTTCGCGTGAAAAACAGAGGGGCCGGGAGTGGCTCCTTTGCGTTCAAATGATTGCCGCATAGTTTATTTTTTATTCTTTCTGAGTTGGAGGCAGAACGCGCCGAGACAGATGAGGAGGCTCCACGGGGCCGCGCCGCAGCCGCCTGAACCGCCGTAGTGTGTGTCTGTATCTATCACTGTTACCATGCATTCGGCGCTGAATTCGCCCGCCCTGGCCGTTATTACCGCCGTGCCGGGGGCGTGCGCCGTCACCTTGCCGTCAGCCACGCTCGCGGCCTCCGGGCTGCCGCTCGCCCAAATGACGGCGTCCGTCGAATCAGCGGGCGTGACCGCCGCTGCGAGTGTCAGCGTTTCGCCCTTTCTCAGCGACGCCGCGCTCTTGTCTAGCGTGATGCCGGCGGCGGGTATCCTTTCGACGACATTTATCCCCGCAGAGAGCACGATATCATGCGGTGTCTCCGAAGGGCCGAATTCAGGATCGGAGAGATCGCTGGGGCAGAATTTTACCCTGACGGACATTTCGGCGCTGCCGGGGGATTTCCCGCTCACGGCGACGACGGCGCCTTTGGTCGCGGCAGCCGCGATATTGTCAGGCGTGACGGCGGCGGAGAGTTCCCTGACGTGCGAACCGAATGGCGCGCCTGTGCCGGGGAACAGCTCCAGCGTGAAATCGGCAGCGCCGTTTTGCGCCACTGTCGCCGAGAAGGGAACGAGCAGGCAGGCGGTGACTATTTTTTGCTGCTGTTCGGAGGTGAAGGGACACGCTCCGGCTGTCGTCTCCGCGTCGCCCGCGGCGCGCGGCGCGGAAGAGTCTAGCCAGGCGCATTCCGTAATGATCCCCTCATCATCCTGTGGGTCGTGAGCCTTATTGTATCCGGCTATACCGCCTCTGTACGTGCTGAATGATTCCACTCTCCCGGCCGATGCGCATCTCCTTATCATGCCGCCGCTTCCGCGGTTGGCGCCGGCGACGCCTCCCGCCGCCGTCCAGTTTTGACTGACGCCGGAGCCAGGCAGGCGGATATCTCCAAGGTTCACGCAGTCCTCTATCAACAGGAAGTTTATGGCCGCGATGCCGCCAGCGTAACTTTCGCCGTCAATGTACGATGAGGTTATCGTGCCGCTGTTGACGCAATTGGAAATCACGGTTCCATCGTCACCGCCGAGCCGTCCTGTGATGCCGCCTACGGGGGCGTCGGGGCCGCTTATGTTTCCCGTATTGCGGCAATTGAGTATTTTAGTGATGCCGCCGGTGCCGCCCACGATGCCGCCTACGCCTGAACCGGAGCCGTCGCCCTCCAAAGTGACGCTACCGCTGTTTACGCAGCCGTCAATGGATGAGGATTTAGCACCCGTTCTGCTGTCGGTCTCGGCGACGATGCCGCCGAGGGCGCTGTTGCCCCGGCCTTTTACGGGACCGCTGTTTTTGCAATTTTTTAATGTATAGCTATTGGCCGTTACGGCGATGCCTCCCGCCGTCGCTCTGCCGCCTGCCTTCCCTATAATTTCGCCGCTGTTTTCGCAGCCTTCGATGACAGCTTTTTCGGCCTGATATAAGTCGGTTGCATATCGATTACTGCCATTTTCGCAGCTGATGCCGGCGGCCGCTCCTCCCTCTACGCGCGCGTTGTTGAGGCAGGAGGATATGCGCCCGTAGTTTCTTGCGGCGATGCCGGCGCAGTAGCTATTTTCACCGACAGATTCCATTATGAGAGTGCCGGTCACGGCGGCGCGGTTCTCACATCTTTCGATAACGCCGCGGTTGATATCGGCGACGCCGGCCAGATATTCGTAATCTCCCGCAATCGAGCCGGTGACTGTAATGTTCTTCACAACGCCCGACACGCCGATGTATCCGAAGAGGGCGGCGGAAATCCCTGTTCCCGAGATCGTCAGGTTCTTTATGGTATTTCCGCCACCGTCAAGGGCTCCTTCAAAGGTTTTTGCCGGCGTAGTGCCAAAATTTCCTATCGGCGTCCATTGACGGCCGTTGAGATCGATGTCGCCGGAGAGGGTTATGCTCTTGTCCGTGAAATCATCGGAAGCTGCGTTGACGAGCGCGGCCAGTCCGGCGAGTTCTTCGGGGGCGGAGATGACATAGCTTCGCGCGGAGCCGTCGCCGTACCATTCCGTGTCAACGCCGCCGCTCCAAGCGGCGGAACATGATAAACAGCAGAGGAGGAGCGCCGCCGTCAGGAGGAGGGACCTCATGCCGCTCCTAATTAAGGAGGCCATATTTCTCATCTTTTTATCACCCTTTCGTCATATAGAGAGGAAACGGGGCCGCCGAGGGCCCCTTGATATTCGCGCCGGGGTTACTTTTTGCGTGCTTTGAGGCAGAGCCAGGCCGCGCCGAGGGTGATGAAGACGCCCCACGGGGCCGCGCTGCAGCCGCCGCTTGAGCCGCCGGAGCCGGGGGACTCTGGGACCGGCTGGCTTTTGAGCTTCACGTCCCCGATGATGGGGATGGCGAAGCTGAAATATTTCTTATAGCCGGCGACGGTGAAGGTGACAGTCGCCGTCTCCGCGTCATACCGCGCGGGGAAAGCCGTCAGGCGGTACGGCTTCGTCCCGGGGTCGACGATGAAGACGCAGGGGCTGCCGGCGAAGGCCCCCTTAAAGCCGCCGATCCTGATATGGAAGGTGACGTCGCCGTCGGAGGCGGTCTCTTTATCGTAATCGATCGTGACGCCGACCGCGGTGAGGGCCGACAGCGAGATGAGGTCGTCCTTCTTGAACCCCTCCGGCCAGTCTATCGAATCAAGGGTGTCGTCAGTGCTGATGTATTTATTGATCGTGCCGCGCCAGCCGTCAAGCCCTTTTTCACGGCGTTTGACATTTGCGGGGGAAATGCCCGCGGGCAGCGGTTCGTCAACGCTGACGTCTATGGAGGCGACGGGATACTCTTCGTAGTCTTTGCTGATGATGAAGGGTTTCGCGGGCTCGTGGTCAGGGGCTGGGGCGGGACCGCCTTTGGCTATAAAGATCGCGTAAGGCTTATCTTTTTCAAAACTGAGCGTCTTCGCCGGCTTGATGGCGATGGTCTTATTTGCGCTGTCCACCGCGATGCCGTCCACAGCCTCCACTAAGACATATGTGGAAACCGGAGGTTTTGGGGACCAATCGATGTCGAGGCGTGTAATGAATGCCTTCGCGTCGTTTGCGACTGCGGGCGGCACGCCGTCGGTCGTTTCCAGCAAAATGACGCCGCCCGAGCCCGACGCCGAGCAATATGCCTGCCAGGCGGTTAGGATTTCACTGTTGCCGAGCAATTGGCAGAGCCCGTTGCCGGCATCTTCTTTTATCATATTCTGCAGTTCGGTATCTGGCGGTTCTGGAAAGGCCCAGACGCTGTCATCCACTAAGGTCCCGCCCACATTCAGGCCGTTCAGGGGGATCTTTTGATAATTGTCGCTGACAGCCGGCGACGCCAGAGCCGCTGCGGACGATACCGTCAAGACGACGACCAATGTGATGACGCGAAGAAGAATTTTTACCGCTCTCATCGATTCCACTCTCCTCTTTGTTTAGGATGGGCGGGGTCACGCCCTCTTTGTCCTATTATTAAAAAAAGAGAGTCTTTTGAACAGGCCGTCATGACGACAGAATGCGTCGCATGTACGCCAGGTTTTGTCGTAACGACGACATTGATATACAATTAGATTTTATTGATAAAATAAAGGATACTGATGATATGATTTCAAGCCGTCGTGTCCGATTCCCGCGCCGCCTCTTCTTCCGCGAGGCATTCGTAGTAGAGGCGGAGCAGCCCCAGGCGTGATTTTGTGCCGGTCTTCTCATATATGGCGGTGAGGCTGCGCTGAAAGGCTCTGCCGGAGATCGCCATTTGCTCCGCGAGTTCGTTTATGCTGTCGTCGCTCATAATGACCAGCTCGGCTATCTCGTTTTCGCGGCCGCTGAGGCCGTATCTCCCGGCGAAGGAGGCCGCCGTTCCGCCTGCCGGGCTCTTTTCGCCGCTGGAGTTATTCAGCTTGCCCGCTGCGTAAAATAGCAGCAATACCGCGAGCGAGAGGCAGATGCTGATGATGGTCAGCAGATGGTGGCCGGCATGCTGAAAGAGCTTCACTCCCGGCACCGCGATAAAGCCAATGGTAAGCGAGCGCACGACGCGCCCCATACCGGCCCACAGGGCGGGAGCTGCGGTCCTCGGAGCCATTTCCATGAAGGCGAGCGTAATGTACAGAATGACGAAGCCGCCCAGGAAGTAGAGTGTTGCAAGGCTGATGACGAAGCCGAAGGAACCTTCAAGAAATGATGTGACGATTACAGAGAAGAGGAGTACGCAGACGGTGGCTATCGGCAGACAGCGGCGGTCTTTTATATCGGCGATGAATCCGGCCATGACGAGCGATACGGCGTAGAAGAGCCGCGGGTAGGCGGAGAGCGTGACGTCGCCGCGCGCGCTGAAGTCTGTCACGATCGCGTCGCTTATGCCTATCGCCGCCGACATCAGGCAGGCGGCGATGACGCAGGTCAGCTTGTCGTTTGCGGTCTTCGGCGATTCTTCCGCGCCGGGGCGCAGGGGGCGGCGCTCGTCCTTTTGCCCTTTGAGCGGCATCCACAGAGAGAGGGCGAGCGCCGCCGCCGCGCTCGCCATAAGCGCCGGGGCTGTCTTGGTGTAGTTCTGGACGAGATATTGTATGAGGACGGCGGCGCAGACAGCACCGCCGACGGTGATGCCGAGATGGGGACTGCCATCCATGTCGACGGCCGCGGCGTAATGGACGAAGGCCCCGACATAGCCTATCGCGAGCATGGCGACGGCGGCGAGGAGCATGAAAAAGAAGGGCGATCCAACAAAGACGATCAGGCCGAACGAGAAGAGGAAAATCGCGCCGGCGCAGACGAGCATGGCGCGGCGGGCGGCTTCGCCGCGGACGAGCGCGCGGCTCAGCGGCAGCAGCAGGTACCCAGCGGCGGTGGCGATGAGCCCCACGCAATAGGCAGGGACGACCGCCTCCGCGCCGACGGCGGCGGCCGCCCTGTCCTGTATGACCAGCTCGGCAAGCAGAAATATGAACATATAGAGCGCGTAGTATGTCCCGTTGAAGACGGATACGTTTATCTCCGCCCGCGGCGGCGCTATGCTTTTATTCATTTCTTCATCACCAGCCCGGCTCGCTTGATTTATTTACGACGTACTCTGTCCATATTGCAACTATAACAATATACGTACTTAATTTCAACAATAAGAACGTCATAAATCATAAAAGGCCGCCATCTGCCCGTGGTTGGGGCGGATGGCGGCCCTTGTGCCGGCCGTCTATTCTTCCGGGTCGTAAAGGCAGTAGAGCGCCTGTGTGCCGCTGTTTTCGTAACCGCCCTCGGCGAGTTCCTCGTAGAGTTCTCTCGTAACTGTAAGCGCGGGCAGGTCCAGATCCATCTCGTCCGCCGCCTCTTCCGCGAGCTTCATGTCTTTTATGTAGTGTTTGATGAAGAAGCCGGGGGCGAAATCCCCCTTGAGTATGCGGGGCCCGTAATTTTTCAGGCTCCAGGTCGCCGCCGAGCCGCCGCCTACGGCCTCGATGAATTCGTCAAGGTCCAGCCCGCAGGATTTCGCGAAGGCAAGGGCCTCGCACATTCCGGTCATGGTTCCCGCGATCACGATCTGGTTGCCGAGCTTCGCGTTCTGTCCGTCTCCCGCGCCGCCCATATGTTTGACGGTGCGCCCCATTATCTTGAAATAGGGCAGCGCCTTTTCAAAGTCCTCGCTGTCGCCGCCCGCGAAGATGGTGAGCGTCGCCTCGCGCGCTCCTTTGTCGCCGCCGGTGACGGGGGCGTCAAGGACGCCTACGCCGCGTTTCTTGCCCGCGGCCTGTATCTTTCTCGCTAGTTTTGGGCTTGAGGTGGTCATGTCGACGAGCACAGCGCCCTCTTTAGCGTTTTCCACAAGTCCTTTTTTGCCGAGGTAGACCTCTTCAACGTCCTTGGGGAAGCCTACGATGGTGAATATGATGTCGCACTTCGCGGCGATATCGGCGGGGGCGTCTTCCCATACCGCGCCCTTGTCGACGAGGGGCATCGCCCTCTCTTTAGTGCGGTTGTAGACATGCACCTCATTGCCGGCGGCGAGCAGGTGGCCGGCCATGCTGGCTCCCATTACGCCCGTGCCGATGAAACCGAGGATCTTTTTATCAGACATGGTATCACTCCCATAAAATTAATTATCTTGATCATTGACCATATGCACGTTGAGGTGCGGATAGCTCATTTCGACGCCGTGTTTGGCGTACGACTCCGGCACCGCCTCCATTATATCGTAATAGAGGTTCCAGTAGTCGTCGGTTTTGCACCAGAGGCGCACGGTGTATTCGATGACGGAGTCTTTGTAGGCGCCGACGCGCACGAAGGGAGCCGGTTCGGCGAAGACCTGCGGAAATTTTTCTATCGCCTCTCTTATCGCGAGCTTGACCGTTTCGACCGGGCAGTCGTAGCCCGCGGAGAACACGAAGTCGACGCGGCGCTTATCCTCGTTGGTGTAGTTCACGATCTTTGAGGAAGATACCTCGCTGTTGGGGATGTAGATTATTTTATTATCGACAGTCGAGACCTTGGTGTGGATAAATCCGATCTCCCGCACGGTGCCGCCGACGCCGCCCACTTCGACGTAGTCTCCGACCTTGAAGGGCTTGACGGAGAGGAGCATGACGCCGCTGGATAGGTTTGAGAGGACGCCCTGCAGCGAGAGGGAGATGGCCAATCCGGCGACGCTCAGGATGGCGACGAAAGACGTTATCTGTATCCCGAGCGCCCCCGCCACGGTCATAAAGACGATAAAGTAGAGGGTAAGCTTTATCAGCGTGAGGACGAATTTGTGGAGGGTCTTTTCTATGCCCGATCTTTCAAGCGCCTTTGTCAGCGCGCCCATAACTATCTTTACGATGAGAAGTCCGCCCATGAGATAGAGCAGGGCGGGCAGCAGCGAGGCGAACGTTACCTTTTCAAGCATCGCCGGTAGTCCTTCGAGATTGATGTTCATATTGAGGTCATTCCTTTCTTAGCCTTACTTTTATGTTGCCGGCCGCCTTATTTTATCTTCTGCCTCTTCGGCTGGCAATGAACCCAGGGCGTCTTCGATACGCCATTTCACCGATATGTTTCGCGCGAAGAGCGCGATGGCAATAAAAAATGGCATTTCATGCATTGAGCATGAAATGCCATATTGTCGGCTGGCTCCTCGACGAGGACTCGAACCTCGAACCTAGTGGTTAACAGCCACCCGCGCTGCCGATTGCGCCATCGAGGAATATCAGGTCGAAAATCTCGACAGGGGCTATTATAGCACGCCTCTGATTTTTGGCAACCCCTAAAAACTCTGTTGGAGAGCAAATACGCGCGATTACGTGGAGAGCGCGGAGCTCACTCTATGCCGGAGCGGCGGCGGGAGTCATTTTGTCCCCCGGCCGCCGTCGCCGTTTTTGTTGTCGCGGTTATTTTATTTGTTCTTCGTTTGCGCGGGGGCGTCAGGCTTTTTTTGCCAGCTGAAAGGCTCGAAAGAATCCGCTCCTTCAGCCGTCTTCCAGCTCTCTTTGCGGGAGTGGTAGATCAGGAGAGGCACGCCGACCGCGAGGAGGTTGCCGACGATGAGCAGTCCGACCCATTCCGTTGGGCTGCCGACCGGTATCTGTCCGGGCGGTATGAAACCGACGATGAATGCCGCGAAGGCGCCGATGAGTCCCACTCCGCCCACAAGCCACATTCCCAGCTCTCCGCCCGGCACCTTGAAGGGGCGCGGCGTGTTAGGCTCTTTGAGGCGCAGCTTGATAAACGCCCCGAACATCAGCATGTACATGATGAGATACATGGTGACTGTAAGGGCGGAGAGTATCTGGTAGGCCGCCTGCACCGAGGGCAGCAGCACGAAGATGACGGAAAGGACCGTTACGATCGCCGACTGGAAATAGAGGATGTTGACCTGTACTCCATGCTTATTTGTCTTCTGGAGGATGAGCGGCAGATATCCGGCCTTACCTACGGCGAGGATACCTTTGCTCGGTCCCGCGATCCATGTGTTGACTCCCGCGAAGACTCCGAGGGCGAGGCAGATCGCGACGACCGGCGAAAGCCATTCGAGGCCGAAGGCCTGGAAGAGGTTGCGGTAGGCGACAAGCAGGCTCTGTGTAAGGTTGATGTCCTTCTGCGGGATGACGAAACCGATCGCCAATGTTCCAAAGACGAAGATAGCCACCGTGATGCCCGCCGAGATGAGAATGGCGAGCGGGTAATTCTTCTCCGGGTTCTCTACTTCGTTGACGTGGACCGCCGAGACCTCCATTCCCGCGTAGAAGAGGAATATACTCACCGCGAGCGAGAGGTTGCTGAAGTTCCCCAGGTCGGGGATGAGGTCGCCGGCATGCAGCGACATGTAGATCGGATGCCCCGTAACGTAATAGAGGATGCCGAGGACGATGAGGATCGCCGCCGGGATGACGGTGCCGATGAGAGTGCCCCATTTGCTTATCGCGCCCGAGAGCGACATCCCTCTGAAGTTCATCAGCGTCGAGCCCCAGTAAAAGACGAGGACTATCGCCAGGGTGTACATCTTGTTCGCCGCGAGGGCGGAGTCCGCGCCGGGGTTCGTTCCTATATACGCCACGGAAACGGCGGCGAAGGTCAGGACTGTCGGGAACCATATCGTGTTCTGCATCCACTGGAGGAAAATAGCGACAAAGCCGAGCCTTCCGCCGAATGCCTCCCCGACCCACCTGAATACGCCGCCCTTCTGCGGCCATGCGGTCGCCATTTCCGCCGCGGCGAGCGCCACGGGGATCAGGAAGAATACGGCCGCGAATATATAGTAAAACACCGACGAAAGGCCATATTCCGCCTCCGCCGGCAGGCCGCGCAGGCTGACTATCGCGGCGACGTTCATCATAGCCAGTGTAAAGACGCCGATCGTTCCGCGTTTTGAACCGGATGCCGGTTTATTTTCAGCACTCATTTTGATCTTCTCCTTTCAAAAATTTTCCGAATGAATATTCCGAAAAAGCCGGACGCGCCGGCTTTTTCGGAATGTACAGCTATTTGCTGACGCTTTTTGTTTATGAATGTTTGAAGTTTCCCGTCTCCGCTTCCGTGAGGGGCTTCGCGACGGGATGCGTCTTGAAGTACGCGAGCGCTCTCTTCATATCTTCGATGAGGAGGGAGGCCATATCGATGTTGAACCCCTTCCTGACAAGTATGCGCTGGACGACGACATTCTGCGCGTCCGCGGGAAGCGAGTAGGCGGGAACCTGCCAGCCTCTTGAGCGCAGTTTGTCGGCGAGGTCATAGAGCGAGAAGCCGGGCTTCACATCGTCGCGGAACTTCCATGTACAGCCGGGAACGCCGCCGTCTCCGTCGTATACCATCTCGAAGATGCCGAACTTCATGATCTCGCCCGCGAGGAACTGGCCGGTCTCGGCGCATTCCTGCTGGATCTTTGAATAGCCCTCTCTGCCCAGGCGGATGAAATTGTAGTATTGGCTGACGATCTGTCCCGCGGGGCGGGAGAAGTTCAGCGCGAAGGTCGGCATATTGCCGCCGAGGTAGTTGACATAGAATATGAGCTCTTCGGGAAGATCGGAGACCTCTCTCCACATTACCCAGCCCACACCGAGGGGGGACAGCCCGAACTTGTGACCGGAGGCGTTGATAGATTTTACACGCTCGATGCGGAAGTCCCATACAAGGTCACGGTGGATGAAGGGGGCGATGAATCCGCCGCTGGCGCCGTCGACGTGGATGGGGATGTCAAGCCCCGTCTCCTTCTGGAGTTTGTCGAGCGCCTCCGCCACCTGCTTGACCGGTTCGTACTGCAGCGTGAAGGTCAGTCCAAGCGTGGGGACGACGCAGATGGTGTTTTCGTCGACATACTTGCCGACCTCTTCCGGAGTCATGCAGTATTTGCCGGGCTTCATCGGGATCTGGCGGTGTTCGATATCCCAGTAGCGGGCGAACTTGTCCCAGCAGATCTGTACCGCGCCGGTGACGATGTTCGGCTTGTCTGTAGGTTTGCCCTGGGCCTTGCGCTTTTTGCGCCAGCGCCAGAGGGCCGCGAGGCCGCCGAGCATCGCCGCTTCCGACGAACCGGTGGTCGAGGTGCCGATGGTGTTGGCCTCCTCCGGCGAATTCCACAGGTTGCCGAGCATACGGACGCAGCGCGCCTCGAGCTCCGCCGTCTGCGGGTATTCGTCTTTATCGATCATATTCTTGTCGATACACTCGTCCATCAGCTTATGCGTCTCTTCATCGAGCCAGGTCTGGCAGAATGTGGCAAGGTTCTGCGAGGCGTTGCCGTCGAGGACGAGCTCGTTGTGGACCGCCTGATACGCGTCCTGCGCCTTCATCTCCGCCTCGGGGAACGCGTTTTTCGGCAGCAGGCTGGCCATGGCCGCCGAGCCGAATGTCGGGTCGATCTCTCTGTGTTCGTATTCCTTCTGGTAAAGTGACATTTTAGAAATCCCTCCTGTTAAATACCGTCTTGTGTAATTTATACGGATGGTATGTGCCGAATTTTTTCCTTTTTTCGTCTCTTCGCACCGTATGATCCGAGTATAGAGCGCGGATCATTTTTGCGAAAAATAGTTTTTGCCGAATGTCCTCTAGGCAAAAAGCATGTGATGGTTATACGCAATTAAACATGTATAAATTACAAAAAAAGAATAATATTAATGTTAGAGTTCCATTTTGCTTAAATTAATAAGGAAAAATACCTAACCTAAAGGAGTGTCTCCTACATGGATATGCCGACAAAAAAACAGGAAAAAGCCTATGAAACGCTGAGCCCGTTCGAGGTGAAAAACGTCCTCATCGAGATGGCTTCAAAACACGCCCGCGCCGCCTCCTCCGTGATGCTCAACGCGGGACGCGGCAATCCGAACTGGATCGCGACGGAGCCTCGCGAGGCCTTTTTCACGCTTGGACGCTTCGCGATAACGGAGAGCCGCCGCGTCTGGGACGAAGGCATCCTCGCGGGATTGCCGGAAAAAGAGGGGATGGGCTCGCGCCTTGCCGGCTGGCTGGATGTCAATTCAATGATGCCGGGGGCCGACTGCCTCAAGCGGTCTTTTCAATACGGCGTCAATATCCTTGGCTTCGACGCCGACGAGTGGGCCTACGAACTTTGCGACGGCATCCTCGGCTGCCACTACCCGACGCCGGACCGGATAATGCCATGCTGCGAGAGCGCCGTGCGCGAATACATCATCAAAGAACTTGAGCAAGGGGGCGCGCAGGACCAGGATTTCGACCTCTTTGCGACGGAAGGGGCGACGGCGGCGATGGTCTACATATTCCGCTCGCTGCTCAACAACGGACTGCTGAAGCCCGGCGATACCATCGCCCTCGGCACGCCGATCTTCACGCCCTATATCGAGATACCGAACTTGCCGTGGTATTCATTCAAAACGGTGCAGGTCTATGCAGACGGTACGGAGCTCGTCGGCGGCGAACCCCGCCATTCGTGGCAGTATTCGGACAGAGAGCTTGAAAAACTCGCCGACCGGCAGGTCAAGGTCTTTTTCATCGTCAACCCGAGCAACCCGGGCTCGGTGGAGATATCTCCGGAAACGGCGCAGAAGATAAAAAATATCGTCACGGCGAAAAACCCGCAGCTGATGATAGTCACGGACGACGTCTATTCCAGCTTTGCCGACGACTACCGCTCGCTCTTCGACACGATCCCCTACAACACCATCTGCTCCTACTCCTTCTCAAAATACTTTGGCTGTACGGGCTGGCGGCTTGGAGTCATCGGCATCCACCGCAAAAACGTCTTCGACGATATGATCGCGGCGATGCCCGCGGCGCAGAGGATCAAGACGGCGAAGCTCTATGCGGAGCTCGCCGTCGATCCGGAGAAGATAAAATTTATCGACCGCATGGTCGCAGACAGCCGCGACATCGCGCTGAACCACACGGCGGGGCTGTCGGTGCCGCAGCAGGTGCAGATGGCGCTATTCGCCATACACTCGCTGATCGACAAGACGAACGCCTACAACCGCCTGACGAAGGATATCATCCGCCGGCGCTGCAAGGATTTCTGGAACAACCTCAAGTGGCCGCTGCCACTCTCCCCTCACAGCACGGCATACTACCAGCTGCTCGACGTCTCGCTCTGGGCGAAGGAAAAATATAGCGAGGGCTTCGCGGAGTGGCTCATGAAGAACTTTGAACCGATCGACATCCTCTTCCGTCTCGCTGAAAATCCCAACGTGGTGCTGCTCCCTGGCGAGGGTTTCGACGCCCCGGACTGGTCCGTGCGCGTCTCGCTGGCAAACCTTCCCGACCACGCCTATCGCGAGATCGGCCGCGACCTTGTGACGATCCTGGACGAATATTATTCGCAGTATAAGAAAGCGTAACCTTTTAACAAGGCGGCCGGGTCAGGACCGAAGCTGCCGGTGAACGATGACGGCAAACACCGCCGGGGCCTCCTTGCGGGAGGGCCCGGCGGCGTTGTCTTTTTCACGGACGCGCTTTCTGCGGAAACAAAAAACGGCCTCCGCTGGGAGGCCGGGAATTTCAAAAACGCCGTTTATTTACAGTGTTCCAGATAGGCCATTATCGTTTCCACCGCGCCGTCGACGCCGATATTGTCGGTGCTGATACAGAGGTCGTAGTCCTCCATCTTGCCCCATCTCCGGTCGGCGTAAAACTCATAATATTTTGCGCGCTTCTTGTCGACGTCGATAATGCGCTTCTTTATCTCCTCTCTCGTAAAATCGAGCCCCTCGGGGATCATCGACATCTTTCTGTTGATACGCTCGTCAAGGCTTCCGTAGATGAAGCAGTCGACGGGGTTCATGTTGCGGAGGATATAGTCGGCGCAGCGGCCCACCACCACGCAGGGGCCGCGTTCGGCGAGGCTTCTTATCAGCTTTGACTGTCCCTTGTAGATGAGGTCGGAGGGCAGATCCTGGTAAAATACCGGCATCGCGAAGCCAGGCATTATCGGACACATCGGCGGGGAACATTTCTCTTCGTTCGCCTCGATAAAGTCCACGTCGTATTTGCCGTCCTTGGCAAGGAGATCCACGAGCTCCTTGTCGTAAAATTTGACGCCGAGCCTCTTGGCCAGCCTCATGCCGACCTCATGTCCGCCGCTGCCAAACTGCCTGCTGATCGTTATGATACGTTTCTCCATACCCTCACGCCCTTTCTTCTTTATTATTTATTATATTATACCTTTATTATGATAAAAGTATAAGTGTTTGCCGCAAAACCGGGGCAAATAGGCCGCGTCCCCGGCGGAGAGCGGGGAATATCCGTCGGAACATAAAAATCAAAAATTTTTTATGAAAATCAGGAAAAATACTAAAACTTTTTAAGATTATGGTGTATAATGTAGCTGTCGAAAATTGAGATCGTTCCACATGAAGAGATGGGGGACTGCCGCGTGTGATCGTTGAAGCGGGCGGTCTTGCTGTTGTCCTGTTTTTGTAAAAAGGCGTTCTGGTTCCAGTGAAATGTATTTGTCTGTTCCACAACATATAAACTGTGAGAAGGGATTTGAAAGACATGTCACAATCAACACGCAAGATTCTCTTTGAGCTCCGCGGCATTCCCAAATTCACCGAAGCCCTGCCGCTTGCCATGCAGCATGTCGTTGCGATGATCATCGGCTGCATAACGCCGGCCATCGTGATAAGCGTGGTGGCGAACGTTTCGCCGGAGGACACGATGCTGCTGATCCAGGCCTCGCTCGTTACGGCGGCGATCGCCACCTTTATCCAGCTCTATCCGGTCGCCGGGCGCGTCGGAGCAGGCATTCCCGTGGTGATGGGCGTCAGCTTCGCCTATGTGCCTGTCCTGATCGCCATCGGCGGTTCGATGGGGCCCCCCGCCATTCTCGGCGCGCAGATCGTCGGCGGTTTCGCGGCGATCATCGTCGGGATATTTATTCGCAGGCTGCGCCCGCTCTTTCCGCCGCTCGTCTCCGGAACGGTCGTCTTTACGATCGGGCTCTCGCTTTATCCGGTCGCCATCCGCTATATGGCGGGAGGCGCCGGTATGCCCGGTTTCGGCTCCGCGCTCAATTGGGGGGTGGCGCTCTTCACGCTCGCCGCCGTGAGCTTCTTCTCCTTCTTCACCAAAGGATTTACCAAACTTGCCTCGGTCCTGCTCGGCATGGCCGCGGGCTATATCCTGGCGGCCTCCCTCGGCATGGTCTCCTTTGAGCGGATCATTGAAAGCCAATGGTTCCAGCTTCCGCAGGTGAACCACTTTAAGATAGAATTCCACGTCACCGCCGTCGTCTCAATGGTCATCATGTATATCGTGAATTCCATTCAGGCGATCGGCGACATCTCCGCGACGACGGCGGGCGCGATGGACAGGGAACCGAGCGACAACGAGCTCGCGGGCGGCATCATGGGCAACGGCCTTTCAAGCATGCTCTCCGCCTTTATCGGAGGACTGCCGACCGCGACCTTCAGTCAGAACGTCGGCATCGTCACGATCACAAAGGTGATAAATAAGTTCGTCATCGCGCTCGCGGCGGCGATCATACTGTTGGCTGGGCTGATACCGAAATTTGCCGCGCTGCTTACGACGATCCCTCTGGCCGTGCTCGGCGGCGCGACCCTCACCGTCTTTGCGGCGATCACGATGACCGGTATGAAGCTCCTGCTATCGGCGAAGCTGACGCCGCGCAACAGCGCCGTCGTCGGCATCTCCGTAGCGCTCGGCGTCGGCATCTCGCAGGTGGCGAACGCGCTCGGCGGCCCTGGTATGCCCTCATGGGCGCAGGAGATATTCGGCTCCTCGTCGGTGATAATTTCCACGCTTGCCGCCGTCGCCCTTAATGTCATTATGCCGCGGGACAAGAAGGAGCTTTAGCGCGCCGCGGATACGGCCCTCCGCGCATCCGTCCCGTCAGCGGGCGAAGCGCGGGGCCGTGCCCGGCAAATCAAATTTTCTATTGACACCTGCTTTTGAAAGAGCTTTAATTGATTAGATTTTATATATTATTGATAATATGTGTCGTTTGAGCGGAATTAGCGGCGGCATCGTACCGCCGTTCCGGTTTCCGTGCGATGATGGGAAGACAGGCGCGAATATCTTGAAGCGGATATCTATCGCGTAAAGATGTCTTTTGCGCCGGCAGTTTTCAGAGAGAAGGGGCATTATATGAGAGAGCGCCGACAGACCGCCGGGCTGGTGGCGGGCGTCATTATCTGTTTTTTGCTGATCCTCTGCGCGTCTCCGTGCGCGGCCGCCGCGCACGGACAAGATCTGCGGACGGTCCGCGTGGGATTTTTCGCCTTCGACGGATACCACGTGACATCAGGGGACGGCGCCCGCTCGGGCTACGGCTATGATCTGCTCCAGCACATGGCTGGATATACCGATTGGCGGTACGAGTATGTCGGATACGGCAAGGGCTGGGGCGAAATGCAGCGTATGCTGGAAAAGGGAGAAATAGACCTGCTCACGAGCGCCCAGAATACCGCGGAACGCCGGAAGCGCTTTGATTTCTCGGACAGGCCCGTCGGCACCTCCGCCGCGATATTGACCGTGAAGGCCGGAGACAAAAAATTCGCGCTCAAGGATTATGCCAACTGGAACGGCATGCGCGTCGGCATGATCAGGCGCAACAGCCGCAATGACGACCTTGCCGGGTTCGCCGCTCAGAAAGGGTTCTCTTACTCCACAGTCTATTTTGACGATACCGCCTCCATGGTCAAATCCCTTAAAACGGGCGGAGAGATCGACGCCGCGCTTACAAGCAACCTTCGCTCGATCGACGACGAATGGGTGCTGGCGCAGTTCGCCTCCTCTCCGTTTTATATCATGACGCGCAAGGGAAACCGCCGGCTCATGGCGGAGGTAAACGAGGCGCTTGAACAGTTGAGCAACGACGAGCCGGAGCTGCTCACGATGCTTATGAACAAGTACTACACTCCCGACTGCGGAGAGGAAATAGCTTTCACGGTCGAAGAGCGCGCCTATATCGAAGCCATGCGCGGCGTGAAACTCACCGCGCTTATAAACCCGGACCGCGCGCCGTTCTCTTCCTTTGAAAACGGCCGCCCCGTCGGCATCATCAGCGATATCGCGCGGATGATCACCGAGCGCAGCGGACTGAACATCCAATTGATCGAGACCGGCAGCCGCGAGGAATACCGGCGGCTGGCGAAGTCGGGAAAAACAGATATCCGTTTCGACGCCAGGTACGATTACGCCGAGGCCGAGGCGATGGGCTGCCGCCTGACCGCGCCCTATCTGGACGCCTCCGTCACAAGGCTCTACAAACGGGGCGGCGACGGCTTTTCTTCGGCCGCGCTGCTGAAGGATTCGGATATCTCCGCCAAATACGGGGAATACCTTTCAGACAAGCGCCGCGACGCCGTCTACTATGATACCGTCGCCGGGGCCGTGGGGGCCGTGCTCTCGGGAAAGCAGAGCGTGACCTATTTATACCGCCGCAGCGCCGAGCTGGCCGCCCAGAACGACGAAACGAACCGGCTGATGATAGAAGACCTCTACGGCTACAACACCTCCTTCGCCGTTGCCGTCAGCGGCCGCCAGAGCCATCTGCTCTTTTCGATACTCAACAAGAGCGTCCTCAGTATCAAAAACGAGGAGATAAAGGCGATCGACCAAAGGCATGCCTCCTATACTGAAAAACCGTTCTCGTTTGTGGGCTTTATCTACGGCAGCCCGCTCGTAGTTTCCGGGATCGTCGCCGCCCTCTTTATCATGCTGGGCCTTGCCGCCTTTTCCGTCCTGCTCTCCCGTAAGAGGAGGCGCGAACATGCGCAGCTGGCCGAGGAAAAGCGCCGCAGCGGACTCCTCGCCGACGCGCTCGCGGCGGGTGAACGCGCGGACGCCGCCAAGAGCCAGTTCCTTTCGCGCGTCTCGCATGAGATGCGGACGCCGCTGAACGCGATCATCGGCTTCATAACCCTGGCCAGGGGGGCGGAGCCGCGGCAGCTCGAGGGCTATCTCACCAACACGGAGGTCGCCTCCAAACAACTGCTCTTGGTGATAAACGACGTGCTTGACATGTCGTCGATCGAATCCGGCAAGATGAAGATCGCCCACGCGCCCTTTGACTTCCGGCACATGATCCACAGCGTCACCAGCCTTTATCTCGCGCAGTGCCATCAGAAGGGGCTGCTATATGAGACGAAGCTGCTGACGCCGGTGGACGACTGGTTCATCGGCGATCAGCTGCGCGTGAACCAGATCTTGATGAACCTGCTCAGCAACGCCGTGAAATTCACGACGGAGGGGCATGTCTGGCTCAAGATCAGCCAGCGCGACGCTTCCGGGAACAAGGCCTTTATCCGTATCGAGGTATCCGACACCGGCTGCGGCATCACGAAAGAGATGCAGGCGCGGCTTTTCAAGCCCTTTGAGCAGGAGAGCGCCGCCGTCGCGCAGAAATACGGAGGCAGCGGGCTCGGCCTCTCGATCGTGAAGAGCCTCGTCAGCATGATGGACGGCGCGATTTGTGTGGAAAGCGTCAGCGGAAAGGGGACGGCCTTTGTCGTAGACCTTCCTTTCATTAAGGGAGAGGCCTTGCTGGACGCGCAGATGCCGGCGGGGATCGAAAAACTGCGCGTTCTGGCCGTGGACGACGAGCCCGCCGAGCGCGAGTACATATCGGTAGTGCTGGGGCGCATCGGCGTGCGCTACGCCTGCGTCGGGGACGGCAAAGCCGCCATCGCCGAGCTCGAACGCTGCGCGGGCGAGGACGCTCCCTATAACATCTGCCTGATAGACTGGAAAATACCCAACATGGACGGCATAGAGATCACAAAGCGCATCAGGGAAAAATTCAACAGGAACGTCATCATCATCGTCGTCTCGGCTTACGAGCATAATCAGGCCGGAGAAAGCGCCGTAGAGGCGGGGGCGAATATGTTCATCCCCAAGCCTCTTTTCCAGTCCTCGCTTTTCGACCTCTTTATGACGCTGACCGGCGGCGGCGTCGCGGGGAAAAAGGCGGCGCCCGCCGCGCCGCGCGACTTCAGCGGAAAGCGCGTCCTTCTCGCCGAGGACAACGCCATGAACCGCATGGTGGCGGAGGGGCTGCTCGGCAAGTTCGGCCTGGAGTGCGATTCGGTCATGGACGGGCGGATGGCGGTCGATAAATTCCTGGCCTCGGCCCCGGGCTATTACGACGCGATCCTTATGGATATCCAGATGCCGCATATGAACGGCTACGAGGCCGCGCGCGCGATACGCTGCTCCGCACACCCCGAAGCGAAGACGATACAGATCATCGCGCTGACCGCCGACGCTTTCAACGAGGATATTACGAAGACGCTTTCCAACGGCATGAACGGCCACGTAGCCAAGCCGATCGAGCCTGATGTGCTGGCGGAGGCGCTGGACACGGCTTTTAAAGCCGAACAGACGCGCCGGCAGGGATAAATCCATAAACTAAAGAGACCTTTTCGTAAGAGGCCCGCCGCCTGCGTCGGATCTTATCGGTTCCCGGGCGGCGGGTCTGGCGTTTGGCTTCGCCGGGTCCAGCCGGCGAAGGCCGGAGCGGCGGGAAAGCCGTTTTTCTGCCGCCGCGTATGGTCCTATGGCTCGCGGGGCGGAATGATTGGATTTTCACGGAAGCTCGCTTGGCAGTTCGTCTCGCTTCCGGTCTCTGAAAAGCGTATTTTACCCGATTCCCTTTTCATGTGATGGCCCTATTATTTTATCGTGCGCAGAATCTAAAAAAGTTATAAAAAAGAAAAGGGGGCGCCGATCATGAAGGGGCTTAGTATAATGTCTGGCCGCAGTTGTATCCTGTGGTGTTCTATGATCGCCTTATTCGTTTTTCCCGCCGTGCCTCTGGCCAGCGATACGAAACCGCGCCTTAGGGCGTCCTCTTTTCTATGCCACGATTTTTCCGACGCTCCGCAGTCGCGTTTTGTCGAAATGAGCGATAAAGCCTTCGGCAGAGAATGTGAAAAACTCAGGAAAGAACTTGAAGACAGCTACAACGCCTATTATATGATGCTTGACGACGGCGGGCGGCGCGAGCTCTTTGAGAGCGAGGTCTTCTGGGAGAAATACCTTCGCTGCTATCAGAAGAACCTCTGCGATACGCTTGACCGGCCGCTGCTGATATTCACCGGGGAGGCCAAGAGCCCGGTCATTACCAACGTATACCGGGAGATCGTCACAGATATCCTCAGATGGCGTATAAATGATCTGAAGAGGTGGGAGAAGGGGCGTTATCTCTCCAATGCCAATAACAGCACCGAGGATATCGAGCGGAAGCTCTCCGGGGAGCGGCGCCGGTATACCCAACTGAAGAGCGACGCCGTTCTGCTGAGATACGTCCTCTACCATTACGACAGGAGAAACATGGACAAGACCGCCAACCTCTTCGGAGAGAAGAAGCTGGATTTCCTTGAAAACAGGACCAGCGACAAGCGGACGCTGCTCTGCGAACAGCTTGAGATGAGAACGCGCGGAAACCGCGTGCTGGAGATGATTTCGGCCGGGCTGCGCGGGGTCGCCCCCGTAATACGGGAGGAAGGACCCAGTTAAGGGCTTACTGCGCGCGGGCGGCGGTCTCCCGCGGCACGTTGTCTCTCTTTATTCCTCCGCCTTTGCGACGACCGCCCTGAAAATGTCGGCCTGTACGCCGTCGTCTTCCGCAAGGCACTCCGGATGCCACTGTACCCCCACGGCGTATTTATAGGCCGGCGCCCAGATCGCCTCGATGATCCCGTCTTCGGTCCTCGCCGCGGCCTCCGCCTGTTTCGCAAGGCGTCCGACCGCTTGATGATGCATGGAGTTTACCTTCATCGTTTCGCCGCGGTTGTTGGGAAAGAGCGTCGGCACGGTGATTTTTACGTCGTGCACGTAGCCTCTTACGATGTCGGGACGGCGGTGGAGGCCCCAGTCGTCTTTAACGTCCGGCAGGTCTTGTATGAGCGAACCGCCGAGGGCCACGTTCAGGAGCTGGCAGCCGCGGCAGATCCCCAGCAGCGGCCTGTTTTTCTCAAGCGCTTCGCGGCAGAGGGCCAGCTCAAAGCTGTCGCGGTCGAGGTCGGGAGAGATAGTCCCCCTGTCCTCTTCTCCGTAAAAGGCGGGGGCGATATCGCTGCCTCCGGCGAAGACGAAGCCGTCCAGTTTTGAAGCGGCGGCCTTTATCTCTTGTGCGTCGCGCGTCGCCGTAAGCAGCAGCGGGACGCCGCCGGCGGCGCGCACGCAGGAGACGATCTTTTCCGTCAGCACCGAGAGGAGCCAGAAATAGTCGAACTCTTCCTTATCTATATTTACGGGTGTGATTTCCGAATAGCTGTGTTTGAATGGCGATGTCGGGATTCCGATCAGCGGTCTCATCTTTTCTCCGTCCTCTCCGGTCATGGGGGATCTATCCGCGCCGCGGACTAACGGCAGGGGCGCATGTTTCTGCCGATGCAGTAATATTCAAATCCGAGGGCTCTCATCTTATCGGGGTCGCAGATGTTGCGGCCGTCAAAGACGATCTTTCGCTTCATCAGCTTTCCGAGCTTTTCCCAGTCGGCCTCTCTGAACTGCCGCCACTCGGTGACGATCACGGCGCAGTCCGCACCGTCGACCAGAGATTCGATATCGCCGGCATATCCGACGTTCTCCGGCAGCAGTTTACGTGCCTCGTCCATCGCGATCGGGTCGTAGGCGCGCACGGCGGCGCCGCAGTTGAGCAGGCCGCGGATCAGCGCGATCGAAGGCGCTTCGCGCATGTCGTTCGTCTGCGGTTTGAATGCGAGTCCCATGATCGCCGCCTCGATATCCTCCATATCCTCGCCGAAGCGCTCGCGCATCATTATGTGGAGCTGCTCCTTCTGCTTGCGGTTCACCTTGCTGACGGCGGAGGCCATCGTCATATCCAGCCCCTGTCCCTCGCCGATGTAGCAGAGCGCCTTGACGTCCTTCGGGAAGCAGGAGCCTCCGTAACCGCAGCCCGCGTTGAGGAAATATTCGCCGATGCGGCGGTCCGAGGCCATTCCCTTCTTAACGGAGAGGACGTCGGCCCCCACCTTGTCGCATAGCTGCGCGATCTCGTTCATGAAGCTGATGCGCGCCGCCAGCATGGTGTTCGCGGCGTACTTCGTTATCTCGGCGGAGGCCGGGTCCATGAAGATGATCCTCTCTTCGCTGACGAAAGGCAGGTAGAGCTCGCGCATCACCGCGCGCGCCTCGTCGGAGGCGGCGCCGATCACGACGCGGTCCGGGTGCAGGCAGTCCTCTATCGCCATCCCCTCTTTGAGGAATTCCGGGTTTGAAAGTATCTCGAGGTTGATCTTTTCCATGCCGCGCCCGCGCAGATGGCTCTTGATGCGTTTGCAGAGCAGCGTGCCGGTGCCGACGGGGACCGTTGACTTGACGACGATATAGCAGGAGTGCGAAAGCTCCGAGCCGATGTCGTCGATGGCGGCGAGCACCTGCGCGAGGTCCGCCCTTCCGTCGTCCGCCGGCGGCGTGCCGACGGCGATGAAACAGAGCTGCGTCCCCTCGAGGCCGTCTTTTATTTTAGTGGAAAAGGAGAGGCGTCCCTCGCGCTGGTTCCTCTCGATCAGTTCGTCGAGCCCCGGTTCGTATATCGGGCTGATCCCGTTCCTGAGTTTGCCTATCCGCTCTTCGTCGATATCGACGCAGCAGACGGTATGTCCGTTCTCCGCGAAACAGGTGCCGGTGACGAGTCCGACATATCCCGTTCCAACAACACAAATTTTCATCTATTTATTTCTCCTTTTAACTCTTGATAGCGAGCATCGTTATACCCGCGAGGATGAAGGCCATGCCTCCGATCCGCATCAGGGTGATCTTTTCATGGAATATAAAAAAGCCGATCGCGAGCAGCAGCAGATAGACTATGCCCGACATCAGCGGATAGGCGAGAGTCAGCTCGGCGCGGGAGAGCGCCGCCGCCATGAAGAAGAAGGATATTCCGAAGAGGCCGAGCCCGATCACGATCCAGGGGTTTAGCGCGATCTTCAGAAAGGCGCCGACGACGCCGGAGGAGACCATATCGCTGTCTCCGCCGTAGGCGTGCTTCATGACCGTGCTGCCGAGGGCGTTTGTTCCCGCCGAGGCGAGTATCAGAAAAAGCGTTATCTTATCAAGCATCTTATCTATTCCTTCGCAGCGCTCCGCGCTGACAATTTAGATTACCATATGAAGCAAGCGTGCGGATGCGCTTATAGCTGCACCGCGAGCGTGCCCGCGCGTCCCGTGAGGGTCCCGATCATTATCTCGCCGCGCGGCAGCGGCGCCTCCCGCGCGTATTCGCCGAGCGTGCGGAACTCGACGCCCAACGCCTTCGCCATGTTGAGGAAGTTTTCAAAGACGGTGAGCTTTGAGATCCCCTCCATCTCCGCGTGGACGGTGAGCACGTTCCAATCTTTATCCATCCCGTCAAGCCACGCTTTGGGGATGGTCACGTCGTTGATGCCGGGCAGGCCGTATATCTCGTCCATCGTCGGCAGCGTCGTCGGTATCTGCGGCACGCCGTATTCGACGCCCTCGAATACCGGCATGAAGGGGGCGTATCCGCGAACGTCGCTCGCATAGGCGAGGCCGAGCTCCTGCTCCGCCTCAAGGACGGCGTGCGAGACCTGCCAGCCGGGGGCGGCGATCTCCGCCGGGCCGCGTCCGCAGATCTCCCTATAGAGGGCCTCCGCCCTTTTGTAGAGCGCAAGATATTCCTCTTTCGATATTTTGCCGAGGCAATCCTGCACGTAGACGTGATCCCAGGCGTGGACGCCGACCTCGTGTCCCTCTTCCGAGGCGCGGCGCACGATGCCGGGGTCGGCGGGGACTATCAGCGGCGCGGGCAGCAGCGTGCCGTACATGAGCGTCTTCAGTCCGTAGGTCGACGGAGCCTTGGTGCGCATCATCTTGGAGATGAAGCCGGGACGGAAGATGCGCCGTATCGCCTTGCCGGAGTTGTCCGGCCCGAAGGAAAAAAAGATACTGGCCCTTATCCCCGTTTTCTTGAACAGGGCGAGCATGCGCGGCACACCCTCCAGGTAGCCGCGCAGCGTGTCGACGTCGACCTTAACGGCGAGCCGCGTCATTATTATCTGGCCTCGTTTTCGGCATACCACTCTATCGTTTTATTAAGCATCTCGCGCATACCGGTCTTCGGCTTCCAGCCGAGCTTCATCTCCATCTTTTTGACGGAGGGCAGGCGGTTCTGCATGTCGTCGTAGCTCTTGCCGTAGTAGGCCGAGGCGGGGATGATCTCCAGCTCCGTGGCCTCCGCGGCTTCGCGGAATTTCGGAAACTTTTTCGCCTCGTCGATGAGGAGTTCGGCGAGCTCTTTCACCGAATAGTTGTTGGCCGGGTTGCCGATGTTGAATATCTCGCTGTCGGCCTTATTGCCCTCATTTCTGATGATCGCCGTCAGCCCTTCGATGCCGTCGCCGATCCAGGTGAAGCTGCGGCGCTGTTCGCCGCCGTTTACCAGCGATATCTTGCGCCGGTAGATGATGTCGTAGAGCATCTGCGTGACGGAGCGCGCCTGGCGTTCCTCGGCGTCCTTGAAGGTGTCGAGCCGCGGGCCGACCCAGTTGAAGGGGCGGAATAGCGTATACTGCAGATCCTGTTCCTGCCCGTAAGCCATTATCATGCGGTCCATCATCTGTTTGGAGCAGCTGTATATCCAGCGCATCTTGACGATGGGGCCGGTGGTGAGCGGGCTTTCGTCCTCCTTGAGCTCCGCGTCGCCGCTCATTCCGTAGACCTCCGAAGTCGAAGGGAAGATTATCCGCTTGCCGTGCTTTGCGCAGAGGCGTACCATTTTGAGATTCTGCTCGAAGTCAAGCTCGAAGGTCCAGACCGGCTTCTTGATGTAATAGGCCGGTTTTGCGATCCCCGCCAGCGGAATGACGGCGTCGGCCTTTATCACTTCGGCTTCAAGCACCTCGTTGTCCTTGAAGATGTCGCCCTTGCGGAAGGCAAAGCGGTTCTCCCCCTCGTAAGGTTCGAGATTGGTGGAGGCGATATCGAAGCCGTCGACCTCCCAGTCGGTTTTGGCGAGAATATTTTCCAGCAGATGTGTGCCGATGAAGCCGTTTACTCCGGTGATGAATAGTTTCATTGCAAAGTCTCCCCTTCCTCTCCGCCCTCGGGCTGGAGCCTCAATATCTCAAGAAGCCCGTCGCCGGTGCCGATGACGGGCGGGTTCTCGCTGACGATCGTATGAGGCTTCGCGCCGCCCTCGATCGGGCGCGCCTTCCATATATAATATTTCTTTCCCGCCAGCTCTGTAAAGGCCCCCGGGAAAGGATGCGTCACCGCACGTATAAGATTATAAATCTCCTCGGCGCTTTTGGACCAGTCTATCTTGCCGTCTTCCGGGCGGCGGCGTCCGAAGCAGGTCGCCGCCGATTCGTCCTGCGGGCGGCGCGGCGCGCTCCCGGCCTCAAGCTCCGGCAGCCGGCGCGCGACTATCTGCCGCGCGGCCTCCGCCACCTTCATGAAGACGTCGTAGGCCGTGTCGGTGAACTCTATCGGCACCGCCTGCCGGTCGACGATGTCGCCGCGGTCGGCCTTTTCCGTCATTACGTGGAGCGTCGCGCCCGTCTCCCTTTCGCCGTTGAGGACGGCCCAGTTGACGCAGGCGCGTCCGCGGTATTTCGGCAGCAGCGCCCCGTGGAGGTTGTAGGCCCCGAGGCGCGGCGCGTCGAGCACCGCCTTCGGTATCAGTGCGCGGTAGTAGAAAGATAAGACGAGCTCCGGCGCGAGGGAATTGAAATATTCGATCTCATCCGCCTCAAGCTTTTTCGGCGTGCGCACGGGGATGCCGTTTTTTTCGGCGATCTCTTTAACGGAGCGGAACCAGATATTCTCGTGAGGGTCGTCCTCGTGCGTGAAGACGGCGGCGACGTTCGCGCCGTCTTTTATCAGCTCTTCAAGGCAGAGGCAGCCGACCTCGCTGTAGGCGAAGATGACGGTCCTAGGCCTGGTCATCGTGCTCGAAGATCTTTCTCACCGAATAACGCGGGCGTTTGCTCACCTCGCGGTAGATGCGGCCGATATACTCGCCGATGATGCCGAGCGAGAAGAGCGTGATGCTGCCGATGACGAACTGGGAGGCCTCGAATGCCTGTTCGAGGAAGAGCTGCCAGGTGCCGACGCCGAGGAAGAGGCGGCGGGCGAACATATAAAAGAGCAGCAGAAAGGAGATCACCGAGAGCAGCATGCCGGCCATCGTCACGAGCTGCAGCGGCACGAGCGAAAAGCTCGTCATCAGGTCGAAATTGAGGCGTATCAGCTGGAAGAGTCCGTACTTGGATTCTCCAAGCTCGCGCTCGCGGTGCGCGACGGGTATCTCTATGGGGTTGACGGCGAACTTCTGCGCGAGCGCGGGGATGAAGGTCGTCGATTCCTGACTGTGGTTGATGATGTCGATGATGCGCCGGTCATAGCCGCGCAGCATGCAGCCGTAGTCGCGTATTTTAAGCTTCGCGATGCGGTTGGTGAGCTTGTTGATGAACTTCGAGGCGACCTTGCGGAAGATCGGGTCCCGGCGGCCGACGCGGTACGTGCCGACGACGTCGTGCCCCTCGTCCATCTGTTTGATGATGTTCGGTATCTCCGAGGGCGGGTTCTGCAGGTCGGCGTCGAGCGTGATGATCTTGCCGCCGCGCGCGTGGTCGAAGCCCGCCATGATCGCCATGTGCTGTCCGAAATTCGCGCCGAGGTCGATCACGCGCATCTCCGGGTGAAGCCGGTAAAAGTCGTAAAGTATCCCCATCGTCGCGTCGCGGCTGCCGTCGTTGATGAAAATCACCTCGAAGCTTCGCCCGAGGTTCTCCATCACGGGCCAAAGCTCCTCGAAGAGCTTGTGCAGCGATTCCTCCTCATTGTAGGCGGGGATGACGATCGAGACCTCAACCGCCTTCGCCGCCTCTAACATCCGCACACCTCTCTTATCGCCGCCGCCGCGTCGCGCGCGTCGCCGTCCGTCATCGCGGGGAAGAGCGGCAGCGAGACGATGCGGTCGGAGACATATTCCGCCTCCGGCAGATCGCCGCGGTCCATGCCCGTCACCTCGCGGTAGCAGGTAAAGAGGTGCAGCGCCTGATAGTGCAGCGCCGTGCCGATGTTGCGCTCCTTCATGCGCGCCATGAATTCGTCGCGGGAGAAGCCGAGACGGTCGATATCGACGAAGGGCGTGAAAATGTGCCACGAATGCTCATACTCCCACGGCGCGCGCCGGGGCAGGATCAGCCCCTTCACGCCGGCGAGCTCGCGCAGGTAGAAGGCGGCCAGCTCCGCGCGGCGGCGGTTGAACTCCGGCAGCTCCCTCATCTGTGAATTGCCGATCGCCGCCTGGATGTCCATCATCGTGTATTTAAGGCCGGGGAAGAAAATGTCATAATTGGCGCTGCCCTTCGCCGCGTAGCGGTTCCAGGCGCCCTTGGACATGCCGTTCTGGCGCAGCACCATGATCTTCTCCGCGAGCTCCTCGTCGCCGGTGCAGATCATGCCGCCCTCGCCCGTGGTGATGTTTTTAGTCGGGTGGAAGCTGAAGACCGACAGCCGCCGCGCGCCGCGGTCCGCGCCGATCCGGCGCCCCTTATATGACGCTCCGAGCGCGTGCGCCGCGTCCTCGACTATCGCGAGGCCGTGCGCCCCGGCGATCGCCTCGATCTTGTCCATATCGCAGGGCATCCCCGCGAAATGGACCGGGATCACCGCCTTCGTCGCCTTCGTCACCGCGCGTTCGATATTTTCCGGCACGATGTCGAGCGTCTCCCTGTCGATATCGGCGAAGACCGGCTTCGCGCCCGTGAAGAGGATCGCGTTCACCGTCGCCGCGAAGGTCATCGGCGTCGTGATCACCTCGTCGCCGGGGCCGAGGCCGAGCGCCATCAGCGCGCAGTGCAGCCCCGCGGTGGCGGAGTTTACCGAGAGCGCGTAGCTCGCGCCCGTATATTTTGCGAAAGTTTCCTCAAAGCGTATCGTCTTCGGTCCCATCGCAAGCCAGCCGCTGCGGATAGAATCCGCGACGTCGGATATCGCCTCTTCGCTGACGCTTGGTTTGGCGAAGGGCAAAAATTCTTTTCTCATTTTGTCGGCTCCTCCCTGTAGAAGAGAATCACATATTTTCCGCGTTCTATCTTTTCCGCCGTTCCCGTGTCGCCGCGGGGGAATAACTCCTCGAAACGGCCTCCATTTTTCACAACCAGTATAAAGCGTTTTTCCCTCGCGTGCCACTGCCGCATAAACTCTTCCTTTGAAAGAAACCAGCCTTCGCCCTCCGGGCGCTTTGAACCGTACTCAAGCGGCTGCTTCGATCCGTACTCAAGCTCGCCCGGGTTCCCGACGAGCATCACGCGCTGCCCCGTATAAAATGGTATGCCCTGCAGCACCTCGTCGTAGGCGACGATCACATCTCCGGGCTTTCTCTCTTTGATTATCACCTCGGAGACCTCTTTCATGGTACGCATGGGGGCCACGATATTATAAACATCCTGCAGCCCGGAGATGAAAAGCACCGAGCAGAGAATGAGCGCGCGAACAGCCTCCTTATATCTTTTGCCTCCGCGCGAGGTATAATACCAGACCACCGCCGGCATCCCAATGAGGCCGAAGCCGGCCTTGACGGCGATCGGCCAGGCCTGCGCGGGGCTTGCGTGCTCCCCGAAGGCGGGATAGATTATCAGCCCCGCGCCGAGCAGTCCGCTCGTCAGCGCCAGCGTGAGCGGTACATATCCGTGCCACTCCCTGTCCCTGGCCATCCTCACGATATCCGCCCCGATCAGGATCGCGAGCGGCGGCAGGCAGGGGACGATGTAGGGGATCAGCTTGGAATCAGAGAAAGAGAAAAATAGAAAAATCACGGCGAACCAGAGCGCCAGATAGATGCCGGCGCGTTTTTCCTCCGCTCCCTCCGGCGAGCGCGCGACGCTCTTCTTGCTGAAGAGGGCGAAAAAGAAAGCCGTCCAGGGAACGAGGCCGAGCGGGATCATCGGGAAGAAGAACCAGAAGGGTTCATAGCGGTGGTGCATCTTCGTCGCGTAACGCAGGAAATGCTCCTGAATGAAGAAAAAGCGGAAAAAATCGGGATTATCGCGGCAGACCAGATAGAACCACGGCACGCTCACCGCGAAAAAGAGGACTATCCCCGGCAGATAGAGCGGCTTATAAAAAAGCTTCCATTGCTTTGTGAAGATAATGTAAAAAAAGATCACCGCGCCCGGCAGCACCACGCCGATAAGCCCCTTCGTCAGCAGCGCCATCGCGCAGGCGAAATAGAAAAGCAGATAATACTTTTTTTCTTCCTTGACGTGCGCGGCGTAGAAAGAGGCGAAGGCGAGCGTGAGGAAAAAAGAGAGCGGCATATCCGTGATATTGATCGTGCCGATCGCGAAATAGAGCAGCGAAGTCGCCGTCACCACCCCCGCGATAAAGCCGGCGATCCGCCCGTAAATAAAGGCCCCGAGCATCCCCGTCGCCAGCGCCCCCGCGAGCGCGCAGAGCGCCGTGCCGATACGCGCGGCAAATTCGTTCTGCCCGAAGATATGGAAGCTGGCGGCGTTCATCCAATAGAGAAAGACGGGCTTTTCAAAATATTTTACGTAGTTCAGCATCGGCGTGATGTAATTGCCGGATTCGATCATCTCGCGCGGTATCTCCGCGTAGCGTCCCTCGTCGGGCTCCATCAGCGGGTAAGAGCCGAGCGGGACTATATACAGGAGGACCAGCGCCGCGGCGATGGCGATAAAGAAAATATTCCGTTTTGAGATGGATGAAAGCATATATGACCGTACCTTTCTCTGCCGTTACAAAATATCTGGCGTATTTTACATTCAAAATCGTCATTTCTATACAACTTTAAAACTATATCATATACGGCGCGGCAAATGTTTAAGAGAATATTAAACGGCGCGGCCAAATGTAACGGTAATGTAAAAATACCGCCTGGGGCTCACACGTTACCTTCGCCGAAGCGGCCGGCCGCAGAGGAAATTATAAACTCCCAGGTACAACAAAAGTACAACAAAAAGAGGAGGCGTCAGCCTCCCCTCAGTTGAGCGGTCATTGATAGCTTCTATAACTTTATTATGCCTTCGGTTTCTTTACATTCTCCTGCGCCTCTTCGATGCCGCTGAGGATGCCGCGCTCGCTCGGCGTGCCGGGGACGAGGTTGTCGCAGATCGCCGCGAGTATCCCCGCGACCGCCATCGGCGTCTTAAGGACGGCCCATATCATACCGCCGAAGGTCGTGCCGAAAAGTCCCGTGAAAAGCGCCTGATTCGGTTCCACCCATCCGGGGAGGCCGAGCGCCATCAGGAAGGCGAAGCCGACGATGAGCACGTTGCGCTGGCTGCCCATATCGGCGCGCATGAGGTTCTGGATGCCGAGAGCGCCGATCGTGCCGAAGAGCGTGATATAGGCGCCGCCGATGACCGGCGAGGGCATCGTGGCGATCAGCGCGCCGAGCTTGCCGATCAGCGAAAGCAGGATCAGGATCACCGCGCCGGCGCGCACGACATGGCGGCTCGCGACGCCCGTGAGGCCGATAAGGCCGATATTTTCCGTGTACGAAGTAGTGCCGACCGAGCCGAGTATCCCCGAAAGCGCGCAGCACATGCCCTCCGCGCCGATGCCGCGGTTTATCTGCTCCGGCGTCGGGTCGTCGATGCCCGCCGCGTAGGAGCAGTTATGATAGTCGCCGATCGATTCGATCATCACGCAGAAAAAGCCCGCGGCGATCGCGCCGACCGCGAGGCCCGAGAACTTAGGCACGCCCCAGGGCATGAACAGCCTGTAGCGGAGCCACGGCGCGTCATAGACGCTCTGGAGGTTGATATAGGCGGGATGGCCCGGCGCGAAGACGCCGCTCACGGAGAGCGCGAGACAGAGCAGATAGGCGATCACGATCGAGCCGAGCACGGCGAAAATATTGAAATACTTGTTCTTAGAGACGAGGCTGAAGAAAAAGACCATCACGACGACGAGCAGCGAGACGGGCCAGAAATTCGCCGCGTTGAACTGGATCGCCGTCGGCGCGAGCGAAAAACCGATCGCCATGATCGTCGGGCCGATGACGACGGGGGTGATGATCTTCCTGATGCGGCCGATAAGCTTGCTGTAACCGAGCAGCGAGAGCACGATGCCGCCTACGACGAGCGCGCCGCCGACATACTGCATGATCACGTCGGGGCCGAGGCTCTTATAGGCGCCGATGATCGTCATGATGGGGGGAATAAAGCTGAAGCTGGAGCCCTGCACGATCGGCAGCCCCGAGCCGAGCTTCGGGTGTGTCTGGATGAGCGTGGCTATACCCATGCTGAAATAGACGCAGCCGATGAAAGCGCCGATCTGCTGTGTAGTCATGCCCATCGCGGGGCCGAAGATGAGGGGGACGAGGGTGGTCGCTCCGAAAAGCGTGAGAACATGCTGCGCGCCGGCAAGAATAAGTATCGGCGTCGGCGGACGGTCGTCGATCCCGTAAATCAGTTTTTTCTTAGCCATGTTGCACCTCCGTAAAAATTTTTTTGCAATCGGTTGCAAAATTATGCCGCAAAATATTATAGGGGATTTTGCGTAAAATGGCTAGTGCCGGGTAATTTTGGAGGAAGGGTAAATCGCTGTTTATCTTTAACTTCCAATCGTGTAAATCGGCGTTTAGACGTGCCGGATGCTAAATAACTTGCCCTCTGAGTACCGGAGCCGTATTGGTCATACGGCGAGGACACTCAGAGGGCAAGTTATGACGCAGACGGCGCGTATAAACGCCGATTTACAGGTTTAAGGAAGAGGGCCGTCCCAGAACCGCGGCACTCCGATGGTATAGCCTATCGTGAAACCGCCGTCATCGTCGTAGACGAATACCAGTTTGCTGCTGAAGTTGTTCGTCGGGATGGACAGCGCCGCGCCCACCTCCCAGCGGCTGTCGGCGTTCTTCCAGTCGTACATGGTCTGTCCGTAGTTGCCGAATATCTCCACGTTCACTCCGCCCCACCACGAGCGGGTGAATACTCGTTCTATTCCAAGGTGGAGCCAGTAAGCCTGGTCCCCTACCAGCGGGTGCTGCCCGAGGCTGTAGAGCTCTTCGCGCGTGCCGAGCATCGCCGCGTAGGCGAGGCTGTCGGCATCTCCCGTTTTGAGGCCGCCGGCAAAGATCACCTTACCCATCTTCAGGAATGGGACGTAGGTACGGAATTGGGTGTTCGAGACCACGTTATGATCTATCGGGAACCAGAGGTCGCTCATAACGACCATCCCCTTCGTCGGCAGTATAGGGTCGTCAAGCGTGTTGAAGCTGAACGTAAAGTATGGGCCGTGATCGTTGATCGTATCATTGCCGAGCGAGGTGACGCGCTGCGCTCCGTAGCCGAGGCCTACGCGCAAACGTCCGTTTAGCTTTTTGTACCAGGCGGCTTTTGCCGTATACCGCTCAAATTCGGCGTTCCCGTAATTATATGGCTCGTACTCTTCCCGGCGTCCCGCGAGCACGAGTCCCCACTGGGAATCTTTCTCGTCCTCCACCGTGAAGTAGCGCATCATCGCGCCCCAGGTGGTGCCAAAGCGGAACTCGAGCGAGGCGGAATCTCCCGCCATGAGGGTGTCGTGCACCACCGCGGAGAGCGAGATCCAGCGATTCCAGTAAAGGTTGCTCGCATATCCGTCTACGCCAAATTCATATTTCGCGGGCCGTTCTATCTGGAAGATGACGGCGACCGAGCCGCGCGAGATGTTCTCCGTGCGTCCGTCGACAGACTTTATGTCGTCGCGCGTTGATATCTGGGTCACTGTGTCCGCCACGAGCCTCATATCTAGCGGCTTGCCGATCCAGTCTTCGTACTTTTCATGCAGCTCCTCGGCAACTCCCTCAGGGACCCCCTCGAAGCGCACCTCGGCGACGACGGGGGGGCCGTACCTCCTGGTTCGCTCCACTCTGCTGTGATCCCAGGTATGGCATTTTTCTTCGACAAGTTTCTTCAGCTCGGGGACCTTTTCCTCGGCGGCTTCCATCCCTTTGTCGATTATCTTGTCATAGCCTCCTGAGGCGAAGGTACTGAACCCGCTCACCTCGGGGGTGATGACAAGGTCGGCGGCTTCCACGTTTTGGCGGATCTGCTGCACCATGAGAATATCCAGCGTCTGCGCCGCGACGTCGAACATGGTGCGGAAGTTCTCGTTTTTCTTTGTAATATCCTCCGGAGAGAGGTTGACGGCGACGATCGGATGTCCCGGGAATATCTTTTTCGCCTCGAGTACCGGCAGGTTGGCCTTCAGGCCGCCGTCGACCAGGAGCATGCCGTTCATCGGCCAGGGGTCGAAGACGACGGGTATCGACATCGAGGCGCGCAGCGCGGAAGCCAGGTTGCCGTTGCGCAGTATGACGGTGTCGCCGTTCCCCAGATTCGTAGCCACCGCGGCAAAGGGGATCGGAAGGTGGTCGAAGTCCGTCACCGAAACGTGGGAGGTAAGGTCGCTGAGGAAGGCGTAGAGGTCTTTCGCGTTGAGGGCTCCGAGGCGTCCCTGCTCGTTTTTATTTTTGTCTATCGTAAAGGAGAACAGCGAATCGCCTGGGACGGCCGGTTTGTTATAGCCGTTTATGAGGTCGCTCCTGTTTCGCCCCGACATTATCTCCATGAGGTCAACCTTTGACAGCACCTCGCGCATATCCTCAGGCGTGCGTCCCGAGGCGTAAAGGCCGCCCATTATCGAGCCCATGCTGGTGCCGATTATGGCGGCCACGGGGATTTTTTCGCGTTCAAGGACCTCGAACACGCCGAGGTGCGAGAGCCCTTTCATGCCGCCGCCGCAAAGGACCAGCACGACGCCCTCTTTATGAGGGAATCCCCAGCTCTGCATGTGTGCCCGCGTCTCGGGACTGTCCCGCTCAAATTGCGCGCGCGCCGCCCCCTGTTCGCCTTGGCGAACGGTTAAAACTTCCTCTGGGGGCAAGCCTGCGGATGCGTCTGCCGCGTGCGCCGCCCCCTGTTCGCCCTGGCGAACAGTTAAAACTTCCTCCGGGGGCAAGCCCGCGGATGCGTCTGCCGCGTGCGCCGCCCCCTGTTCGCCCTGGCGAACAGTTAAAACTTCCTCCGGGGGCAAGCCTGCGGATGCGTCTGCCGCCCCGGCCCAATTTGTCACCGTAAGGAGGATCAAAAACATGTATAAAATAATTTTATTCTTAAAAATTTGCTTCATCATTCGACCACCTTTACAAAATACCGAAAAAATACCGATGAGTAGTTTCCCCTCAAGATAATTCTACGCCATTTGTCCGCCATAAGTCTATGTTTTTCCACGAAAATAGAGTAACGGACTTATACGCCAACGGCCTTTTTGTTTGCTGATTTTATATATGCGGCATATGCCGTCCGATGTAATATCAGCCATTGTGCAAAGCATACAATATAAGGAGCGGAATAGAGGGGGATTTTGTGCCTCAATCCCAATGACATATCCGTCGGATTGAAATACATTATTTGCGGTCTGCCATGCGGCAAACAAAAATAAAGAGGCGGTCGGAACATAGGGGTTTTCAAAGGCTTGACGGCATCTTACGGGCAGACAGCCGCCGCCGCAAAACCAAGAAGGACATGTGAGGTTCCAGAAAGGATTTTTATACTTGCGGCGGCGCGCAGGCGTTAGTTCCGCGCGCCGGCGTCTAAATTTTATTGCGGAGGGTATCTATGCGGAAAGGACAGGAAGCCAGGCTGAAGAGGCTGACGATAGGCATCGACGTCGGCGGGACCAACACGGACGGGGTGCTTTACGATACGGAGACGCGGAGCATCTTATCCTCCGTGAAGACCTCCACCGATCACGCGGATTATAGGAGCTCGATCGAAACCGCCGTGGGCAGGCTGCTTCAGTCCGCCTCTCCCGGGGAGATAATATCGCTCAACATCTCCACCACTCTGTCGACCAACGCGCTGCTGGAGGGCAAGGGCGCTCCCGTGGCGCTGGCGCTCATCGGCTACGAGGATTTTCCGCACATAAAGGATGAAATACTGCGGGAGGTCTCTCCGGCGGCGCTGCTTTCGGCCCGCGGCGGCCACAACGGCTGGGGGAAGGAGCGCCAGGCTCTTGACCGCGAAGCTTTGCTGCGGTTCGCGAAAGAAAATTCCGGCGGCTATTTTGCCGTTTCGTCGCTGTATTCGCCGCGCAACCCACTTCATGAGATGGAGGCCGCCGGCATCATAAAGGCCGCCGGGTGCGCGGGCGTCACCTGCGGACATGAGATGGCGCGCTCAAAGCTGAATTCGGTAAAGCGCACGGTGACTGCTTTCCTGAATTCATCGCTGATGGATGTGACGGAACGCCTGATCGGCGGCGTGGAATTCTGCGCGGCCTCCCACGGCCTCCGCTGCCCCGTGATGTTCCTGCGCAGCGACAGCTCGCTCGTCTGCGGGCAGTGGTGCGCGCGGTTCCCGCTGGAGACTGTCTTTTCTGGGCCCGCCGCCAGCATGCGCGGCGCGATGCTGCTCGGCGGCGTCAAGAACGAGGACGCGGTCATCGCCGATATGGGGGGGACCTCTACGGACATCGGCGTCGTAAGGAACGGAAAGGCTCTCTATTCAAAAGAGGGGGCCGCTATCGGCAATTATCGTACGATGATCCCTTCGCTTGAGATAAACTCGATCGCTCTCGGCGGCGACAGCTCGGTCAAGATCGGCGAAGATGGGCGGCTTGCCATCGGCCCGGAGAGGGTTCAACCCTACTGCCGGGCATCCGCGGGGGAAGAATGCGGCTACACGCCGACCGACGCTCTGGCCTCCCTCGGCATCGCGGGGGTCGGAAGCAGCGGCAGAAGCCTCCGTGCCTCAAATGAATACGGCGAGAGGTTGGGCCTGTCGGCGATAGAATTCGCGAGGCTCGTGCGCAAAGAGGTTTCGGAACGGCTGCGTGAAGCGCTTGCGCAAAGCGGCAAAGAGGCGAGGCGCATCTGCGTCGGCGCTCCGATCGCGGCCTTCGCCGGCGGAGACAACTGCTCGGTGCCTGACGATGCGGCGATCGCCAGCGCCGCCGGGGCGGCCTCAAGCTCGCTTTCGCTGGACTGCACCGTCTCCATTCTGCACAATTTCTTCGACGGTAATTTTTACGCCTTTCTTCCCGTAAGCCAGATAAAGGGTTCGGATCTGGAGTCCGTCCTTTCGCGGTCGCGCGCCGCGCTTGAAAAATATCTGACCGAACAGGCCGCGCTTATGGGGTTTAAAGATGTCTCGGCCGGGATCAGCGAGGAATATGAATATATCGGAAGAGAAAAATGCCTTTCGTCGCTCGCGGCGATCACTTTGAGCGGCAAGGTGATTGTGCATAATGTATAAATAAGCGGAAGGCATTTTGTTTAATTTCTTTAATAAGTTTATAAAATTATTTATTATGCACAAAAATAAAATCCAGAAAAATCAATCTTTCATCAACTCTTTACAATGACGTTACGGAAAAATGGATATAAAGTATGGGCTACAGGTTGCAGGCCACGTACAATTTGGAGGCATTAAAAATGATAATTTCACTAAAAGACCGCATTGCCGATATATTGAAGGAAACGCCGCTCCCAAAGGCCAAGGATGTAACGGACGAATCACACAGGCTTGCCGCGGAGATAAACATTGGCCGCACCAAATTTATGGATAAATATGACGTTTCGTCGGAACTTGAATATAAGCGCAGGTGCGTCAAAGAGGGGCGCATCATGTATCACGCCCACATCGGCATGAACACATGGAATGAGACGGTGATTGCCCTGGGCGAAGTATATGATTTCGCCGAAAAAAACGGTTTCGTACTCGACCGCGCCGGTATTTGCCTCGACCGCCGCATGTCGCTGCCGCCGGAACTGAGAAAGTCCGCGCCGCAGGAAACGGGGCCGTACCTTGAGACCGAGGGGGACTGGCGGCAGGTGGGGCAGGCCGCGCCGATCCAGCCGCACATGGGAGACTTCATCATCGGCTTTCCCGCCTCGACGGTAAACGCGATGGCGGCGCTCCGCGCCGGCGTGACGACGGTCGGGAATCTTTCGCAGTTCTTCGCCCACGAAGCGCCGATGTGGAAGCGGACCGATATCACGACGGTCGAGACCGTCAAAGCGATCGGCATTATGGGAGCGTTGAGAGAGAAGGGGACGCTGATGCACTCCTATCTCGACGACGGCTTTGGGGCGCTTTTCCTCGACTGCGCGACGAGCGCGGCCTGGGCCTATCTCGAAAGATACATCGTCGAGGATCTTCTCGGAGCCAAGCTCGCCCACTGCGTCGGCGGACTGGTCTCCGACCCGATCAAACGCACGGGTTGGGTCTTCGCGCTCGACGAGATACACGATCACGACTGCATCGGCTCGATGTTCTACGGCGACACGATCTCCGCGAGCAGCGTGCCGGAGGAGAACCGCTCGCTGGCGGCCGAATACCTGATATGGGATATAATGGCCCAGCTAGAATGCCCAACTGGCCACGGACTGATGCCGGTGCCTTTCACCGAGGCGCTGCGCGCGCCGTCGCTCGAAGAGATCTGCGAAATACAGCAGTGGGCGCGCGAGATGGAGCGTATCGCCAGGCGCATGCACCCGCACTTTGACTTTACGGCGAGCAGATCTTTCGCCGCCTCGATCTGCGCCAAGGGCAAAGGCATTTTTAAAAACGCGCTCGACTTCTTCGCCGACTGCGGCGTGGATACGAGGGACGCGGTACAACTGCTTTATATCCTCAAAAAAATCGGCCCGCGGGCCTTTGAGGACGAACTCAACCCCGGCGCGAGAGACAAAGAGAAGACCTCCGCGGGCGGCGAACCGATCCCCAACGACATCTTCACGCGGACGCTGGAACAGGTCGACACCTGGCGGCCGCACTACGAAAGCGGCGAGGTCCGCGAAAAGCTATCGGGCATAAAGGTGCTGCTCGCCTCGACGGACGTGCACGAGCACGGCCTGCTCCTCATCGACCGGCTGCTTACGGCGGCGGGGGCGCTGGTGGACAATATCGGCGCCGAGCGCAACCCCGACGAGGTCGTCTCCGAAGCGGCAAAGCACAGGGCGGAAATGGTGTTCATCAGCACCCACAACGGCATGGCGCTGGAATACGCGCGCAACCTTCTCGACGAAATGGAGGAGGAGGACTACAAGGTCCCCGTCTGCATGGGCGGAGTGCTCAACCAAAACACCGCGGAGGGCACCACCCCGGTGGATGTGAGCGGGGAGCTTGAGGGGATGGGCGTGACGGTGGTAACGGACCTGCGGCTGCTGCCGGAGCGTACCGCCGCCGCAAAGAAACGCGTTTTATAAGGTTTTGCAAATCCATACATACAAAAGGGGAGATTCATTATGCTACACAGAGGTTTTTTTAAGTTTTTAGCTTCACCGTTCGCGCTGGCCGTCTTGGTACTGCTGCTTTGCGGGGCACGGAGCGCTCAGGCCGCTCCGCTGGTCCTCAAGTTTGCCGGGCAGAACCCGCCCGATCACTTCGCGACCGTTTCGATGAGGGACATCGCGAAAGAGGTTGAGAAAAATACCAACGGGCGTATCCAGATCAAAGTATTCCCCGCAAATCAGTTGGGCGACTATTCCCTTGTGTATGAGGAGCTCGTCCGCGGCACCATCGAAATGGCGGCGATCTCCTTCCCCAGCCAGTTTGACAGCAGAATGGACCTCATCTATGTCCACGGCTACACAGGCAGCTACGCTCAGGTCGCGAAAGTATACGCCCCCAACGGCTGGTTCTTCAAAAAGATGGACGAGTTCAACAAGGCGCTCGGCGTCAAACTTCTCGGGATGTACCTTGAGGGCATGGTCGGCATGGGCACGGTGAAAGAGATGAGAGATCCGCTCAACCCGAAGGTAGACCACGGCGTGCTGCTCCGCATACCGAACATGGACGTCTTCAAGACGGCTCTTGAAGGGTCAAAGTACCGCACGATCTCCATCCCCTTCGCGGACGTCTACCAGTCGATGCAGACAGGAGTCTGCGACGGCGACACCGGATACTCGATAGTCGCGGCCTACACGGCGCTCGGCGACGTAATCAAGCACTGGTACAACCTCAACAAAAACACGGAATGCCTCGGCATCATGATCAGCGCCAAGGTCTGGGACAAACTCTCGAACGACGACAAAAAAGTCCTTCAGGCGGCGGTCAACAAACAGACGGCCCTCTCAATAAAGAACGCAGAGGCGAATGACAAAAAATTCCTCGAACTGATGAGGAAAAAGGGCATCAAGGTCCACACATACACGACAGAGCAGCTTCGCCCGCTCATGGACGCCTTCGCGGCGACATGGGGCCAGCTCGATCAGTCAAAGGGCAAAGAGCTGATGGACGAATTCCGCAAAGAGATGAAGAGGATATCCGACAGCACCAAATAAACAGATCGCTCCTCCCAACCGACAGAAGAGCCAGGCCGTGCTTTCGCACGGCCTGGCTCTTTCATAACCATTATACCGGCCGCAAAGATCAGCGGCTGCCGCCGCGGTTGCCCAGCTCTTTCATATAAAGCGCGAGGTAATAGGCCATCACCTGCTTAAAATCCTGCATCGAGATGCCGAGCCGCTCTTCTATCTTCTGCAAACGGTAGGAGAGCGTGTTTCTGTGAAGGTGGAGCTTTTCGGCGGCCTGCTGCTTACTGAAAAAGGACTCGCAATAAACCTTGAACGTATCAAGCAGGTCGTGAGCGTCACCGTCGCCGCCAAGCGCGGCGAGCCTCTTTTCAATGAAGCGCAGTGAAAAATGAGGCTTTACTGAAATAAGCATCTCCTCCAGCAGCAGCCTGTCGAAGGTGTAGGCTCCCGGAGGCATGGACAGCTTTTCGGCAATGCCGACGACGTCCCAGGCGTTGCGGTAGGCGTTGGGCAATTCAAAGAGGTTGTGCGCGGGATGCCCCACGCCGATTATCGTTTCGAGAGAGGCATCCTTCAGCTTGTTGTATATCTCCCCCGCGGATTCGCACGAAGCCTCGATATCCTCTTCAAGATGTTTTTCATCGATGTCGCAGGGCCGTATCACGACAAAACGATCCCGCGCCACGCTCGCAATGATGTTCTGCGGATCGGGGAAAATCTCCCGCAGCAGTACGATGACGCGCCCGTGCATCGAGGAGTAATCTATCTCGTCCTCTATCGGATCGGAATAACTCTCATAGGATATCTTCACCGGGTTTTTTTCCAGGCCGAGGCCGCGGAAGTTTGAAAAGAAGACCGCGATCACGCCGTGCGGCTGATCGAGCTCTATGCCGAACTGTTCGGCGCGCTTGGTGAGCAGGGCGTGATCGTCACGGTTCGGATCAAACACGCCGATATCGCGGACGAGCTCGTTTATCTTCTTCTGCGGAGAGCTCAGCGACGGGGAGAGTATCTTCTCGCGCAGCATGCTCTCTATCTGGTTCTTCACAAGCAGCGAGAACTGCATTACGACCTCCGGCTCGCCGGCTATCGCGGCGGTGCCTATCACCCTGCCGTTATAAAACAGCGGCACCGTCGACCCGGGGTACCACACTCCAAGCTCCTTGGCCGCCTTCGCGTCGTCGAAGCTCATCTTCTTATATTTTACGCAAGGGATAGACGAGGGGTGGAAGTCCCCTATCCTCTCCTTCGCCGGAGAGCCGATTATGATCCCGTTGATGTCCGTGATGATTATGCTGCGGCCCATCATCGAGCTCAGGTATTCCGAAATTTCCTGCGCATATTTTGACAGCATCGTTTTACTCCTATGTTATTGCTAATCAGATATCTGATGAACGCAAAACAAGCGCGCCGTATGGCTCGTCCGCCCGTCCGGCGCGGATGATCCCGCGCCCTCTATTCCCTGTCTTCCCTTCTGAACGGGACCCCCAGCGCCGCCGGAGCGCCCAGGAGCCGCCCCTTGCCGGCCCTGACAGAGACGATCGTAAGTACGATTATAGTCATAATGTACGGCAACGTCATAAGCAAAGAGGTCGAAATTGTGGAGCCCATCGCCTGCAGCCGCAGCTGCAGCGCCTCGACGCCTCCGAAGAGGTAGGCTCCCAGCGCCGCGCGCGCCGGATTCCAAAGGCCGAAGATCACGAGGGCCACAGCGATCCAGCCGCGTCCGGCTGTCATCCCCTCTATCCACATCTGGGCATAGACCACGGAGAGATACCCGCCGCCGACGCCGGCCAGCCCGCCGCCGAAGACGCAGTAAAAATAGCGCAGCTTCGTGACGGAGAGCCCCATCGCGTCAGCCGCGCGCGGGTTCTCCCCCACGGCGCGCAGGTTGAGCCCCGGGCGTGTAAAAAAGATGAACCAGCAGAGAAACACTACGAGGATGTATGAGAGGTAGACCATCGCGTTATGCTGGAAGAATATCGGCCCGATAAAAGGAATGTCCGCGAGCAGCGGCAAATTCATCTGTTTCATGCCCTGTATCGTCTGCCCTATCGCCGAGCGCCCCATGAGGGCGGAGAGGCCGTAACCGGTAAGCACCATCGCGAGGCCGCTCACGACCTGATTACACATCAGCGTTATACAAAGGAAGGCGTGTATCAGCGTTATCGCGCAGCCCGCCGCGAAAGAGGCGGCGATGCCGAACCAGGGATCGCCCGTTGCCATCGTCACGGCAAAACCGGCGTAGGCGCCGACGAGCATGATGCCCTCAAGCCCAAGATTCATTACGCCCGCCCGCTCCGAAACGACCTCTCCGAGAGAGGCGTAAAGCACCGGGGTCCCGCTTCTCACCGCCGCCGCAAGCACCACTGTCAGAAATTCCATTACGCTTTCCCCCTCCCGCCGTCAAGAGCGGAGCTCTCCTTTTCAACATGGACCATCGATATCTTAAAGCGCGAAAGGGTCTCGGCGGCAAGCACGGAAAACAGTATCAGCCCCTGCAATATCTGGAGGCTCGCCAGCGGCAGTCCCATGACCACCTGCAGCGTATCGCCGCCGACGAGCAGCACGCCCATGAGGAAGGCGACAAGCGGCACATAGATCGGAGAGAGCCGCGCGAGCCAGGCGACGAGGATACCGGTGTATCCGTAGCCCATCGAAAAACCGCGGCTCATGCGCCCGTACAGCCCCGCCATTTCGCTCATTCCCGCAAGCCCCGCCACCGCGCCGCCGATAAAGGTGACGAGGAGGATGTTCCTTGAGATATTTATGCCGGCGTAACGCGCCGCGCGCGGGTTTTCTCCGATCACGGATATCTCGTAACCCCACTTGCTGCGCTTCAATATGACCTGAAAGACCAGCGCGACGGCGAGGGCGATAAAAATACCGCCGTGGATGCGCGTATTGCCAAATATCCAGAGGCGCGCCGCCTCGGGAAAGTTAGGCGTGAAGGGAAAGCCCATACTCATCGGGTCTTTCCACGGGCCGTAGATGAAATACTCGCTGAGGTTTATGCCGATATAGTTGAGCATCAGCGTCGTGATCGTCTCATTGACATTCCACCGCGCGCGCAGAAAGCCGGCGAGCATGCACCACAGTCCGCCGGCAACGGCTCCGGCGGCGGACATCATCACGAACATGACGGCCCAATTGTCAACAAAGAAATAACGGACGACGGCGACGGTGGCGATGGCCCCGAGACATAGCTGCCCCTCCCCGCCGATGTTCCAGATAAGCATTTTGTAGCAGATCAAACCTCCGAGCGCCGTCAGAGTGAGCGGTATGGCCTTGGTGACGATCTCGCTGAGTCCGTAGCTGCTTCCGAGCGCCCCTTTGATCACCTCTTGATAGGCCCGCAGCGGGTCCACGCCAAGACATGCAAAAAGCACCCCGCCCGCGAAAAGCCCGAAGATGACCGCCGCGACGGGAATGAGGACGTTCACCCAAGGGGGATTGTAAAGACGCGGTTCAAATCTCAGTCGAATCATCACAAAGCCTCCAGATCACAGATATATAACTGTATGATTATAACATTTCACAGACCGATCCGGCGCCCGCGCAAGCCTAAACGCCGATCTACGTCTGGCGAGGGGAAAATAAACAGCGATTTAGCGCCCTTCCGTCGCTCCGGCCTCCGAGCCGGAGCCGGGTGGCGTTGGTTTTTGCTTTACAATCGATGTTGGAACAAACCTGAAGCCACTGGATGCCGGGTCAAGCCCGGCATGACAAGATAAATCGCGGTTTATCTTTCCCCGCAATCGCGTAAATCGGCGTTTAGACGTGCGAATAACGAAATAACCGAGGGCCTGCCAAGCGGAGGCGCACTAGTGTGCGGTGAGCATTGGCAGGCCCTCGGTTATGAAGTTAGTCGTGCGTATAAACGCCGATTTATCAGATGTTGCGCCAGCGCTTAAACCCCTTGCCGACCACTTCGTTGGCTTCGGTGACGACCATGAACGAGCCGGGGAAATGTTCGGCGAGGAAACGTTTGAGCTCAACCACCTGCCGCGGCATCAGCAGGCACATTATCGTGAAGCCGTCGCGGCGCTTGTAGCCTCCCTCGCTTGACAGCAGCGTGCAGCCGCGGCCAAGCTTTCTGTTGATGAATTCAACTACGGCGTCGGTGTTGGAGGCGACGATGAAGACGAGGCGGCGCTTGTCGAAAGAGGCAAGTACGCTGTCCATCGTCATGCCGCAGATGTAGCAGGAGATAAATCCGTACATCACCTTTTCCAGGCCGATGACGCTGAAGGAAACGGCGAGGATGACCATGTTGAAGTAGAAGCTGAGCCGCCCCACCTCCATGCCGTAGCGTTTTTTAAGCACGGTGATCGCGATATCGAGGCCGCCGGCGCTGATGCCCTCACGGTAGAGCAGGCCGATGCCGAGTCCTTTGATCACGCCGCCGGCCACCGCGACAAGGAAGATGTCGTCCATCATCGGGAAGCTGATGGTCTGGAGCAGATCGAGTACCGCCGAAAGCACGAAAGCGTTGATGACCGTCCATATAAGGAAGCGCTTGGAGAGTGTTTTCGCGCCCCATATCAGCAGGATGATATTCAATATCAGCAGGACATAGGCGGGGTTGAACCCCAGAGTGTATTTAAGCAGCACCGCGATGCCCATGACGCCCTGGTCGGCAAATTTATATGGTATGGTAAATCCGACGACGCCCACCGCGTAGATGACGATGGCGGCCATGGATATCAGCATGGTCTTCCACTCGGAGAAGAACAAAAGCTGCGCCTTCCTGTAGAGATGTTTCCATTTTATTTGATCGATCCTGTATTCCATTTCTATTCTCCTCGCTGAACTCACTTACTACGGCCTATTATATCCGATTTACCGTTTTTATTTACTATTACCAGTCATCTTTTACAACCCGCCGTTTTACTATAAAGAATTTATATCTTTCGCCAATTAAGGTATTGCATGCTGTGATAAAATGTATTGTGGAAATTATTTTGGCAGGAGGAATAGAAATGGCGGCACCTATGCAGATAAGCCTCGAAGAGATCATCTCAATGCTCCTTCAGCGCGTTGAATCTCTCTCCGCGAGCGACGAGAACAGCAAGACAAAGCAGAATATCATAAACAGGGTCCTCTATAAGAAGGGCATTCTTACGGACGAGGATATTCTCGACTCCGTCAAAGAGGAGTACCGTATGCTCAAGGAGCTTGGCGTGATACAGTCCGAGCCCGACGACGCGATGTACAAGACGATCACGGACGGCGTCCTCCAGTGGATCAAGGGCGATGTAGACGGCATCAAGCAGTCGATGGCCGATTACGAAAAGAAGCTTCAGGAATACGCCCGCGAAGAGGCCTCCAAGAAACCGAAGATCGAGGTCGCCGGCGCCAACGTGCTGAACCAGCTCGACGCGGCGGCAAACAAAAAAGGCAAACTGATCATCTAAAAACCGCGGTTTATCTTCCACTCCCAATCGCGTAAATCGCAGTTTATCTTTTCCCCGCCCGAAGGAAATCGGCGTTTATAAGCAGTGAACCAAAACGCCGGTTTTGCGTTTTGTGTGAATCGCTTAATTTGTTCACCAGACGTGCCGGATGCTAAATAACTTTGGGGTCTGCGCCCGGAGCCGTATATTAATACGGCGATTGCAAGGCAATGTTCCCCGCCATTGGCGGGGAACTCTTTCAAATTATCCATATTGCCGCAGCATGCGGGTGCGTTTGCCGCAGGACGCCAGACCCCGAAGTTATGACGCAGACGGCGCGTCTAAACGCCGATTTACATGTGGCGATAGAGAAAAACCGAACACTTCGCCTGATTTACGACCTTCAGCGCGGTGCTGCCGAGGATCACGCGTTCGAGCGTCGTGTAGCCCTTGTTTCCGATCACGATGATGTCATAGCGGTCACTGTCGGCGACGCGCACGATCTCGCTTCCGGGGTTGTCCGCCACGTTTACGCGGATGTCGTATTTATGGCCGTCAGGCAGAGCGCCATACTTTGCCTTGATTTCGTCTGTCAGCTTGTTGACCTCCTGGGAGGCCGCCTCTCTGACCTTCTCCTCCGTTTTGCGGGCATCCGGCGTGATGTAAAAATGCATGTTATAGCCCTCGAGCGGAGAGGCCATCGCGGGAACAATGTGAAGGAAGGTTACGTCCGCCCCCAGCCTCTGCGCGTAATGATAGCCGTTAAAGGCCGCCTCACGGCCGACGGGGCTGAAATCCACTGCGATCAACATTTTCATAATAAACTATTCCCTCCTCTGTCTTATTTTTGCGTTTCTATTATAATCTTTTATTGGTGCTTTGCATTGATTGATATTATCGATAAAAATGGCGGAGGATTGGTCAGTTGAAATACATATTTGATGTTGCGTTTCTTCCCAGCGAGGTTTTGAAGGAGCATGATGTGCGGGTAGTCGTCGACCTCCTGCGCGCGACCACACAGATCACTACCTTTTTCGACGGCGGCGGCAATGTGCTCGTTCCGCTGAGAGACGTGGATGAGGCGTTCAGGATGAAAGAACGGCTTGGCGAGGAATGGAAGATCATGGGAGAACGCGGCGGCCTGCCGGCTCCGGGCTTTGATTTCGGAAATTCACCGCTTGAGCTGCTTGACGCCGGCGTTCCGGAATTTGCGATCATCACCACCTCAAACGGGACGCGCGCGCTGATGCGTGCCGCCGACGGCTGCGGGCGCGTGCTCGCGGGCTGCGCGCGCAACGCGGAGGCGGTCTGCTGGGACGCCATTTGTTCGGGGAAAAATATCGGGATCGTCTGCGCCGGACGCAACGGCGAATTTTCGCTTGAGGATACGGTCTGCGCGGGGATGCTGGTGGAGAAACTGCTGGCACTCGCCCCCGCTAACGGCGCGGAAGAGATGGAGCTCACCGACGGCGCGATGTCGGCGATGGCGCTCTGGCACAGCTTCGGCCCGGATATCACGGCGGTATGTCAGGAATCGACGCACGGAAAGATCCTGTCGGGGCTCGGCTTTGACAACGACCTCTTCTTCTGCGGCGAGGTCGACGCAAGCTCCACGGTGCCGGTACTTAAAGATGTGGACGGCGTGCCGGCGCTGGTCGGCAGATAAGCGGCGACCCGGCGGAGGAGATGCGGAACCGTCCCTTTAATTTCCGGATGCCTCCGCGATGAAGGAGAAACGCCTTATCGGCAACAATCCGCTGAAGCTGACCGAAAAAGCGGTAAGAAGTATCTACGAACGGCCCCGGTGATAAGGACGCGTGCGGCTGGTGGGGTAACTTTTTACCCCTGACGGCCCTTCCAGTCGTTGACGGCGTCGATGAAGGCCTCTCCGTAGCGTTCGAGCTTTGCGGCGCCTACGCCCGGAACTTCGAGGAAGGTTTGCTCGTCCGTCGGCAGCATGTCGCAGATGGCTGAAAGCGTCCTGTCGGTGAAGACGACGTAGGGGGGAACGCCCTCTTCCGAGGCGATGGCGCGGCGCAGCGCGCGGAGCTCCTCAAATAGTTCGCTGCGGACGATCTCGACGTTCTTCGCCCTTTTCTTAAGGCGCTCCTCCTTTTGGGCCCGCTCTTCGGTGCGGCGCATGATGAGGGGCGTCGCGTCGCGCAGGAAGGGCATCGTGCGCTCCGTGAATGAGAGCACGGGGAAATCGCTGTTTTCCATCCGCAGGTAATTCTCCGAGATGAGGAAGTTGATCATCTCGCGCACGTTCTGGGCGCTATGCTCCTTGAGCAGCCCCCAGGTCGATATCTTATCAAAGCCGAGCCGCCGCACCTCTTCGCGCTTCGAGCCCCGCAGCACGTTCACGAGCATCACGGTGCCGTATTTGCCGCCGCCGCTGGCCTGTGCCATGCGGTAGACGCAGGAGAGGATCTTCTGCGCGTCAAGCGTGATATCGACCCGTTCTATCTCATTCGTGCAGTTGCCGCAGGCGCTGCATTTCTCGGGAACGCCGCTTTCGCCGAAATATTTAAGGATATAGCCGCGCAGGCAGTCGTTCGTATGGCAGTAATCGACCATCGCCTGCAGCTTGCGGTAAGAGGCCGCGCGCGTCTCTTCCGGGCTCTGCGCGATGAAGAAGCGCGCCGTCATGATATCCTTCGAGCCATAGAAGAGTACGCAGTCGGCGGGCAGTCCGTCGCGCCCGGCCCTTCCCGCCTCCTGGTAATAGGCGTCGAGGTTCGAGGGCATGTTGTAGTGGATGACATAGCGCACGTTTGATTTGTCGATGCCCATGCCGAAGGCGTTGGTCGCGACCATTACGGCGGCGCGGTCATAGATGAAGGACTCCTGGTTCCGCCGCCGTTCTTCGTCGGAGAGCCCGGCGTGGTAGCGGACGGCGCTTATCCCGTGCCCGCGCAGCCGTTCGCATATTGTCTCGACATTTTTACGCGTCGAGGCGTAGACGATGCCGGATACGTCGGGAAACTGCCGGATATACTGCATCAGCGCGGCGTTCTTGTCGGCGGGATGCTCGACGTGGAAAAACAGGTTTTCACGGTCGAACCCCGTCGTCAGCGTGAAGGGCTCCCGCAGCGCGAGCTGTGAGATGATGTCGTCGCGTACCTCGGGGGTGGCGGTCGCCGTGAAGGCGGCGACGGTGGGGCGTTTGGGCAGCGAGGCGATCACGGGGGCGATGTTGAGATACGACGGACGGAAGTCATGTCCCCACTGGGAGACGCAGTGCGCCTCGTCGACGACGACGAGGCCGATCTCTATGGAGCGCAGGAACTCCGCGAAGCCCGCGCCCTCAAGCCGCTCCGGCGCGACGTAGAGCAGGCGCACCTGTCCCTGGCGCACGCCGCGGAAGATGTCGGACGCGCTTTCCCAGTCCATGGCGCTGTTTATCGAAGCGGCGCTGACTCCGTTCTGTATCAGGGAGTCCACCTGGTCTTTCATGAGCGATATCAGGGGGGAGATGATGACGGCGATGCCGCCGCTGAGAATTGCGGGGATCTGATAGCAGAGGGATTTTCCCGCGCCCGTCGGCATGATGCCGAGCGCGTCGCGCCCCGAGGTGACGGCCTCGATTATCTCCTGCTGTCCCTTTCTGAAGGAACCGTAGCCAAATACCTTTTTTAAAACTTCAAGAGCCTGTTCTGTCTGTCCCATATATATCTAACCCTTCCTTGACACGGAAGAGTATAGCATAGTAAAAAGCGAAAGGGCCGTCCTCACAAGCCGTCTTTTATCTGCCGCCGAGCCGCATCAGCGAAAAACCGTCGACGTTGTCTATGCTGACCTCTCCGTGATGTACGCGCAGACGCTTGTCCGCCGCCTCCGTACCGTTCTCGTTCAGGCCGGAGGCGAAGAAGGTGAGCCCTCCGCCCTTCGCGAGGCAGAGCAGCGCGCTGTTGCGCGCCTCTTTGCGCCATTTTAACTTATCGGCGTTTTTCGCGAGCAGGAAGTTTGAAAGCCCCAGCCCCTCTTCCGTCCTGTAGAGCGGCGAGGCTGTCTCTATTTCGTTGACCTTGCCGGCGATGAATATCACGCGCAGTTCGCGCTGAGGGTCGTCTTTGTTGTATAACCAGATCTCGACGGGATGGTCGGCCATCATCGACTTGCCTCCGACGTGGCCGAATATCTTGGCGTCGGGGCTCTTGCCGCCCATCTCTTCCTTGACCTCCTCTTTGGAGGCGTCAAGTTTTATCAGGCCGAGCGACTTTCCCGGCAGGATGACGAATTTAGCCTCCGTAGGCAGGCCGAGCATCGCCTTGGCGGCGTTCATGCCGTGCAGCGGGCGGTTGTCGCCGGGGGCGGCTTTCGCCGCGAGGACGTATACGTCGATCGCGCGGCGGTAGTCCTTGAGCGCGAGCAGCTCCTTACCGCACTCCATTATCTTATCGGGTTCCTTGTATAGCGTCGCGATATGCGCCCAGGCCTTTGCCGCCTCTTCGCCGTCGCCCGCCTTCACCGCCGCGCCGGCGGTGAGCCGCCACAGCTCGTCGTTCTTTTTGTCACGGGAAGCCGCCTCTTTGAGCCACCGGAGCGCCCGTTCATACTCGCCGCCCTTCATATAGAGCCAGCCGAGGCGCGTCATCGCCTTGGCGTCGTTCTTGGCCGTTTTTAGGTGTTCCTCATAGTACCTTATCGCCTCGGCCGTGTCCCCCGTCTCCTCTTTGCAGTAGGCGATGTTGTAGAGGACGTCGCGCCTCTCGGGGCGGATCTTCATTATCCGGCGGTAGAGCTCCTCGGCCCTGGCGTACTCCTTCTCTTTCATCAGCGCCGTGGCGCGGAGATAATATTTTTCGGGAAGCACGTTCTTTCTGTAGTACCACCAGCTGCCTCCGCCAAAGGCGATGAGCAGGATCAGCGCGATAGTTACAAAGACATATCTGGGGACCCTGGGCCGCGGAGGGCTCTTCACGCTCCACTCGCGTTCCTCTTCGGTCATCCCCTTCTGTTCCTCCGGGACCATATCAGGACATTTGATGTTTTCGCCGCTCATCTTATCTTCGTTTTCCATTTATTTATGCCTTCCTTAATATAATCGTCATAATGCCCTGCGCGTACTTGCGCATTTAATAAAATTCTATCAGATATATGCTTTTTTGCTATGGCAGTTTTGGAAGAAAAAGTATATTCTTATCTAAGACATTTGTAATAGTTTGCGATAACATCTAAGAAAGGTCAATAATACCTCGGAGGTAATTTGCTTGGATTTAAATTTTCAGGAGATAACACTGGAAGAGGCGCCCAGATATATCGCGCATTGGAACATGTGCGAACAGCGCACCTCGGACTATTGTTTCCCGGTTATATGGAGCCTGGGCGCGGACTTCGGCACGAAGCTCGCCTATGACGAGAGCACGGACCTGTATTGGCTGCACCAAAGCAAAGTGGGGCTCGCCGACCTCGCGCCGGTCGGAAACTGGCGGCGGGACGACTGGCCGCGGATACTGCGCGAACGCTACGGGGACGAAATGGAGTTTTTCCTCGTTCCGGAAAAGCTCGCGGAGATATGGTGCTCCGAACTTGCCGGCAAGGCGAACGTCGAGGTTGTGGACGACCGCGGGACATGGGAGTACCTCTACAACATACGGGAGCTGGCGACGCTTGCGGGAAACAAATATATGAAGAAGCGCAACCGCGTCAACCAGTTCAGAAAGAACTACGACTACGTCTACGAACCGATGACCGACGGGCTGCTGCCGGAGGTGGTGGACTTTCAGTATTCGTGGTGCCAGGTGAACCACTGCGGCACGACTGCCGGACTGATGCAGGAAAATCACGCTATCCAGAAGATATTGCAGAACTGGAACCGCATACCGAACCTCTGCGGCGGCGTGATCAAGATCAAGGATCAGATCGTCGCCTACACGATCGGCGAGCTCGCCGGAGATATGCTCGTCGTCCATTATGAGAAGGCGAGCCTCGAATACGGCGCGGCATATCAGGTGATAAACAGGGAGTTCCTTTCACACATCATCGGGCTCCATCCGGAACTTGAGATCGTCAACCGGGAGGAAGACATGAACGATCCCGGCCTGCGCGCGGCGAAGATGTCCTACATGCCGATCGGCTTCCTCAAAGAGTGCAGGGTAGAAATCAAGTTTATATAAAAAGTTATGGTAAAATTGCCAAGTCAGATCTAAAAATGAGACGGAGGATTACAATGATGAAAATATTGGCACTCAGCGCAATGGTGGCGGCGGCGGTAATGTTCCCCTTCGCGGCGAAGCAGGCGGAGGCGGCGGACGCCGCGGAAGCCGCGCCTAAACGTCAGGTCGCTACCTTCGAGACGAACTACGGCACATTCAAGATCGAACTCTTCAACGATCTCGCGCCGAAGACGGTGAAAAACTTCGTCGACCTCGCGCAGAAGGGCTACTACAACGGCCTCTCCTTCCACCGCGTCATCGATCAGTTCATGATCCAGGGCGGCTGCCCGAAGGGCAACGGCACAGGCGGCCCCGGCTACAACATCCCCGACGAATTCGGCAAGGGCCTCAAGCATGACAAACCGGGGATACTCTCCATGGCCAACGCCGGCCCCAATACCGGCGGTTCGCAGTTCTTCATCACACTCGTGCCGACGCCCTGGCTTGACGGCAAACATGCCATCTTCGGACATGTGACGGCGGGTATGGACGTCGTGGAAAAGATCGGCAAGCTCCCGACCGATTCGATGGACAGGCCGCTTAAGAAAGTGGTTATGGAGAAGGTCACTATCCACTAGGTAAATCGGCGTTTATAAGCGCGATTTGCGTCATAAAACGGGGGCTCCGAATCCTCGCCGTATACAAATACGGCTCCGGTATCGGAGCCCCCATTTTATTTAGCAACTCGCACGTCTAAACGCCGATTTACTCGATTGGGAGGGAAGATAAACAGCGATTTAGCGCTCTGCCCTCCCGTCGCTCCGGCCTCCGAGCCGGAGCCAAGTGGCGTTGGTTTTACATGCGCTGGTGGAGCAAAAACATAGAGCCGCTTGGCCCCGGGTCAAGCCCGGGGCGACGGAGTACCAGTGCCGGCATGACAAGATAAATCGCTATTTATTCTTCACTTGAGGAAAATTTCAGCCTCGCGTGAAAGTTCTTTCCTGGCGATCAAAAAACGCGGAGGAGGGTGCGCTTCCGCCGCGGTTATGTTAAAATGCTTAGATGAAGCCTAATGTCCGATAATTTGTTGGTAAATGGAGGAAATAGTTTGAGCATGGAGATAAAATTCAAGGACGGAGATCCGCTAGTCTGCGAGGGGCCTGTGACCGCGCGCGACGCTATGGAAATGATAAATTTTCCTAAGAGGGAAAATGTCGTCGCCTGTCGGGTCAACAGGGTGCAGCGTCCGCTCTCCTGGGAGATCGTGATGGACTCCTTTGTCGAATTCATTACGACGGACAGCATCGAAGGCATAGAGGTCTACATCCGCACGCTATCTTTCCTGCTCACCTCCGCGGCCACCCGGATCAGAGGAATGCGCCTTAGCCTGACGCAGTCCATGTCATATTCGTACTATTATGAATCCCCCGACGGTGAGATCACGGAGGATATCTGCCGCGAGCTCGAGGCGGAGATGCGCCGCATGGTGGACGAAGGCGTGCCGATAACACGCGAGTCCTTCCCGATAGACGTCGCGCGCGCCGTGATGCACGCCCAGAACTATGAAGACAAGGAGCAGCTGCTCCTCTTCGCCGGCAGCGATCCCGTCATCGTTTACAACTGCTGCGGCGTATATGATTTCTTCGGCGGCGCGCTCGCAGACTGCGCGGCGATCACGCCCACATTTGAGCTGCGCCATTATAACGGGGGCATCTTCCTATCCGGGCCGACCTTTGCCGACCCTACGAAGACGATGGCTTTCGTCGAATCGCCGCGGCTCTTCAAGCTCATCGACAGCCACACCGACTGGCTTAAAAACCTCCATATGAGCACGATGGCTGGTATCCACCGGCAGGTGACAGACGGCCGCTCAAGGGACATGATAATGGTCTGCGAAGCGCTGCACACAAAACTGCTCAGCAACACATCGGCGCAGATCGAGGCGCGCCCCGAGGTGAGGCTCCTCTGCCTCGCCGGCCCCTCCAGTTCCGGCAAGACGACCTCGTCGCGGCGGCTGCGCGTACAACTGCTCTCCTCCGGGATAAAATCCGCCACTCTCGAGCTTGACAATTATTTTGTGGACCGCGAGCACACGCCGCTCGACCGGGAGGGAAAACCTGACTTCGAGGCGCTGGAGGCGCTCGACCTGGAACTCGTCAATGAACATATCACGGCTCTTCTCGCCGGCCGCGAGGTGGATATCCCCAAGTTCGACTTCCTCACCGGAAAGCGCACAAAGGGTTATAAGATGCGCATCTCGCCCGACGAGCTGCTCGTCATCGAAGGCATCCACGGGCTCAACGAAAAGCTCACGGCGAGCGTTCCGGCGGATAAAAAATATAGGATCTTTATCTGTCCGCTCACAGGGACCAACATCGATTTCCACAACCGCATCGGTACGACGGACACGCGGCTGCTGCGCCGCCTCGTGCGCGACGCGCGGACGCGCGGGCACTCGGCGGAGGCTACGCTGATGCAGTGGCCCTCGGTGGTGCGCGGTTCGCACCGCCATATATTCCCCTATCAGGAATATGCCGATACCCTTTTCAACACCTCGCTCGCCTATGAGGTGCCGGTGCTGAAGGGATACGTCACGCCGCTTCTCAAAACAGTAAAAGAGGATTCCCCCGTCTACGGCGAAGCGACGCGCCTTTTGTCGTTTCTTGAATATGTTCCGGTCATCCCATCGGACGACGTGCCGAATCTCTCCGTTTTGAGGGAGTTTATTGGCGGCAGTTGTTTTGAATGATACGCGGGGCGGGCGCGGCTTTTGCCGTCCCCGCCTGAATTTTTAAGGCTATGAAGGCAATAAACGAGGTTTTTTTATGTTAATTCTCCATACGGCATTTGAACAGGACCAAATTTATCTGTGGGGCGAAAGCTCCTTTGAAAATAAAAAGCTGCGGAACCGGGAAAGAGCGGGCGGCAATATGCTGCCGTGGAGCGCGAAGCCGCAGCAGCTTCGCGCCGCGCTCCGGGAGTGCGGCGTGCGCCACGGGCGCAGGACGCCGGCCGACGAATCATTTACGGCTTCGCTCCTCATCCCGGCGCGCGGGAAAACCCCGCTGCCTTCGAGCCCGATACTGGGGGAGGTCCCCGACTCCGGCGAACCTCCGGCCCTCTCCGCCTTTTATGTGGATGCCGTCGCCCTTAGCTTCACGGAGTTCACACAACTGCTGCGGATAATCCGCGAGAGCGGCGAGCGCCTTTCCTTCCCCGGGCTTTTATTTGCCGACGACTTTAAATTCATGTGCCGCGCCCTGGAATATTCCGCGGCGCTTGTGCAGCGCGGAGCCTATATCCCCGACATGGAGCCCCGCGGAGACAGCTTCGTCTCGCAATGGAGGCCGATGATCCTCGCGAAATACCAGGACGAATTCTCCGCCTACGCGGCCGCGATGCCGCCGGTCCTTTGCGCCTTCTCGACGGACGGCCCGCCGGCGGCGCCCTGCCCGAAGCGTACCGGAGCGATGCGGCTCCTCGAGTGCATGACCGATATGCTCATCCGCTCCTCACAGCTAGGCGGGACCGACCGCGGCCGCCGGGTCAACGCCGGCAACCCGCACGAGATATGGCTGCGCTCACTGATCTGGCAGAAGGCGCCTCTCGTAAAGTGGAACGAGGAGATGGCGTCGCTCTACCCGCAGATACGCGCCTGGGCTGACTCGCTGAAGGCCGTCACCGCGCAGCCGTGGCGACTCTTCATGCGCCTTGAGGAGCCGATCGGCGAGGGGGAACGGGACTGGATACTCTCGTGGCATCTGCAGTCGACACAGGACCCGAGCCTGATAATCCCGGCCGAACGGGTATGGAGCCCGACGGAGACCGAACGCGGCTGGTTTGATCATACGCAGACGAACCCCCGCCGGTACATGCTGCAGATACTGGGACACCTCGCGACGCGCGTGCCCTACATCGCGAAGAGCCTGGAAGTTTCCTATCCCTGCGAGTGCGTCCTCTCGCTCGATAATTTATTCGACTTTTTGCAGAATCACCTGACCTCGATAATGGATCAGGGCATACAGGTACAGTTCCCCTCGACCTGGGGGCAGATATCCGACCGCCCGCGCCTCTCGGTGCGCGCGGCCCTTCACGATGGGAATGCCTTCGCTCCGGGCGGCCAACTGCATCTCTCCGACATGCTCGATGTCGATTGGTCCGTGGCCCTTGGCGACGACCTCCTCACCGCCGACGAACTGGCGATGCTGACGGAACTCAAGACGCCGCTCACCAATATACGCGGCCGCTGGGTCATCCTCTACCGCGACGAGGTGGAGAAGATCACGACGGCGCTCAAAAAACTTCCCGGCAAAATCGAACGCAAAGAGGCGCTGCTCTCGTCGCTGCGGCAGGAACATATGGAGGCGCCGCTCTCCGATGTGACGGGCTCGCCCTGGCTCGCGAACGTTCGTTCGCTGCTTCTCGGCGCTGAACCGCTTGAGGAAATGGCGGCTCCCGAAGGATTCGCCGGGCGGCTGCGCCCCTATCAGGCGAAGGGACTGGCCTGGCTGGCGCGCCTTGTGCGCCTCGGCATGGGCGCCTGCCTAGCCGACGACATGGGGCTGGGCAAGACCGTCCAGACCCTGGCCCTCATAAAAAACCTGCGCATCCTCGGCGAACGCCGCCCCATCCTGCTCATCTGCCCCACCTCCGTAATGGAAAACTGGCGGCGTGAGACGGAACGTTTCGTGCCGGGGACGAAGACCCTCATACACCACGGCATGAAGCGGAACAAAAAGAACCTCTTCACCGACGAAGCCCTCGCGGAAACGCTGGTCATCTCCTCATATTCACTGCTCTACCGCGATAATTCGCTCTTCGCGAAGATAGAATGGGCGGGGATAATCCTTGACGAGGCACAGAACATCAAGAACCCCGACACCTGCCAGTCCCGCGCCGCGCGGGCCGTCCGCGCCGACTGGCACATCGCGCTCACCGGTACCCCGGTGGAAAACCATGTCGGCGACATGTGGTCTATCATGGAATTCCTCATGCCCGGCCTCATGCCGAACCGCGCGCGCTTCTCGCGCGAGATACTGCGCCCCGTGCAGGCGGGGGAAAAGAAGGCGATGGACAAGGTCCGGCGGATGACCGCCCCCTTCATCCTGCGCCGCCTCAAGACCGACAAAGAGATAATAAGCGACCTGCCGGAGAAGATAGAAAGCAAAGAATTCTGCCCGCTCTCACGCGAACAGGCGACGCTCTACAGCGCCGTCACCTCCTCGCTTGAGCGCGAACTCGAGGGCACGGAGGGCATAAAGCGCAAAGGGATGGTGCTCGGCGCGATAACCGCGCTGAAGCAGATCTGCGACCACCCGCTCTTATACTTGAAAGACAAGTCCGAGATCGACAACCGCTCGGGAAAGCTCGCGCGCCTCGCGGAGATCGCGGAGGAGATGCTGGCCTCCGGAGACCGCGCGCTCATCTTCACGCAATACGCCGAAATGGGCGAGCTGCTGAAAAAATACCTCCAGGAGACCTTCGGCCGCGAGGCGCTCTTCCTGCACGGCGGCGTGCCGCGCGAGAAGCGCGACGAGATGGTGCGCCGCTTCCAGGAAGAGGAAGACGGGCCGCCCTTCTTCGTCCTCTCGCTCAAAGCCGGAGGCACCGGGCTGAACCTTACGCGCGCGAACCACGTCGTCATGTTCGACCGCTGGTGGAACCCCGCGGTCGAACAGCAGGCGGTCGACCGCGCCTACCGTATCGGACAGCAAAACAACGTGCAGGTACACTACTTCTGCTGCCGCGGCACGCTGGAAGAAAAGATCGAATCGCTGATCGAGGCGAAGCGGGATCTCGCCGAAATGCTCGTCGGCACCGGAGAGAGCTGGCTTTCGGAGTTGAGCGACAGCGACCTGCACGAGCTGTTCTCGCTGGAGAAAGAGGCGGTGGATAACCTATGACGGCTTCATTTGAACGTGAAGAAAAATTCTTTAAATACAAAAAGCCGCGCGAGACAAAGTGCGGCATCAAATCGCGCACCGCGCGCGGCCACGCCTACGGTTCAAACTGGTGGTCGCGCCGCTGGGTCGAGATCATGGAACAGTGCATCGACTCCGGGCGGCTCGCGCGCGGCAAGAGCTACGCCCGCAAGGGACAGGTCGTCAACATCCACATAGAGCCGGGGCTGGTGACGGCCTTCGTCCAGGGTTCGCGCAAGACGCCTTACCAGATACGCTTCGGATTCGAGACCCTCTCGCAGGAGGCGCGCGAGCTGATACTCTTCCGCTTTGGGGAAAGCGCCGCGCTCGCCGCGAAGCTGCTTGCGGGAGAGATGCCGGAGGAGATCGAGGCGATCTTTAAAGAGGCGGGGACGCCGCTCTTTCCCGCGAGGGAGACGCTGCGCCGCTTCAAATGCACCTGCCCGGACGACGCCACTCCCTGCAAACACATAATCGCGGTGCTCCTGATACTCGGCGAAGAGCTGGAGGACGACCCCTTCCTGCTGCTCAAACTGCGTGGCCTCGATAAAGAATCGCTGATAAGCCTGCTGACCCTTGAGAACGCCCCGGACGACGAAATCGCAGAGGCCGGCGCGGAGTACGAATGGGAGTCAGCCGGCGAACTGTCGGGCGGCGCCGAAGCGGAGGCGGAGACGGGCGCGCCCGTTCGCGAAGAGGTGCCGCCGGCGGACGAAAACTGGTACGGCGGCGGAGAATTCTCCTTCGAACGCGCGGAGCCGGACGTCCAGCGCCGCGCCGCCGCGCTGGACGTGATGAACGACTTCCCATTCTGGCGCGGGGAACATCCCTTCCGCCAGACCCTGGCCCCCTTCTACGAACACGCCGCGATATACGCCGGCGAAATACTGACGGGAGAAAAGAAAAAACCGGTAGGAAGACCGCGGAAGCTGATATAAGGCAGAAGCCGAACATGCACAGCCTTCCCTCGCACCATGCGGGCGGGAGGCTATATGTTATGGTAGATCTTTTTCGTTTCTTCGAACTGATACGCGACAGCCTTGCCGATGATCTTGAATTCGTTGATATCGGCGGCGTCATCGGCGGAAACATAGATAGCGTCGCTGTTATTCCCTGGGAAGAGATAAAGGGCTCCGTGTCTTGTATACTGCGGCCGCTTCAACGTCAGCTTCCCCTTATAAAAAACAAGGGCTATGTCAAAATTGGCGACACGTTCAGCGGGGTTTATCACCACGTAGCTCCCCTCGCGTATGGCGAATTTTTCGAAAGACTTATCGCGTGTAACAATAGCAAAAGGCTGGCTATGCGGCTGCACATTGCCGATGAGCGCCTTGGGCATGATTATGTGTTCGGTGCTTGCTGCGATGAGATCCGCCGAGGGGATGAGGTTATATGAATCGTTGCTGGACAGCACGGGGACGATAATCCTGTCGCTGACGCCGTACGCGTAAACAGAGTGTGTCTGCGGAGAAGCTATGCCCGTAGAGAGATACTCTATGGAAACACCAAGTATATTCGCGATCGTGACGGCGTCGCTCACCTTGGGCTCCCGTTCCTCTCTCTCATAACGCGCGATCGTCTCGGCGTCCACGCCTAACGGTTCCGCGATATCGTGACGTTTTAAGCCTTTTTCCCTGCGCAGGCGACTCAAGCGGGCGCCAAAAGTTTCCATATGCTCACCTCTTTCATATGAAAACTACCGCATTATGGTAGTGGTTTCAATAAAAAAATGTTGCTATATAAGCGTTAATATCCCTTAATTTTATTTGACACTATAAAATTATTGTATATACTCTATTTATTTACGATAATTTTATTATATAAACAAAGCGTCTCAACCACGCTATTACAGGGAGCCAAAAGCGAGCGCTGCGTATGCGGCCATACGTTTCATAAAGTCAGAAAAAGTATTCGTCAAACCATCATATAAACGAAGGTGATGCGAAAAACAGTCAATATTTCCTCAATGTATGACGGACGCGGCAAAAGGGCGTTTCGGTGAAAGTTGGTTCAAACGATAAGGAGGTACTTATATGAAGAGGAGCATTTTGATTTTTGCCGCATTATGCGCTCTGCTGACGGCGGTCGTGTCAACCGCGGCCGTCAGCACAGGAGGCGTCCTGGTCAAACAACAGGACGGGACAACAAGGGACATTTCCATTCCGGTACAGGACGATAACGACAGATGGCTTCACAACGTTGAAACAGCCTCACTATATGGGGCTTGGGACAATGTGGAAATGGCGATCTGGGGGATATCGTCCGATAATACTTTGTTGAACCTCATAATCTCTGGAGATTTTGATTTCAAAAAGACGGACCCGAACAGAGGATGGTTTAACGCCTACGGCGGTAAGGATTGTTATAACGAGCCATTGGATATTAAAGGCGATACAAAACTTGTTGTGACTGGAGATAAAAACGCGAAGATAGATCTGGACAACGGCGGCATATCGCTCTTTGGCGGAGCCAGCCTCTATGCCAGCTACGGCGGAGATATTCAAGGCAGTACGTTATTAGTGCTTCAAGGTGAATCACCTACATTTACGCCTGATAAAGATGTGGATGAAAATATCAACCTTTATGGTGGTAGCGCAATAGGAAATGATGGAATAAAGATTCATACCATTCATGGCGATTCAAGTGTAATGATAAATGCTCCTTGGGATTTGGGAGATAATGACAGAGATATTAGTTTTGTCATTGGCGGAAGCGATGTACAAGGACGTTCAAAAGTAGTAACTAAGGGCAAAACGTATGTGCTTATTGACAATAAAAAAGCCAGCGCGACAAATGTCAGAGGTGGAGGAAGAGCGTCGGATAGCTCGACCTGTGTCATAGATGGCGGCAGTGAATTGCTTTTTAAGAATGGCTCCATTGGCAACGCCTATGCCGGATGCTACGCATCTCAGCACGCTAAAGCCTACACCGCCAAGACATATGTGGAGATTCGTGATATCAGCGCCCCCGGCGACGCGATGATTACGGGCGGCGGCGTCTCTGGTTCTAATTATGATCTCGACGATCCAACAATGGTTTGCATCAATGTCGTTAGCGGCGATACATATATCCTTGTTGAGCCATCCGCTGGTTACACAGGCAAAGGTGTTTGCCGTATATTCGGCGGCTCGAATATCAGGGGAGCTGGGGCAACGGCTGAGATACTAGGCAGCACGAATATCGTCATTAGCGGTGATGCGGCCCTCAACGTGATAAAGCCGCAGAATCCGGAAAAAGATTGGACACACATCAGTGCGGGGGGGTTCCGCAAAAACAACAAAACAATCTCAAACGACGTAAAGGGCGACGGCAACATCACATTCAAGAACATTACCAATATATCAAAGCTTATGAATAACACCGCTTTGGGTGGCCAGGGGCGTGAACGTGACGATGATATGCCCGGTAACCTTGGCTTTTACGACAATTCTGTCGTGGGCACGTCGCGCCTTATTTACGATAACGTTCAAGGCGTAACCGGCGCAAGGACGTTTCTGTTTGACGAAATAATTTTCAAGAACGGAAGCAATGTGACATTCAACAGATCACTGTCACAGCTCTATTCTGATGACGACAGAGATAAAGAAACAGTCACGTTAGTCGTAGAAAAGGGCAGCACTCTCCGTATTTCCAAAGATCCGACGGGAGATACCGGCAACCCGGTGCTTGGAAACGCGAAGATCGACGGTACGCTCATAGTGGACGAAGGGATGACTCTAGTTCTCAATAACAGTCTTGAAGTCGGCGAAGGGGCCTCTGTCAAAGGCAGCGTTGTCGTGAAGAAAGTGGAACCGGTAAAGCCTCCCGTCAAACCGGAAAGTGAAGGTGTTATTCCAGTAAAAGCGCAGGCGGTGAATACAATCGAAGAACTCCCGGCCAACGTTGCTGTTCTCGTTGAAAAACAGCCTAACGGAGAGCTCGTCGTCACCTCGTCGAAATTTATCTCGGCGGTCCTGTCGAGCGACATCAGCGGTACGGTCGATACCGATCTCATCAAATCGATGCCGGTGATCAAGAGCGCCGTCTCGGCGGATAAAACGGCGCTGATCTCATTTAAGGCAAGGTTGGATGAATTCTCCTCCAAGAAGTTCAGCGATCTTGTACTTTGCAAGATAATACCAGGCAAGGTGCTGAAGTTTGCCCTTCAGAGCGTTCCGGAAAAGATAAAATCCGGCGAATTCACCGTTACGGCCGCTGACGGCAAAGCCGTCGACCTCAACGGCTCGCCGAGCGCGGGAACCGAATATCTCATCAATCTCGCCGTCGCGGATAACAGCGAGTATGACCTTGACCCGGCTAAAGGCGCGATTCTTGATCCCGCGGTGCTCACGGTAAATAAGGAAAAGCTAACTCTGTCCGCCACGGAACTCACGCTGTTTGTCGGAGAATCCGCTTCCCTGAAAGCGTCGGGCTATGCGGCGGGAGCGGCACTCTCCTGGCAGAGTGGCGACAAATCCGTAGCGGCGATCGAAGGTTCCGGCGCGGAGGTAACTGTCAAAGCGCTGGCCGCGGGGACGTCCGATATCGCAGTAAGTGACGGAACCGCGACCGTGACCTGTAAAGTGACGGTAAAACCCGGCACAAGCGGCGGCGGTTCCGGCGGAGGGTGCGATGCCGGAATCGGGGTCATCGCCCTGGCCGCGCTGCTGCCCTTTGCTTGGCGCAGAAAAAGGTAATATTTTCTAGGACAGATTCATCAATTTCCAAGCCGGCACATAAAATCCGTGCCGGCTTGGAGTTCTTTAATCAGCGAGCAGAGCGGTTACACTGTTATTTCATTGAAGCAACCTACATTGAAATAAGTCGTTTGATTTTCTTATCTTATTTCAATATCATTGTCACTTCGCCTCCGTACCATTTCGCCCTTTACCGCGTCTCTTACTTTTTCTTCTCCTTCGCCCACTCGGCCTCTAGCTTTTCCAGTTCGTCGATGGTGATCTTTTTATAGCCCTTGGGCTCGTTGAAGAGGTTGGGGTCCTGCGGGGCCGTCTTTATTTTTTGGTATTCGTAGGAGGCGGAGCCGTTCAGCGACTCCATCTTTACGGGGATGGGAAAGCCGCTGCGGTGCCATTCGTAGTACTGGTCCTGCGTTTCGCCTTTGTTGTATTTCACCGTCACGAGGAATTTTTTGAGGCGGTAGCTGTCCACCATCTCGTAGCCGAGGTCTTTGCGCGAGAGGTCTCCGGTGTCTTTCGCGGCGTTTGTTTCTTTGACGTCCCCGGGAATGACGCCCCAGAATTCCTCTTCCACGTAGACTCTCTTTTTGGGGAAGATGATCCACATTACCTTCTTGTCGGCGCGCGTGACCTCTATTGAGTCCATGCCCTCCATTTCGAAGCGGGACTTTTGCCCCGTCATGTATATTTTCCCCTTGCGCACGGAGTCTCCGTCTTTTTCAACGAATTCGGCGCTGAAGTCCAGCGCGAGAGCCTGCAGCGCGAGAGCCATGACAAGAATGGCGGCGGCCGCGGCGATCATCGTTATTTTTTTCAGTTTCATGTTGTACCTCTCTTTACTTTTTGCTCCGCCGTGTTTTTGTGGTGATGACAGCGGCGGTTATTCTGATATTATATAATCGCCTGTGAGATCGCGCATCAATTAAATTTATGATATGCCGGTGATATCGTGCTTTATGGGATTTTTTTGAGTGTCATTACCTGTTTCTGCTGGGGCAGCACGGCGTTTTTATTGCGTGGGATAAGAGGGCTGGACGCTTCTGAGATGTCGCTGATGCGTTCCTGCGGCGGCCTTGTCTGCGCCGTCGGCCTGGTGTCTCTTGTACAGGGCGCGAACGTGGAACAGCTTGGGGCTTCGGAGGCGCTGGTATTTATCGCCCTCGTGCTCTGCAACAACGTTATCGGCGACGTCTTTCTCTTCTTCGCGCTGCACCGCCTCGGCGTCGCGCGCGGCTCCGCGATCGCGAGCTCATATCCGATCCTTGTGGCGTTCGCCTCGCATCTCTTTTTCGGCTCTCCGCTCACGCCGGCGATCGTGACCGGCACGCTTCTTGTCGTCGCCGGGGTCGCGCTGCTCTGCCGCACCGGCCGGGATGAGGGCAAACTCTCCGCTTCGGGGCTTGTCTATGCCTCCCTCGCCAGCGTTTTTTGGGCCGCCGGGCTTCTATTTAATAATGAGCTGCTTGTGGAGGGGCTCACTCCCGCGACGGTCGTGCTGGGACGCGGCGTCACCTTTTTCTCGATCGCCTTTCTGATCTGGTTTTTCCGCCTGTTGACGGTCAAGCGGGATCTCGACGGTTGGCGGGTGTTTCTCAAAAGGGATTCTCTCTACGGGCTGCTGGCGGGGGCGTGCTCGCTGGGCTTCGGCGCCTGGTTTTATTCAAGCGCTCTGGAATATGTCTCCCCTGCCGTCGCCACGCCGATCGGGGCCTCTAACCCGATAATCGCCTCGGTGCTCGCGATGCTGGTTTATAAGGAGCGGCTGCGCCCCGCGCAGTGGGCGGGGATAGCGCTGGCCGTAGGCGGCTCGATCCTGGTGACTCTTTGACCTGAACGCCTGCCGTTCGCTTGATATGAAACGCGCCCTCCCGTCTTTTCCCGGAGGGCGCGTCCTGTTTTATTTGTGCGGCGCGGGACGGAGGCCTTAGAACGCGGCGACGATCCCCTTCGGCACGAGGTTTTTATTGATGTATTCTTTGACTTCCTTGGAGTTGGCGGCCTTTACAAGCGCCTTCACCGCGGGGGTGTCTTTATCCGCGCCGCGCACGACGAGGACGTTCGCGTAGGGGGAGTCTTTGCCCTCGATCACGATCGCGTCTTTCGCGGGGATCAGGCCGGCCTCGACGGCGAAGTTCGTGTTGATGACGGCGGCGTCGACATCCTGAAGGGTGCGGGGCAGCTGGGCGGCGTCAAGCTCGCGGATCTTGAGGTTCTTCGGGTTCTCGGTGACGTCCTTTGCCGTAACGAGCTCTCCGGCCTTGACCTTGATCAGGCCGCTCTTTTCAAGCAGGCGCAGCGCGCGGGCGCAGTTCGTCGCGTCGTTGGGGATGGCTACCTGCGCGCCCTTCTTGAGCTCGCCTATTTTCTTGATCTTCTTTGAGTAGAGTCCGAGCGGCTCGATGTGGATCTTCGCGACCCAGGCGAGGTCGTAGCCCTTCTCTTTGTTCGTATTCTCAAGGTAGGGCACGTGCTGGAAGAAGTTCGCGTCGAGGGCCTTTTCGGCGAGCGCGGTGTTCGGCGTCACATAATCGGTGAATTCGACGATCTTGAGGTCATAGCCCTCTTTGGCTACGAGCTGTTTGACGACGTTCATGATGTCCTTATGCGGGAATGGGGTGACCCCGACCTTGATCTCTTTGCCGGCGGCGAGGGCCGCGGTGGGGATGATCAGTGCTGCTAGCAGTGCGAGTGCGATTTTTTTCATGATTTTTTACTCTCCTTTTTATTTTTTGTCTTGGCGGTTATCAGGGACTTCGGTGCGCGCGGTGCTGAGGATCATCTCATATTCTATCCGACACCACCTCCGTTACCTGATCTTCTCGTAGATGTAATTTCCGGCGTACTGGATCACCTGAACGATCACGATCAGGATCGCGACGGAGTAGACCATGACGTCCGTCTGAAAGCGGTTGTAGCCGTATTTTATCGCCAGGTCGCCGAGTCCGCCGCCGCCGACGACGCCCGCCATCGCGGAGTAGCCGAGGAGGTTTATCGCGACTATCGCCCAGTTGAGGACTATCGCGGGCATCGCCTCTTTGATCATCACGCCGAAGATTATCTGTGCGGTGGAGGCCCCGAAGGATCTCGCCGCCTCGACGACGCCGCGGTCGACCTCAAGCAGGCTGCCCTCCATGAGGCGCGCGACGAATGGGGTCGCCGCGATCGTCAGCGGTACGATCGAGGCGGTGCTGCCGATCGAGGTGCCGGCGATAAGGCGCGTCAGCGGGATTATCGCGATCAGCAGGATGATGAAGGGGAAGGAGCGCAGCAGGTTCACCGCCACGTCGAGCACGCCGTAGACGGCCTTGTTCGGCTTCAATCCGTTGGGGCCCGTTATTATCATCAGGATCGCCACGCCGGAGCCGAATATCCCCGAGAAAAGGGTCGACACCGCCACCATGTATAGAGTTTCCCAAAGCGCCGCGGCAAGCTCACTGCCCATTTTTCATTACCTCCCAGTACATCTTGTTTTCACCAAGCCATTTTTCGATATTCGCCACGTCTTTATCGGCGACGTTGATGATGAGGAAGCCCATCACCGTCTCGCGGTACTTTTCGATGCGTCCGCCGACGATGGAGAAGTTTATGTTGAGGTCGCGCGCCATATTGGTGATGATGCTGTCGTTGGCGACCTCGCGCGGGAACATCAGGCGGATGTTCGTGCCGGAGGGGATGACGGCGTAGTCGTCGGTGATGAGCTTGCGCAGCTCCTCTCCCGGGGCGAGGAAAAGCTTGTCCGTTTCGCCGGAGGCGACGATCTCGCCGCCGTCGAGGATGATGACCTTGTTGCAGATCATCTTCACGACCTCCATCTGGTGCGTGACGACGACGATCGTAACGTTGAGCTTCTTGTTGATATCCATCAGCAGTTCGAGTATCGAGATCGTCGTCTTCGGGTCGAGGGCGGAGGTCGCCTCGTCGCAGAGCAGTATCTCGGGATTCAGCGCCAGCGCCCTCGCGATGCCGACGCGCTGCTTCTGTCCGCCGCTCAGGTTGCGCACCTTCTCGTGCCTTTTCCCCGTGAGGCCGACCAGTTCGAGCAGTTCGTTCACCCTTGACTCGGCCTCGCTTTTAGGGGTGCCCCATACTTTGAGGGGGAAGAGGATGTTTTCAAAGACATCCTTTCTGTTCATGAGGTTGAAGTTCTGGAAGATCATCCCCATGTCGCGCCGCAGCAGCTTCAGCTCTTTTTCGTCGAGGTCCCTTACCTCTTTGCCGCCCACGCGCACGCTACCCTCCGTGTAGCTTTCGAGCCCGTTGAGACAGCGCAGAAGCGTCGACTTGCCCGCGCCCGAATGGCCGACTATGCCGAAGACGTCGCCCTTGTCCACTTTGAGGGAGATATCGGAGAGCACCTTATGGTCGCCGAAGTATTTCCCCAGACTGTTGATTTCGATCATGCAAAACCATCCTTCGCACAAAATCTTAAAATTTATAAAAGTTCCTCTTCACAAAAAAAGACCGAGCCGCAGGGCCCGGTCTTATGATTTTACGCACGCGGCGCTCTAGGCGTCCGGCAAATCACAAGAGGAGCCCTGAGTGTACATGCACATCATCATGTTGTTGGCAAAATATCCAGCGCTGAATCTCATGTCTGCTCCTCCTTCTTCAAATATGGGCAACATTGTAGTAATGATTCGCGCGATTGTCAACCCCGTATTACATGCGGCACAGGGCAGCGGCATTTACTTTTTATGCGGTTAGAGGGAAACTATAGGCGAGGATAAGGGGGAAGGGGCGGCATGAAGAAACGCATCGTCATAGCGGATGACCATAGGCTCGTCATCGAGGGCATAGCGGGGCTGCTGATTTCGACCGGCGAGTACGAGATAGTCGGCCGCGCGGGCAACGGAGCCGAGGCCCTGCGGCTCATAAGGCGGCTCAAACCCGACCTTGCCGTGCTCGACATAACCATGCCGGAGATGGACGGCATAGACGCGGCGCGGGCGGTAAGGGCCGAACTGCCGGAGGTCAGGATACTCGTCCTCTCCGTACACAAGGATCTGCGCATGATAATGGAGGTCATAAAGGCCGGAGCCGACGGTTACGCGCTCAAGGAGGCCGAACCCGATGAACTTATAAACGCCGTGAAGACGGTCCTCGCCGGCGACATATACCTGGACTCAAAGATAACGACGCTGCTGGTGCGCGACTATATACGGAAGCTCAACATCCCGTCGATCCCGGAGGCGCGCCGCGGCGACCTTTCACCGAGGGAGTGCGAGATCGTGGCTCTCGTTGCCGGGGGGCTCGACGCCTACGAGATCGCAAAAAAACTCTGCATCACGCGCAACACTGTCGACGCGCACCGGCGCAATATAATGCGGAAGCTCGACTGTAAAAACCTGCGCGAGCTCACGAGTTACGCGCTGTATTCGGGGCTGGTGAATCTTGATGAAGAATGACGCCATACTCAACGCGATCTTTACGAGCATTTACGCTCCCGTGGCGGTCTATCACGTAACGGGAGGCGGTGATGAACCTGTCGACCTTATCTACGACAGGGTCAACAGGGCTTATCTGGAACTCAACGATTTTGCGCAGGAAGAGATCATTGGCAGGCGGTACACCGAAGTCTGCCGCGACGAGACAGAGGAACCGTGGATGAAGTGTATGCTTAAAGTCGCGGCGACCGGTACCGCGGATTGCTGCGAAGGGATGTGCGTCCGGCGCACAGGCTATTATGTCAGCCTCCTGGCCTTTTCTCCCGTGGCCGGAAGGGTGGTGGCCATCGTCCGCGATCTGAGCGAGTGGCATAAAAGCAGGCTGAACCTGATCGAAAAACAGGAACTGCTGCAAAAGCTCACGACGCGGCTTACCCTCGCGGAGGAACGCACGCGCCGCGACATCGCGAACACGCTGCACGACGGCGTCGGCTTCGAGATGGTAACGATGCTGAACTCACTGCGGTCGCTGCGTGAAAAAACGGAGGGGCGCGACGCGAAGGAGCTGCTCGCCGACAACATCAGCCGCATGGAGAAGCTCATCGAGAACACTCGCTCCTTCACCTTTGAAATAAGCCCGCCGCTGCTCTACGAGGCGGGGCTGGACGCGACGCTTGAGGCGTGCTGCGGCCACATGTTCGGGACGAACGGCGTCAAATGCGACTTCCGTTCGGAGGGGACCGAGATCCGCATCGCGGAGGATACGAAGGTGCTCCTCTATCAGATGGCGCATGAGATACTCGTGAACGTCGCCAAGCACGCGAAGGCGCGGAACGTACTCGTCATGACACGCTGGGGAGCGAAGAAGGTCCAGCTTTTCGTCAGGGACGACGGCGTCGGCTTCGACCAGTCCGGGGACAACCTCCCCTCCACCACCTCCGGCATGGGGCTCTTCAGCATACGGGAGCGCATGTCGGCCATTGGCGGCCAGTTCAACGTCATATCGGAACCGGGAGCCGGCACGACGGTCAGCCTTATCGCGCCGATACGCCCCGCCGTGAGGTAACGGCCATCCCCGGACGGCCGTTCACATTTCCCCTATTCGGGGTCATTATTTTACCCGACATTTTTTCATATTTCACCAATTGACTTTAACAGCCGGCGCAATATTCAAAAGCGCGCCCTCTTAATATAATCCACTTAGGTTGAGTGGTTGGTTTTGCCGTAATAAATACGGCGCATCTGGAAGGGGCTGGACTGGAACGGATGAGAAAAGACAGAACTGTGATAGGGCTCAATCTTCCGGCGTTTTTGATGATGATAGGCGTGGGCATGATAGTCGCTCTTTTTCCGCAGCGTATCATCGACTTTGACGGGGACGGCCGCCGCGTCGGCTACGTGGCCTCGATGTTCGCTCTGTCGTATATCGCGTTTCAGGTCCCGGTCGGGGCGCTGGCCGACAGGTTCGGGTTCAAGCGGTTTATCGCGCTGGGATACCTGCTCTGCTTTTTCGCGGGACTTGGCTATTATTTTTCCTCAGGCTCAATAATGATCTTTCTCGGGCGTCTGATCCAGGGCGCGGGAGAGGCTCCCGTCTGGGCGCTGGCCCCGGCTCTGCTCTCGGTGAAATTCTCATCGGACAAGGGGTCCTCCATAGGCCTCTATAACGCCATATGTTACGTCGGACTTACGGCCGGGCCGATACTTAGCGTCTTCCTGATAAACAGGTGGCGCTATGAGAATATGTTCCTGCTCTACGCCTTCGCCTGCCTCGCCGGCGCGGTGCTGACGCTCTGGCTTGTGGAGGATGTCCGCCCCAACGGGGAGTCTCCCGGCAAGGTCGATTTCTCAGGAGTGCGGGAGATGGCGCGGGATGGCGCGGCGCTGCTCACGCTCATCGGCATAACCGTCTACGGGGCCGGCTACGGAGTGTTCGTAACGGCGCTGCCCGTGTTCCTGATGAGCGAGAAATGTTTTGGACACTCGCTTGTCAGCGCGTTTTTTTCGCTCTTCTACATCGCGATAAGTATCGCCCAGCTCACGACGGGAAGGGCCTCCGACCGGTTCGGCCCAAGCCGCTTCATGGCGCTTGGCCTTCTCTTCGCCGCGATCGGGACCGCGGCGGCTCCGTTCCTTTTTTCGATCCGGCTGCTGGCCGCGCTCACGCTGGCGAGCGCGGGACTCGGGGTCTTTTACCTGGCCTCTATGATATTCCTGAACGAGACGGTCGACGAGAGGCTCAAAGGTACCATCTCGGGAGCGTACTATCTGTTTTTCGGCGTAGGGCTGTGCTTCGGGCCGCCGCTATTTTCCCTGGTCATGGGCATGGTGGGATGCGCAAATTCGCTCATCTGTCTCGCCGCCCTCTTTGCCGCGTTTTCAGCGATCATGGCGGCCGGGCTCCGGCGCTTTGGACGATAAAGAGACGGGGCGGCCGGCAGCGCCGTGATCCGCGTTGGCCGTTCCGCACATCGGGCGCGCTGTTTCAACAGACGGTGCGTCCCTCACCTGACCCACAGGTAAAACATCGCCTCCGTGCCGTCCACCGGGGCTCCGCGGCTGTCGAAGGCCTCGACCGTCACGGTGTAGAGGCGTTTTTTCGCGGTTCCCGGCAGCGTTATCGTGTGGCGGAATTCATATATCGAGGGCGAGGTCCATTTTTCGTCGCGCGGGTCATAGCAGCGTTCGAGCCCCGTCGGCAGCTCCTTTTCTATCACCTCTCCGAGACTTTTTTCCTCAAAGCGGTAGCGTATCTTCGCGATACGGTTTTTTATCGTAAAGGTGCCGTCGTCGTTTTGCTCCACCTCGGATAGCGGCGGCTGTATCGGCGGCGTGACGCCGAAGAACGTCACCGCCTCCCCGGGGGCCGCGGCTACCGAGTCATAGACGTTCCAGTCGACGCGCCCCGCGTTCTCCGTGGGGAAGTATTTCTCCGGCCTGGAGCCGAGCTCCGCGCGCGTGAAGCGCAGCCGTTCGCCCTCATCGAGCTTCGTTATCCTTCCCTCCTTAACGTGTTCGCCGTCCCAGGCGGAATATTTCAGCGACGGTTCGCCGGCGTCGTAAAAATAGAACCAGACTTCGTCGTCGCGGAAGAGGCGTCCTTCAAAGGCGATGCGGCCAAACTCGACCTCCTGCGAGGCGCTGCGTTTTTCAGGGATGTTGTAGAGCACGGCGTGGACGCGTCCCGAGGCATACTCAAGGCCGTCGTTGAGCCGCCAGCGCAGGGGTATCTCATAGACACCGTCAAGGTCGCGGAACCAGTAGCCGGGAAAGGGGTCGCCATATATCCGGTAACCCTTTTCATGGGCAAAGTCCGTCACCTTTTTCATGTGCGCGGCGGGCGAGAAGCGCGCGAGCATCTTGTCCGGCACCGAGCCGAGCATCACGTCGACGTGCCGCTCCGCGAGGACCCTGCCGCCGGATACGGCGGATACGGTCACGCGGAAGTATTTCCATTCGAGGTCGTCTTTGTAGAGGTTTTTATAGCCGCTGTCGAAGTCTTTCGTGCAGCCGCCCTGTATCAGCGCCGCGTAGCCGTTTTCCGTCACCGCCGCCTTGAGCCGCGGGTCGTAAAAGGACTGCGGATCTCCGTGGCGATAGACGAGGTCCGGCGGCGGCGAGGCCATCAGCTCGTCGGGCGGGAGCTTGGTCCAGGGGGCCTTGCCCTCGTAGCGGAACCAAATATCGCGGCGCGGCGTCAGGCCGCTCGCCTTATCCACGCGGCTTTCGACGGCGCGCAGCGGTATCCTGACGCCGTCGCGCATCAGCCCCGCCTCCGCCACCTCGACTCGGATGTCGACGGGCAGCTCGGCGGCGGGAACTCCCTCGCGGTCGATGCGTCCGGCGACGTAGAAGTCGCGCCCCGAGGCAAGCACGGTCTCGCGCACGGAGGGTATCTCGATGGATATCTTTACCGCCTCGGCGCGCGGAGCGGCGCAGAGCGTACAGAGCAACAAAAGTGTCAGAAAAAAGCCGCGCTTCATCGATCCGGTCTTCCCTTCAGCCAGTTTCCCATATTATATATCACGCCTGCCGCGGCGGCGGGACTGTAAAATTTTATTTATATTTATATATAAACGTATCTGCCGGTTGACACTTATAATGTTTTCAAAATGTTTATCCCGGGGGTGCTGCTATGCGAAAAATTTTTCTGGCGGCTCTGGATAAGCACCTATTCCGAGAAAGGGCTGATCCGGGTCTCGCCCGACGGAAAGATCAAACGCTACCGCAGAGCGGATGGAATGCCTGACGACAAGGTCCGCCTCGCGATGGAGCTCTCTAACGGGGACATCGTCGCCGGCACGAACAGCGGCGCGGCCATTATACGCGGTGAAAAGATCGTCCGGGTCCTGGACGGCAGGTCCGGGCTGGCGAACCTTACGATACTCTCCGCCTGCGAGGACGAAGACGGCACTCTCTATCTCGGCACCGACGGCGGGGGGATATTCTCCGTTGCGCGCGGCGGCGTGATGAAAAACTTCACGAAGGCGGACGGCCTTGGCGCCGATGTGATACTTCGCCTGCTCTACGACGGGAAACACAACGGCATATGAATAAGCGCCGGCAAAGGTCTCTTCTATATGGACCTGGAGCACGGCGGAGAGATTCGTTCCTTTGGATTGCCGGTCCCGGTATCGAGCGGCATCTTCGATATAAAGCACGGCCCGCGCGGCAGGCTGATGCTGATCGCCGATACGGGGATACACCTGGCCGACAAGCGAAACGAGGCGAGGCCGAAACTGGCGGTCAACAAGATCACCGTCGACGGCAAGGTCCATGAGAACCCGGCGCGGCTGGATATTCCGAGCGGCGCGAGGCGCCTCACCTCTGCGAAGCGGTGAGCTTAAAATATACTGCGGGCAGCCGGATAACGGAGGGAGCGAGGCTCCTCCAGGCGAAAAAGACAGTTAAGAAAACGCAATACTATGTCCGCTGATTACGTCCGGAGAGCCGATATCTTTGATTTCGCGCGAATCGGCCGGTTTGTCCGTCAAATGCGGCCGCCTGTGGCGCGCAGCTGAAATAGGGAATCTGTGACTCCCGTCATCGAAGCTGATAGTCACATCAGATCACGCATATAATCAGCGGCTCCTTTAAACGGGCTTGCAATATACGCCCGTATTAGGTATCCTTAACTCATCATATTTGATGACCGGCGGCTGTCGCATACTGTCTGCATGGGCCGGATACGTCACGGACATGGGAGTGTTTGATGTGCTTCAGTCTCACGATAACGTAATATACAACATACTTCTCTTCCTCAAGGAGACGAACGAACCGGCCGGAGCCGGGTCGGTGCAGCGCTTTTTGGAGAAGAAGGGCTTTTCCATGGCCGAGGCGACGGTGGGACGCGTCCTGCGGGACATGGACTGCGCGGGCTATACGGAGAAGAGAAGCAACCAGGGGCGCGCCATCTCCGCAGACGGGGAGAAGCGGCTGCGCGAGCTGGAGGAGATGCGCTGGCACGATAAGTGGACCGAGGGCTTTCTCGACGTCTTCGAGAGGACCGACAAGAATTATCTGCTGGATCTTCTCGAGGCGCGCCTGCCGGTGGAGACCACCGTCGCGCGGCTGGCGGCGCGGAGGGCCTCCGCGGAGGAGACCGAGGCGCTGCGCGCAGTTGTGAAAGAGCAGGAGCGCCTCGCGAAGCGCGGAGCCCCCGTCTCCGCGCTCGACGACGAATTTCACCGCACGCTGGCCGCGGCGAGCCATAACCAGATACTTGAGGCGATCGTCGAGCTGCTTCGCAAGAAAGAGGAATACGGCCGGGCCTTTGAGAAGATCCGCCGCGACGCCGGGCATATTTACAACAGCGAGCACCGGAAGATATTCGAGGCCATCGAGGCGAGAGACCCCGAGCTCGCGGAGCTCACGATGAAGAGGCACATAGCTAACCTCATAGAGAGCGTTTCGCAATAAAGAGCGCCTCCGCGCAGAGAGAGGCCCGGGCCGGTACGCCCGGGCCCTGTTTTTTGCCCGCCGCGCGCGCTTGCGCCTAAAGAGCGGGAGCCGGCGCATGAAAGCCGGCCGCCCGGTGTTTTCATTAAAAGACCTGATGCCCCCGCCCCGCCTAAAGAACATATTTTCTGCCGATTGAATAATTCTTCGCATATAATATGCTAAAGAAAAAGGATGGTGGACTGACAAGATGAACAAAATCGGCAAATGGATCGTATGGGCGCTGATCGCGGCCTTCCTGCTCGGCTTCCTGCCGACGATAATAGACACGCTCGCGGGGTTTTTCGTTCTGACGGAGGAGGGGCTGGGCGTGACGCAGCACTTCACGCGTACGCTTGATACGGTCGTCGCCACGGCGGAGAGCTATATGTGGCACATCGTCATCGCCTATTCCATCATTATCGCCTTCATCATCTTCATGGAGGGACAGAACCCCGACCGCACGATACTCTGGATGCTCGTGCTCGTCTTTGTCCCCGTCTTCGGCGTCATCCTCTACCTCATCCTCGGCCCCGACCTGCAGAGCATACGCAACAGGAGGCTCTTCCGTCCGGCGAAAAAATACGGCTTCGACCATTCCCCCTTCAAAAAAGCTACCGAGGACCAGTTCCTCATCGGCAGTATGCTGCACGCCTGCAGCGGCGCCGACCTCCTCGTGCGGAACCGCGTTGAGATCCTGATAAACGGAGCCGAGACCTTCCCCGCGATAGAGGCGGCGATCGCGGGCGCGGAGAAATTTATCCACATGGAATTTTTCATCATCCGCGACGACGATCTCGGACGCAGGATCGGCGGCATGCTCATGGAGGCGGCGCGGCGCGGCGTGAAGGTCCGCGTGCTCTATGACGCTGTCGGCAGCTGGAGCCTCAAGGCCCGATTTGTGAAGGAGCTCGAGGAGGGCGGCGTCGAGTGCCGCTCTTTCATGCCGGTCTCGTTGCCTCTCTTCCGCCGCAAGATGAACTTCCGCAACCACCGCAAGATACTGGTGGCGGACGGCAAGGTGGCCTTCACGGGAGGCATCAACATCGGCGAGGAATACGACGGCAAGGGGCACCTCGGCTTCTGGCGCGACACCTTTGTGCGTCTTGAGGGAGAGGCGGTGGCGGCTCTGCATAATATATTCCTCCATGACTGGTGCGTGCGCTCCGCCGACGATCCCGCGGCGATCTGCGAAGACCTCAACATAACGTTGAACGGCCTGCCGGTCAAAGACGACTACTCCGCTCTGCCGGTCATTCCGCTGCAGGTCGTGGAGAGCGGCGTCGACAGCGTCTGGCACTCGATCGCCAAAGGTTACTACGGGATGATCTCACGCGCGCAGAAGCGCGTCTGGGTGACCTCACCCTACCTTGTGCCGGGGCCTGAGCTGATGAACGCGCTGATCGCCTCTTCGCTCTCGGGCGTCGATGTCCGGGTGATGATGCCATCGGTCAAGGACCATTTTCTCGTCTTCTGGGGCAGCCGCAGCAACATCGAGCCGCTGCTCCGCGCGGGGGTGCGCGTCTTCCAGTATCAGGACGGCTTCATCCACACGAAGTCGGTCGTCTCCGACAGCTGCATCGCCTCGGTCGGCACCTGCAACATGGATGTCCGCAGCCTCGACATCAACTTTGAAAATCAGCTCTTCATCTATGACCGGGAGATCGCGGAATCCTTCGCGCGTCAGTTCGAGACCGACATGAAACGCTGCAAAGAGCTTCACATCGGCGAATGGGAGAAACGGCCGCTCTGGCAAAAACTGCTGGAATCCTTCGGACGCCTCTATTCGGCGCAGATATAGCATGAACGACAGGGTCTTTGAGCGGCGTTTCTCCGAGCATCCCGCCTTCTGGGCGGCCTGTGCCGCCATCGTCACGGTCATCTACATTTACATATTCCTCACCATAAACGAGGCGCAGCCCGAGGGCACCGCCGGCGTCATCTGGCTGATGCTCTGCTTCGCGATGACGGGCCTCTCATACCTCGCGCGGAGGACGAAGCGCCTCCACCACGCGCAGCTGCGCCGCTGGACGGACAGAGCCGGCAGCCTCTGGCTGCTGTTTGTGCTGTACGCGTTTTTCACCCTCATCGCGCTTGAAACGGCGGGAAGATTTTTGGGCGGCGGGCTGCCCGCATGGGCGGAGTTGGCGGCCTCGTTCGCCCTCTCCCTCTGCCTCATCGCGCTGGGGGTGAAGCAGGCGCACACGATACAGACGACTAAAATCACGGTGGAGACGGAAAAGCTGCCGCCCGGCGAAGAGCGGCTGCGCATCGTACAGCTGACGGACCTCCACCTCGGCCCCTACACCGGCGTCAAGCTGCTGGCGCAGATACTGCGGCGCGTGCGTGAGGCCGATCCCGACATGGTGCTTGTGACGGGCGACGTCGCCGACGGCTCTCTCGAGGGACGCGGACGCGAAATAGCGATGTTTCGCCGCATCAGGCCAAAATACGGAGTCTATGCCGTCACCGGCAACCACGACTACTACGACGGAATAGACAAGGCGCTTGAATTCATGCGCCGCGCCGGGATGCGCGTGCTGCGCGGGGAATCGGTCTGCGCCGGCGGCATCGTCGTCGTCGGAGTGGACGACCGCGACCATCTCTGCGAGGATAAATGGGGCCTTTCGCGTTCGGAGACGGTCATCGTCAATACGAAGAGCCGTTTCCGCGACAAATTTATCCTGCTGCTGCGCCACCGCCCCGTCGTCGAGATCGGCACGCAGGGGCTCTTCGACCTGCAGCTGTCGGGGCACACCCACGGGGGGCAGCTTTTCCCGATCATCTCTTCGCGGCTGTTCTTTCGCGGGCATTCGCGGGGCTTTAAAAAACTGAAAAACGGCAGTATGCTATATACGAGCAACGGCGCGGGATATGTCGGCCCCCCAGTGAGGCTCATGGCCCCGCCGGAGATTGTGGTGATAGATCTGGTGAGAAAATAATTGGCGCGTCCACAGAGAAATTCTCCTGAAAAATTCGGACGGCTCGACGGACTTCTGCCGCGGGCGGAGGGAAAGATAGAGCCGGGACCGCAGAACCTTCCGAGAGAGCTCGACATCGACGGGCTGCCGGAGGGACGGTGGATCGCGCGCGGCGTCTACCGCATGGAGCGGGAGTTTGAATATGGCCGCTGGTACGGCAAGAAGATGCTCGCCTCCCCCGAGGAGAGCGGGCGGGTTCTCTGCCACTGGGGCGGAAACGCCGCCCCGGTCTTCCTCGATACGGAGACGACGGGACTCTCCGGCGGCACGGGAACATACGCCTTCCTCATCGGCCTCGGACTCTGCGGCGCGGCCTCTTTCCGCGTCGTGCAGCTATTCCTCGCCGGCCCCGCCTGGGAAAAAAGCTGGCTCGCCGCGATCGAGGCGGAGCTGCCGGAACGTTACGGCCTTGTGACATACAACGGCCGCGCCTTCGACCTGCCGCTGCTGCGCACCCGCTACACGCTGGCGCGCGCCGTCCCCTCGTGGAACGGAGCGCAGCACATGGACCTGCTGACGCTCTCGCGCCATTTCTACAAGGGAAGACTCTCCTCCTGCTCCCTCTCGTCTATCGAGAGAAACGTCCTCGGCCTGCGCCGCGGCGGCGAGGACGTCCCCGGAAGCGAGATACCGTGGATGTACACCCAGTTCCTCCGTACACAGGACGCCGGGCCGCTGCGCGGCATCTTTTACCACAACACCCTCGACATAGTCTCGCTCGCGGCGCTGCAGATCCACATCGCGGAGATGGCGCGCGGCGAATGCTCCTGTGCGGCGGATATGATACGCGCCGGCGACCTTTGGGCCGCGAAGGGCTTTCAGGCGGAGGCGCGCGCGGCCTGGGAGGGCGCGCTGGACTTCAGCCGCGACCGCCATCTCGCTCTGCTGCGCCTGGCGGAGACGGAGCGTGCCGCGGGAAATTACGAATCCGCCTATCGTTATTACGAAGAATCGCTCGAAACGGAACGCCGTCCCGTGCGCACACTCGAGGCGATGGCGAAGATAGAGGAGCACCGCTTCCGCCGCTGCGAAGAGGCCCTGGCCCACGCGACGGAGGCGCTGCGCTGGCTTGAAAGCCACCGCATCTTTAAAGACCGCCAGTGGGAAGAGGACCGAAAGAACCTCCTGCACCGGATAGAGAGGCTCAAGAGGAAGATCGCCGGTAAAGAGTGCGGCGAAGAGACGCATCCAGACGACGGCGAACTGTGACCCCGCTTCCGCCGGCACCGCGCGATAGAGGATGCCTGTCATTATCCCGGCATGATGATGTATAATTCATGCCAGCTTTATTGAACAGATCAGAGAACTTGCCTGATACTTGGAAGGAGAGCTGGCTAAAATGTGGAAGGGCCGTTTTGCACAGGATACGGACGAAGCAGTCATAAACTTTACCCAGTCGCTGGACCTCGACTGGCGCATGGCCTTCGCGGACATCCGCGGGAGCGTCGCGCACGTGAGGATGCTGGCGCACACCGGGCTTCTCGACGCGAAAGAGGCCGAGACGATAGAAGAGAACCTGCGCGGGATCGCGGAGGAGATCAGGAGCGGCGATTTCACGCCGAAGGTGTCGCTTGAGGACGTACACATGAACATTGAGTCGCGCCTCATCGAAAAGTGCGGCGCCACCGGCGCGCGCCTCCACATGGGGCGCAGCCGCAACGACCAGGTCAACACAACCGTGCGCCTATACCTGCGCAAAGAGCTGCTCGGCATCTGGGAGGGTCTTGAGTCGCTGATATCCGTGCTTATCAAAAAGGCCGAAGAGCAGGCCGACATCGTCGTTCCCGGCTACACACACCTTCAGCAGGCGCAGCCGATATCGATGGGGCAATTCTGGATGGCCCACGCGCAGGCCTTTATGCGCGACGCGAAGCGCCTGCTTGCCGCCTATGACTCCGTCGATGAATCGCCGCTCGGCTGCGGCGCGCTGGCCGGTTCCACCCTGCCGCTCGACCGCGAGTTCACGCGCGCCGACATGGGCTTCTCCCGCCTCACGGAAAACAGCATGGACACCGTCGCCCACCGCGACCATTTTATGGACATCCTCTACTTCGCCGCGGTCTTCGGAGGCCACGTCAGCCGCCTTTCAGAGGACCTTATCATCTACTTCACGACTGAATTCGGCTGGGTCAAACTGCCGGATTCCTTCTGCACCGGCTCCAGCATCATGCCGCAAAAGAAGAATCCCGATGTGCTGGAGATACTGCGCGGCAAATCGGGGCAGCTCTCCGGCGCGCTTGTCGACCTGCTGACGATGACTAAGGGCATCCCGCTCACCTACAACCGCGACCTGCAGGACGACAAGCGCAGCCTCTTCCGCACTCTCGACTGTCTCAACGGGATATTCTCCGTCCTCCCGGCGCTGCTCTCGCGGGTGGAGATCGATGAGGAAAAGGCCAACCGCGGCTTCGCCGACGGCCTCATCCTCGCCACCGACGTCGCCGAATACCTTGTGCTGCGCGGCGTCCCCTTCCGCAGCGCCCACGAGAAAGTCGGCCACGCGGTGCGCTGGTGTATCGAAAACAACAGGCCGATGGACGGGCTGACGCTCGCCGAATGGCAGAGGCTGATACCCGAGGCGGAGGCCGGACTGCTCCCTCTGCTTTCGCCGCGCAGATCGATGGAACGCCGCGACACCGTCGGCGGCACCTCGCCGCGCCAGGTACGGGCGCAGATCGCGCGCGCGCGCGAAAGGCTCGCGGCATACGAAAGCGAGATGGCGGAATACGGGGACAAACTCCCCGATATGCTGTAAAAAAACTTCGACATGACGAAAGGGGGCCTCGCTGAGGCTCCTTTTTTGTTCTCCGGCGCGAGGTCTTGCAAGCTTATGGAAATACAGCTTCTCACGACTGTGCCATATGTGTTGCCTGGTATGCGCTGAATCAAAAATGAAAAGCAAAAATTTATTATTTCCCTGAGCCGCTATTGACATCTGAAAAGTCAAATGTTATAAGTTATTTAGTTAGCATATGCTAACTAAATAACTTCAGGAGGTATTATATACTATGGAAAGGCTGTTCAAAATGGCTGCGAAATATAAGTCGGGCGCGGGCGCTCTCGCCCTCATATGCGCGCTGTTCGTCTGCCCCCCGGCGGCGGATGCTCATTATTTCAGCGTCATACCAAAGGTCTCCCGCACAGGGGTAGGAAATGAACATTCCGTCATCGTCTCTTTTACACACATCACAAAGCAGGCCCAGTATGATTACAGCTTCATGAAGTTGGATCCCGACGCTGACATGCTGAACGGCAGGCTGATTTATAAGGATGGCACGGAGACAGACCTGACAAACCTCTTTGCCGCCTACGACGACCCTGACGGCGACGAGGTCACGGGGATCGACTCCCGCCGCGCGGTCGCCCCGATCGGTAAGGAGGGGACGGTGATCGCCGCCTGCCGCACCAATCTGAATATTCCGGGACAGATGGTCTATACGGGTTACAGCAAGCATATCTTCAACACCGCCGCCGACGGTCATTCAACGAAAGCGGCCGGGGGCGGCGAAGTGGCGGAGATCATTCCCCTGTCCGATCTCGCCATGGCCACAGTCGGCGTGCCGATCAAGTTCAAACTGCTCTATAAAGGGAGCCCGCGCGAGGGGGCGGAGATAGAATATGGAAATGAGACCACTCCCATCGTTAAGGGCGAGGAGGGGCCTGAAAATCTCAAAAAACTTGAGACGCCCAGCGATAAAGAAGGCATATTTACCTATACTCCCGATTCCGCGGGAAGGAACACGGTCGCGGCAATGCTGGACCTGGGAAATAAGACCTATTGCTCGACGACGCTCTCCTTTGAAGCGAAGGAACGCTCCGGCGGAGGCAGCGGCGGCTGCAACGCCGCGTCGGCCTTGCCGGCCCTTCTTGTCCTCCTGGGGCTTTCCCTGGCGCCCGTGATAAAGAAGAGGATAAAGAACAACAAAAGGTAGGATCTGCCTGGCACAGGATGTTTCTGACGGTATCGCGCGGCGTCTCTTTACGTGAGAGGCGCCGTTTTTTGTGCGGCGGCGCGGTTTCGCCGTCTATATCGGGGGAACTCCCTGTCTCGGATAACAAAAAAAGCGCCCCTCATTTGAGGGACGCCGATATGCCTGATCACATTCCGGGGTAGTCGAAGTCCTCCACCCGCATCTCTCCGTAGAGTTTTTCTATCTCCGCGATCTCTTTCCTCAGTTCGGCGGCGTTTTCCTGCTTCGCCGCCTCTTTTTTGAGGTAGTATTTGCGGAAGAACTTATTATCGTCCGTCGCGCCCTCCGCGCCGAAGAGCTCTTTGTACATCATGAGGTCGACGGGCATGCCGAACTCTTTTTCAACGTCGTCGTAGCCGAAGAGCACCCATATCTCGTGAAATCCGGCCCATGATATGGCCGAAATGCACATCGAACAGGGGTCGTGGCTGGCGACGAAGATGCACTTCGCGGGATCGGGGTGGCCCGGGGCGGCGAAGAAGCGCCGGATTGTGTCGATCTCGCCGTGATAGATGGGGTTTTCCCGGCGGTTATTGCTGCCCGCGGTTATCACCTGGCAGCTCTCCTTATCGAGCACGAGGCCGCCGAATACATGGTTGCCCGCCGCCACCTCTTTCTCCGTGAGCGGTATGAGGCTTTCTTTGATCGCTTTGAGTATCAGCTGTGGTTTGTTCATTTTATCCACGTCCTTTACGTTGGCCGCCTGCCATGATCGGCAAGCTTTTCTGAGCACCGCGGTATTATTTAATCCCAGTTCGCGATGTCGGCGTTGGCGCCGCTGCCGCCCTCCTGTCCGTCCGCGCCGTAGGATAGGATGTCCACGTCGCCGTGTTCTCCGGGCGCGGTGTAGACGAATTCGCGCCCCCAGGCGTCCTTCGGGACCTTTTTCATGTAGCCGCCCTTCTTGTAGTTGAGCGGTTCCGGCGGCATCGTCGGTTCTTTTACAAGCGCCTCGAGTCCCTGGGAGGTGGTCGGATAGAATCCGTTGTCGAGATAGTAGAGGCCCAGCACCTGCTCTAACTGGGCGATCTGGGTCTGCGTCGTCTTGCGCTTCGCCTCGTCGCTCTGTCCCATGAGCCGCGGGCCGACGAGCGCCGATAACAGTCCTATGATAACGACTACGACCATTATTTCGATCAGGGTGAAGCCCCTTCTTTTTTTCATCAGTTTTTTGTTGTGATCTCTCAATATGTACACCTCCGGAGGTTTTTGGATATCGCCTATCGTCTCAATCTTACCCTTACGGCCCCTATTTTTCAAGCACGGCCATGACGCGCACGGGCGCGCCGTCGGCTCCCTTGAGCGCCAGCGGCAGCGCGGTGAGGCAGAAGGGTACTTTGAAGGGGAGCTGGCACAGTCCGCGCAGGTTCTCCATAATGACCATGCCGCCGCCGAGAATTATCTTATGTATCGGGCACTCCTCGCTTTCGACGGGGTCGACCGATATCGCGTCCACGCCGATCCCTTTGAGCCCGGCCTCCGTTAGGCGGCGCGCCGTCTCCTGCGAGAGGACGGGAAAATCTTTGAGGTAAGCGCCGCTGCCCATTTTATCCTCGAAGCCGGTGTGGAGCAGCAGAAAATCCGCCGCCGCCATCTCCTCCTTCGTGAGGCCCAGGTCGGCGCTCTCGATCTCACGGCCCGCGCGGCCGCTTACGTCCACGATCACCGCGAATCCGAAGAAGGTATCGTTCGGCAGCTCGTCAAGGCGCGCGCCGTCCGCGAGCATGTGGGCCGGCGCGTCCATGTGGGTGCCGGTGTGCGACGACATCGTGATCTTTTTCGTGCGGAATCCCGCGTCGGACATCTCCGCGAATTCTTCGACCACGGGAGAGATATCCCCCGGAAACACCTGCATAGAATCCTCGATCGGCCTGCCTAAGTCTATTACGCGCAAATCGTCCATCCTCCCCTGGGTGAGACGCGGAGTATATAATATGGCTTTACCGGACCGTCCGGGACAATATTCGGCCTTTTTCGCATCCGGCAGCATATTTGATAAATCCGCTGACCATAGTATAATTAAAAAGTTATGGCTAAGCTACAAGAACTTGGAGGAATTTCAGTTGCTCACCTTTTTAATCGCTTCACTTATATTTCTTTTGACGATGACGTCGGACAACGCCTTCGCCGCGGACGGCCTGCGCTTCGACGTGGCGGTGATCGGCGCCGGGACCGGCGGTTCGGCGGCGGCGATCCAGGCGGCGCGTATGGGGATGGATGTCGCGCTCATCGAGGAATCGGACTGGATCGGCGGCCAGATGACGGGAGCCGCGGTCTCGACTATGGACGACGTGCGCCGGACGCGCACGGGCATATACAATGAGTTTATCACGCGTGTGCGGGACTATTACGCAATGCGCAATACCCCGGTCAACGTCTGTTACTGGGGCTCGGATACGATCGCCTTTGAACCGTGGGTGGGACGGAAGATACTTACGGACATGATAAAGGAGAGCGGAAAGGTAACGCTCTTTCTCGAAGCGCGCGTGCTTAAAGTAAAGACCGAGAAGAACCGCGTCGTTTCCGCCGTCATTGAAAGCGGCGGCGAGAAGACGACGGTGACGGCCAAGGTCTTCATCGACGCCACGGAGACCGGCGACTTCATCCCGCTCACCGGCGCGCGCTACCGTGTTGGCAACAGCATCGCGCCGAAGATCGATAAAGAGAGTGTGATCCAGGATATCACCTATGTGGCGGTGGTAAAGAAATATCCCGACGGGCTGCCGCCGGAGCTGAAGCTGACAAAGCGCCCCCCAGGATACGAAGACTATCTGCCCCATTTCCGCAAGGTGATAACAAAAGACGGCGACTGGTGGCCCGGAGAGTATCCCTTCAACGTGCCGGTGCATAACGCCTACCGCGCGATGCCTGATACGACAAACCCGGACCGTGAAAAAATAGACGGCGGGGTTTCATCCACATGGCCGCTCATAACCCGTACCGGCGTAAACTGGGCGAACGACTATCCCGGCAGGAAGTATGGCGAGGCGGGGATGTCGGTGAAGTACCTTGAAGACAAAAAGTTCCGCCGCGAGGCGGAGCGTCGGGCGATGGCAGAGACTCTCGCTTTCATATTCTATATGCAGACGGAACTCGGACTGGAGGACTGGTCGGTGGACGACCGGCAGGGGTACGGCAAGTACTTCAGCAACAACTGGCAGGAGTGGAAGGAGATGCCAGACGAATTTTCCTCCGTGCTGATACATTTCCCCCCCTTCCCCTATGTGCGCGAGAGCCGCCGCATTGTCGGCGTCACGACGATGACGGTCAAGGATGTGGAGCGCGACCGGGTGCTGAGGCGCATGCTCAAGACGAATCCGGACAGTATCGCGCTCGGCGAGTACCCGACCGATATCCACGGCCTGCGTGAGCCACAGTATCTTGACAGGGACCTCGGCGAGCGAGCGGATGAGATACCGGCCGACAGCGAATGGAAGGGCGGCCTTTTTCAGATACCGCTGGGAGTGCTTGTCCCCGAAAAGGTGGACGGACTGCTGGCCGCGGAGAAAAACATCTCCGTATCGCGCATCGTCAACGGCTCGACGCGCCTGCAGCCGGTCACAATGCTGACGGGGCAGGCCGCCGGCGCGCTCGCCGCGGAGTCGGTCAGGCAAAATACCGCGCCGCGCAAGGTGCGCCCGCTCGACGTCCAGTGGCGGCTCCTGGGGGCGAAGGACAAACTCTCCCTCTTCAATTTTGACGACGTGCCGGTGGAATCGCTCTGGTGGCGCGGCGTTGAGCTTTCGGTGATATATGATTACATGGACCCCGCCTCGGAAACGATATATGGCGTGGATCAGGAGATGCACTGGCTGGAGGTGCGCGACGCCTTCCGCCGCGCCTTCGGACGGCTGGAGTTCCCGGCGCGCGAATATGAGGCGACGGTGACCCTTGACGAATTCAGCGGTTGGCTCCGCGAGCTCTTCGGAGCGGACGCGGAGCGGTATAAAAGCGTCCTCGAGCGTTTCAGCGGCGGCGAAGTGATGAAAAAGGGGCAGCTTGCCGCCGCCGTCGCCGAGATCAAACTTCTTAAAGATTGAGGGTAATATTTTGGCACAGATAAAGATAGACGCGATCCTCATATCCATCCGCGACTCGGTCGCGACAGTGAACCGCTCCGTGAAGAGGGGCGAAGTGCTGGCCTACATGAACGGCGGCGACCTGATGGAGATAACCGCCGACGACGACATCCCCATATATCATAAGATAGCGCTGGTGTCCGTTCCAAAGGGAGCGCCCGTCTTCAAATATGGCGAAAAAATCGGCCGCGCGACGCGGGACATCCCCGCCGGGGCCCATGTACACAGCCACAACCTGACCGACATCGGAGAGGAGCGCTGAGATGAAGTTTCTCGGATACCGGCGGCCGGGCGGCCGTACAGGAGTGCGCAACCTCGTGGCGGTCATGCCCGGCGTGCTCTGCTCCTCGGCGGCGGCCCGGAAGATCGCCGACGCCGTCCCCGGCACGACCTTTCTCTACAACCATAACGGCTGCGGACAATCGCCGTCTGATACGGAACATACTCTGGAGATACTTTCCGGCCTTATCGCGAACGGCAACGTCTACGGCGCGCTCATCGTCGGCCTCGGCTGCGAGGCGACGCAGCGGGAGCTCTATCTGGCGGCGGTCTCGGCGAAGAGCGACAAACCGCTGCATTACATCTCCATCCATGAGGAGGGAGGCATAGGCGGAGCGGTCGCGGCTGGGATAAAAATTGCCGAAAAGCTTGTCGAAGAGGCGCGGAAGCTGAAGCGCGAAGAGATCGACATCTCGGAGCTGATCGTCGGCCTTGAGTGCGGCGGTTCGGACCCCACCTCGGGCATATCGGCCAACGTGGTGCTTGGCGACCTCTCCGACCGCCTCGTCGACCTGGGGGCGGCGGTCGTGATAAGCGAGACCTCCGAAGCGATCGGCGCGGAGAATATCCTGCTCGCGCGCGGCCGGACGCCGGAGATCGGCCGCCGCCTCTGCGAGATGACGGCACGGTGGGACCGTGACATAAAAGAACAGACCGGCGCCGACATCCGGCTGACTAACCCTACGCCTGGCAATATCGCCGCCGGGCTCACGACGCTTTCGGAAAAATCCCTCGGCTGCATACACAAGAGCGGCACGCGTCCCTTTGAGGGAGTGCTCGCCGCGGGGGAATACATAAAGGGGCGGGGCCTCTATTATATGGATACCACGGCCTACGACTGCGGATCGATAACCGCGAAAATCGCGGGCGGCGCTCAGTTGGTGGCCTTTACCACCGGGATGGGAAACCCCATCGGCAGCCCCGTCGCGCCGGTGATAAAGATCACCGGCAACCACGCCACCTTTGAAAAACACAACGACATGATAGATTTCGATACCTCAGCGAGCCTCAGCGGTGAAAAAAGCGTTGAAGAGCTTGGGGAGGAGCTGTTGGATTTCACGCTCTCGGTCTGCTGCGGCAGAGAGACCAAGGCTGAGATCAACGAGGCCGGAGTCGTTTTTGTAAATCAGCGCCACAGCTGCGGCTAGATGGGGCGTGCGTGCGCCTCCGGCAGCGCCGCCGGAGGCCGCGCCCATCCGACGCGGCGTTCGGCGGCTAGCGCTCCGCGTCGATCAGAAAATGTTTTCTGGCGTCGTTCATGAGCTGGCGTCCCATCACCGGTTCCAGCCCCTTCCAATTCTCTACGATCGCCCGGCGCAGCGGCAGCAGCTCCGCGTCGCTGTAGGTAAAGACCCGTATGCCGCTTTGCCTCATCCGCTTGAGGTTTCTTTTATTGTTATGCTTCGCCTGTTCAAAAGACTTCGCCGAGGCGCGCGCCACTTCGCCGTAGATCACCGCGATATCCCCCTCGCTGAGTCTGTCCCAGGTCTTGGCGCTCATGAGATAGGACTCCACCGCCTGTGAATAATTCAGCTGATACCAGTATTTCATGATGCCTTTAAGGTTAGCGAGGGCAGCTCCGGAGGATATTGAGGAGACGGCGTCGCACCTCCCCTCCTGCAGCGCGCGGGCCGTATCGGCGTATGGCATCGTGACGGTCCTGTATCCCTGTGCCTCGATCGCCGACTTATAGACGTGCATGGGCGGTATGCGCACGAGAAGCCCCTTGTCGGCTTTAGGGTCCAGAGGGGAGTTTATCGGCTTGACAGAGGCGATGCCGGTGAGTCCCTCCACATTGAATCCCAGCAGTTTGACGCCCAGCCGCGTGTTGTACTCATCCATCTTTTGAGAGAGCCAGCTGTCAAGCCTGACATTTCTCCGGACAACGTTGTGGTCGACGAAGGCATTGAGATAGACCAGCTCAAGGCGCGGGTCGAAATGGCTTGGAATGGAGATCAGCGCCATGTCGATCGCCCCGCGCATCAGGTCCTCGTATATGATCGTATAATCCCCGAGCAGATTGTCGGGGTAGACCTCTATGTTGACGCGCCCGCGCGTCCTCGTCCGAACGCCCTCGGCGATCTCCCTCATCAGCTTGGTGGCGCTGTGTTCCTCCGGGAACTGTCCCGCGAAGCGCAATGTGACCTCGGCGGCCGCGGAGGGAGATGAAATAAGCGCAAGCAACATTAAGGAACAGAGTATATTTTTCAGGCATCTCATAACTATATCACTCTTTCTTTTCGTGTTGCGGCGCTCCGAACGGTCCCCCGCAATATGTGATATCCCTTTTTCTCGCAATAGCGGCAAATTAAAGACGTACTTCGCCTTTATATCATATATACCTGCGTTATGCCAGAGTAATTAAAGGAAAAGCGCCTTCCCGGCGTTTGCCGCGCGTCGGCTGAACGGCGAACGAAGAAGAGCGCGTGGGCGGACGGCGAAAAGCCTCCGCGGCGTGCTGAAAGCGGAGGCTTTTTCGCTGACTCATTTACGGGCGGACGGCCGCCGTGAGGCGTCTATTTATCCTTGATCGAAAAATGCTTCCTTGCCTCTTTCATTAGCTGGGCGCCCATCGTGGGGTCGAGCTGCTTCCAGTTTTCCATCACCGCCCGGCGCAGCGGCAGCAGTTCGGCGTCTGTATAGGTAAAGACCTGCACGCCGTTTTTTCTCATCATCTCAAGGTTCTTCCTGTCGTTCTGCTGTGCCTGTTCGAATGATTTCGCGGATGCCTTGGCGACCTCGGCGTATATGGCCGCGAGGTCGTCCTCGCTGAGTTTGTCCCAGCTTTTCGCGCTCATGAGATACGATTCAGTCTCCTGCGAGTAGTTGAGCTGGTACCAGTATTTCATTATCCCCTTGAGCTCCGACAGCGCCGCGCCGGTCGATATCGAGGAGACCGCGTCGCAGGTGCCGTCCTGCAGAGAACGGGCTATATCGGAATAGGGCAGCGAGATCGTCCGGTAGCCCTGGGCCTCCGCCGCCGACTTATAGACGTTCATGAAGGGGACCCGAGCGAGCACACCCTTATTGATATTTGGATTCAGCGGCTCGCGCACCGGTTTCTTCGAGGCGATGCCGGTGAGCCCCTCGATATTAAAACCGAGGAACTTTACGCCAAGGCGCGTATTATACTCGTTCATCTTTTTTGAGAGCCAGCTTCCGGGCTTGAACTCCCTTTTTAGTACGTCGTAGTTGGCGAAGGCGTTCAGGTAAACGAGCTCCAGCCGCGGGTCAAACTGGCTGGGGACCGAGATGAGCGCCATATCCACCGCTCCGCGCATCAGGTCCTCATATATTATCGTATAATCGCCGAGCCTGTTGGCGGGAAAGACCTCTATCTCGACGCGCCCGCCGGTCTTCTCCCTCACTCCGTTTGCGATCTCGCGCATGGACTTTATCGCGCTGTGATCCTCAGGGAACTGTCCGGCAAAGCGCAGCTTCACCTCGGCGGCGTCGGAACAAGGGGCGAGAAACAGAAGCAGCATAAGAACACAGAGCGAATTTTTGAAACTCTTCATAGCAAAAACCTCTCCTTTATGTCATTTAAATTGCTTGTATGTTGATTGCCTCTCCGCCGCAAAGTCGGCCCCGTCGGACAGGCAAACTCGCCTAGATCCCTTAGAATTGTAGCATGAATGACAAAGTCACGCCAATATTTGTAAATTCGCCCGCGCCGATGGGCAGGACACGTATAATTCGCCGTTTATAAGCGCGGTTTCCGCCGATTTAGCTGGAGAGGAGATTTTGTATGTAAACTAAATAAAAAATTTAAGTTGACACAAGTTTGCCGCCGCGTTATTATTTTCGGCATGAAGATAAAGGCGATGATCGAGATATCAATATTCGCGGTGCTTACCGCCGTAGGCGCAAGGCTGATGGTGCCGGTGCCTTTTGTACCGTTCACGCTGCAGACCCTGGTCTGTATGCTTGCCGGGCTTTTGCTTGGCCCGAAGAGGGGAGCCGCCTCGCAGGCGCTTTATATGGCGATGGGGCTGATCGGCATTCCCGTCTTTACCTCCGCGGCCGGCCCGGCGGCGGTGCTGATGCCCTCTTTCGGCTATATTCTCGGCTTTATCGGCTGCGCCTGGCTGAGCGGCTGTTTGCGCGACATGTTTTTCAAAAAATATGGTTCGGTGACGCGCCTCCAGTATTTTGCCGCGGCGATGGCGGGAGTCGCGGTCGTCTATCTTATCGGCGTCGCCTATCTCTACGTCATTTTGAACTTCTGGGTCAAGTCCGGCGGCGCGACATTTTTTAAAGTCCTCTCGATCGGCTTTTTCAGCACTATCGCCGGCGACGCGGCAAAAGCGGCGCTTGCCGCCGTCATCGCCCGCCGGCTTGAGGCCGGCGGCGTATTCCGGAATTGACCTGCGAAGATAAGAGGTATTGGAAATAAAGGGGCCTCCCTGTCTCTGCGGGGAGGCCCTTCCGCGTTCACAGGCCGGCCCGCGCTTTTACGCCGCGGAAACGGCGAATTTCCGGCGCAGTCCGGCGCATAGTTCGTCATTGCGCGAAAGCCCGGCCACGAGGGCTTCGGAGAAGGAGGCTCCCTCTCTCAGCGCAGTCGTCATCGCCTCCGTCACGCCGCCCTTTGTCGATACGTTTGTGAGCGAAGCCCCGCTTTTCTCGCCGGCATGGGCCGCGGTCACGCGGTCGATCCAGGGGGCGAGCTCGCGGTAGATGGGGTAACGTTTCGACATATCGAGGAGCGCCGACCGCTTTTCGTCTTCGTCGACTTCGGTGTTGAGCAGTATTGGCGGCAGGCAGATCCCCACGGTGAAGGAATCGAGCTCGCTTTCGCAGGATAGGTCGAATACTTTGAGCCCCGCCGCCTTGAGCACCGCGCAGGAGCGCGCCTCGGAGGGGAAGGAGACGCCGAGCCCCAGTCCGTCGGCTATCGTCTCCGGTCCGCTGCACATGACGCGGCAGAGATCCGCGGAGAATACGCGGTGCAGCGTTTCCAGCGAGATGCCGGCCATGAATGAGATGATGAAGGCTCCCTTTTTTACGGCCATCCCGCAAAAATCCGTCAGGCTCTGGGGGCGCGCCGCAAGCAGGATGATGTCCGAGCGCCCCATTAGTTCGGCGGTTTTCGTCATGCAGCGGGCAAGCCCGGCGGCGCGGGCGCGTTCGAGCGTCTCAGCGCGCCCACCGCATGAGATCAGCAGCCGTTCTTTGGGGAAACCGTGCGCGAGAAGCGAAGAGACGACTGAGCTTCCAAGGTGTCCGAATCCCGCCACTCCGAGGGTCTTTCCCATGAGCGCCTCGTCTGTGAGGCAGCCGGCGGTCGCCGTATTGCGGTCATTTATATTTTTCATTTCAATTTCTTCCTTTCAGACAAATAAACAGAGTCCCGGCGCGCCGCCAGCCGCTGACGCGCAGGACTAAGCCCGCGCCTGAAGAGGCCGGGCGGCCATGATCGGATATTTCTTTCAATTAAGATAAAAAGAAAGGGGTGCGGACCGGAGGTCCGCCGAAGATGCGTTAGAGGGTATACGGTCGAGGTCGGGTGTATCCTGCGCAGGCGGATGCTAAAATTCTGTATTGTCGTAACATGCGGTCACCCTTCTCTCGTGCCAGAAATTATTTCCCAGCATATTACCCGCATGGGATAAAAATGTCAACAGAGGGATAGTGTGAATTTAGATTTTGTACAAAATAGTGATCTGAATTAAATTTTTTGATGAAGGCCCGCCGGCGGAGGCTCAGGAAATACTGATTAATCCACTTTGTCATACAAAACCTGACGCATATAATCAGCGGCTCTCTAAATGTCTTCCAGCCGCCGCCGTTCTCTCCCGGCGCAGACTACGGTGTCGGCGGAGTAGACGGCGAGCGCGCTCCAGATGCAGGCGAATGTTATTATCCGGTGGATGGAGAGCGGTTCGTTGTATATGAAGGTGCCGATCAGGAATGTCATTGTCGGGGAGACGTACTGAATAAAGCCGATCGTCGTCAGTTTTATCCGTTGAGCGGCGTAGGCGAAGAGCAGTAGCGGGACGGAGGTCATTACGCCCGTTCCCGCGAGCAGCAGGTCCGTCGTCAAGCTGTAGGGGAAGTTCGCCGCCCCCGTATGCTGCAGCCAGCAGAGGTAGGCGAGCGCCGCCGGCGCGGCGGAGAGGGTCTCTATCAGCAGCGCGACGGAGGGCTCGATGGAGACGGCCTTTTTCAGCACCCCGTAGAGGCCGAATGAGAGGGCCAGCCCCAGCGAGACGAGCGGTATTTCGCGGATGGTGATTATTTGTATGCAGACGCCGGCCGCCGCGATGGCGATGGCGATACGCTGGGCGCGCCGTAGTTTTTCGCCGAAGAAGAGCATGCCGAAAAACATCGATACAAGGGGATTTATGTAGTAGCCGAGGCTTGTTTCAAGGATGCGCCCGGCGTTGACCGCCCAGATGTAAAGTCCCCAGTTGAGGGTGATAAGATAGCCGCCGAGGAAGAGCCAAAGGGTCTTTCGTTTATTTTTCACGGCGAAAGCCGTTGTTTTATGCCATTGTCCCGTGACCGCTATGAGCGCGAAGGTGAAGATGGCGGACCACACGACGCGGTGCCCGAGGATCTCGGAGGAGGATACGGAGGAGAGCGCCTTCCAGTAGAGCGGCATCGATCCCCACCAGAGATATGAGAGAAAGGCCGCCGCGGCCCCTTTTTGCGGAATTGTCATCAGTATCCTCCTAACAGTCTCGTGCTCAAACCGGAACGCGGCAAAATCGTTCCGCGGCTTTGAATGCCGTCCTTCACACGCTTTATTTTACACGTTCCCTCTGTTTTGTGATAAACTATTCAGATGTATAATTTGTATGTTTTTCTGTGACGGAAGGAAGAACGGGCATGAAGGAACATCTGGAGCTTTCATCTTTAGGCGCTTCGTTGCTTGCGGAGGCTGAACGGATATCCGGCGAGATACAGGACTGGAGACGTGATTTTCATCAGTTTCCGGAGTTTGCTTTTGAAGAGAATATAACGGCGTCGAAGATCACGAACGTTATGCGTTCTATTCCAGGGATGGCGGTGACGACCGGTTTTGCCATTCAGACCTCGGTGATCGGCGTGCTGGGGGCCGAGATACCCGGCCCGGCGCTGATGTTGCGCGCGACGATGGACGCGACGGCGGCCGAGGAACAGACGGGGCTGCCCTTTTCGTCCTGTATGCCCGGCGCGATGCACGGCTGCGGCCATGACGCGGAGATGGCTTCCCTGCTCGGCGCGGCCTCCGTCCTTTCGAAATACCGCGGCGAGCTGAAGCAGAGGGTGGTCTTTCTCTTTCAGCCTGCGGGCGAGGGGCGAAGCGGCGCGAAGACCCTCACGGAAAATAACATCATCGAAAAGTTTCACATCGGGCGCAGCGTCGCCGTAAACTGGGCCTCCGAGCTCCCATACGGAGAACTTTTTACACGGCGCGGCGTTATGACGGCTCTCTCTGACCGTATCCATATAGATATCAGGGGAACGGCGGGACATGCCGCCGAGCCGCATATGACGGTCGACCCCGTTACGATCGCCGCCAACGTGATCATTATGATACAGACGATGCTCTCGCGCGAGGTGGACCCGCGCGAACCCGTGGTCGTCTCCTTCGGGCAGGTAGAGTCCGGCGAGGCCTATAATATAATTCCCGAACAGGCCAACCTCTGGGGTACGCTGCGCGCCTTTGACCCCAAAGTGCGCGATTTCGTACAGAGCCGCATCGAAGCGGTGGCCCCGGCTATTGCGAAGGCGTTCCGAGGACTGGCGTCGGTGGAATATACCCGCAACTACGCGCAGGTGGACAATAACCTCGATATGGTGGATGAACTCCTCCGTGTCGGGGTTCCTTTTTTCGGGGAGGACGGGCTCAACATGCTTGAGCGTCCTTTGCTTTCCGGCGATGATTTCGCGTTCTTCAGCCACCGTGTGCCCTCTCTTTTCATGTTGATGGGCACTGGGCTTGAATACCCGCTGCATCATCCCCGCTATGACGTGCCCGAGAGCATGCTTTCGTTTTCGGCCGCCTGGGAGGCGTATCTGGCTCTGACGTTTGGCCGCTAGATCCTCCCGGCTCTCAGGCGTCGGGTCTTTTGGTATATGCCGCGTATGATCGGCGGATCGCATGCGGCCGGTGTTATTGAAAAAGTTGCAGAAATAAACTATGGATGTGATGCAGTTGAGTTCCAGGCTGGATATCATTATCAGGGATAATCTGAACAGGCTCCCGACGGAGCCTTTTATCTGGTGGCAGAAGACGTGGTGGTCTCGCGGGGCGTTTCTCGAACTGATCGAGGAATGCGAAGAGAGGCTCCGCGCCAGTAATTTCAAAAGAGGACAGCGCCTGGCCCTGTTGATGCCGAACAGCCCCGTGCTGCTCGCGACGGCGGTCGCGGTCTGGCGTCTTGGCGGTGCGGTCGTGCTGATAGATTTCCGCTCCGGCTATCTGCCGCTCATCCGGCAGCTGCGGCACGCGGACGTCTTTGCGGCGCTGACTTACCGCGGCTGTGAGGACCTGGTCCAGCTTATCTCCGAGGAGGGCATCCCCTGCTCCGTGATAAGCCTGGATACCCTTGAGGAGAATATTCCCGGACGCCCCTGCGCGGAGGAGAGCGAAGAGACCGCGGTCATCTTCTACACCTCCGGCACCACGGGCGAACCGAAGGCCGTGCCGCTTACGCACGATAATCTGCTGTACTGCATAGAGGGCTGCGTAGAGCATATCGACATGCTCAACGAGGACGACGTTTTCCTGAATGCGCTGCCCAACTCGAACGTCTTCGGGTTCCTGTGCGGCGCGCTGCTCCCGCTGGTAAAGGCGACGCGGCAGGCGATACTGACCTCGTTCATGCCCGTCGAATCTTCGATGGACGCCATCAAACACGCCGAGGTGACGATCGCGACGGCGGTGCCGACGATGATCGCGCTGATGATCGGCGCCGTCTCGCGCGGCGCAACGCTCTCTTCTTCCATGCGCTGCATCCTCTCGGGCGGCGACCGGCTCCCGGCCAGGATCTCGGCGCGCGCCGAAAGGCTGCTCGGCGTTCCCGTGCTCCAGGGATACGGCCTGACGGAGGCCTCTTCGGTGGTGGCGCTGCCGCCCTCGATCAACGCCGCAAAGCCGGGCAGCGTCGGCACGCTGCTCTCCTGCGTCGAGGCCGAGATCCGCAGCGACGAGGGGGCGGTGCTTCCCCAGGGACGCGAGGGACATCTGTGGATAAGGGGCAGCTCCGTCGCCAAGTGTTATTACCGCAACCCCGAGCTGACGGCCGAACGTTTTGAAAACGGCTGGTTCAACACCTGCGACATCGCGAAGTTTGACGACGAGGGATACCTCTATCTCGTCGGGCGCGCCTGTGACGTCATCTTTGTCGGCGGCTTCAAGGTCTACGCGCGCGAGGTGGAGAAGACGCTCGAGGAGCACCCGCTGGTGCTTGAGGCCGCTGTCATCGGCGTGCCGCGTTCAATAAGCGGCGAGATCGTAAAGGCCTTCGTCGTGCTCAAAAAGGGAGAGCGGGTCTCCGCGAAGGAGCTCATCGAGTATTGCAAGAAGAAGCTCTCTTATTACAAAGTGCCGAGGATCATCGAATTTGTGACCGAGATGCCGCGTTCGGCTATCGGGGAGATCGTAAAGAGGAAGCTGTCAAAGGATTAGTTAAAAATGTTTGGATTTAACTGCCGCGTAACGCGCAAACTCTGCGGTTATGAAAGAAGAGCCGTCGAAGGGCTGCTGGAGCGCAGCGGCCTTGTCTTCGAGGGCTCTCCCGACTATACCGCCGTCGCCGAGGACTGCGATGAAAATATCGTCGCCACGGCCAGCCTCTCCGGCTCCGTGATCAAGATGGTGGCCGCCGATCCGCGGTGGCAGGAGGCGGGGCTCTCTGGCGCGGTCATCTCGGCGCTGATGCGCGCCGCCCGCGAGGACGGCCTTTATCACCTTTTTGTCTATACAAAGCCAGAGATGGCGGAGCGTTTCGCCGGCCTCGGCTTCCGTGAACTCGCGGCCTCCAGCCGCTCCGTGCTGATGGAGTGCGGAGCGCCGGGGGTGGAGGACTATCGCCGCTCGCTCGAAGCTCTGCGGCGGGAAAACGGCGCGCCCGCGGCGGCGGCGGTGATGAACTGCAATCCCTTCACGCTGGGACACCGTTATCTCATCGAGGAGGCGGCGAAACGTTCGCCGCTCTTCTATGTGATCGTCGTCGAGGAGGACGCCTCCGTCTTTCCCTTTGCCGACCGCCTGGAACTTGTCCGCGGCGGCACGGCCGACATCGCCAACGTCCGTGTGATATCCAGCTCTCATTACGCCGTTTCGGCGGCGACCTTCCCGACCTATTTCCTTAAAGACAGGGGGGAGAGCTCCGTGGCGCGGGCGCAGGCCGAGCTTGACGCGCGGCTTTTCGCCTCCCTGTTCGCGCCCTCGCTGGGGCTTGAACGCCGCTTTGTGGGCACGGAGCCTCTCTCTTTCGTCACGGCGCTTTATAATTCGGTGTTGAAAGAGACTTTGCCGGGGCTTGGCTGTGAAGTGACGGAGATCAGCCGCGCGGCGTCGGGAGGAGAGGTCATTTCCGCCTCGCGCGTGCGCGCGATGATCGCCGCCGGCGAAGAGGCGGGACTTGCGGCGCTGCTGCCGGCGGTGACGCTTGAATATCTGAAAACTCCGCGCGGGGCCGCCGTGGCCGCGAAGCTGAGGGATGCCCGATGACGCCGCTCGAAGAGGTGCTTGCCGGACGCGACGAGCGCGCCGCCTGGCAGCGGCTTTGGCTGGAGGCGACGGAGGGAAGTTATTTTATCTGCCAGATCGGGCTCAACATTCCCGGCTATCCGAAACGTATCCCCCGCGATATCGAGATCGTCAGGAAGTGCCGCAAATACCTGATGGACCACGCTCATGCCGTTCCGTCCGAAGAACGGTATCTTGAGAACGGCGCAGGCGTCTGCTGGCAGGGGGCCTTCGACGCCCTGAAATTTGAGGCCGCGGCGCTGAAAAAATGCGCGGTGGAGGCGGAGAACTCCATGACCGCCGGGCGTGTGCTCGATATCGATATTATCACCCGCGAAGGCTCCCTTTCGCGCACGCGGATGGGATTTCCCGAACGCCGCTGCCTGCTCTGCGGCGAGAGGGCGAAGGTCTGCGCGAGGCTTGGTACCCACTCTCAACCGGAGCTGAGGGAGAAGGTGATCAGGATAATAAACGCCGCCTCACTGGAGATGTGATATCGCGCGGTTTTGGCCTAGAGAGTTATGCTCAGCGTTCTCTTTTTTGAAACATATTAGTTTGATCTCCTGTTTTTTAAGTAAAGCCGCCGTCATGTTGCCGCTATGCGGCGGACCGGCCTCTATTTCCGGACGGGATTATTGAAATCCCGCCGTTTTACCGCGATAATTTTCTTATTGAATAGGCGGCGCCGGCTGCCGGCCCCGTTTATTTGCGTAAGGTATCCATAAAAACATAAAGATTAATCAGTAATTTCCTATGTAAAAAACTATCACATGCATATAGATTATATAATTGTCGATAGAGGGGAATTTACGAGGCGCGCATTCGGTCGCATTAACGGCGGCTGATATATCTGGTAGGTAATTTCCCTTAATATTGATGCTGCGGAGGCATAAAAAAATGACGAACAGGCCCGAATGGGACATATATTTTCTTCTTATGGCGCAGGTGGCGGCAAGCAGGAGCACATGTCTGCGCCGTAAGGTGGGAGCGGTGCTTGTACGTGACAGGCAGATATTGAGCACGGGTTACAACGGGGCCCCGCGCGGGGTGAGCCACTGCGAACAGGCGGGATGTCTCCGGGAGCGGCTTGGCATCGCCTCGGGCGAGAGGCATGAGATATGCCGCGGCTCCCACGCGGAGATAAACGCGATCGCCCAGGCGGCGGCCGCCGGAACGGCGACGGCCGGTTCATGGCTCTATTGTACCCACGAACCATGCATCTACTGCACGAAGGCGCTGATAAACGCCGGCTGCGAGAAGGTCTTTTTTCTCTATCCATATCCTGACGAGCTTGCCCGCGCCGTGATGGCGGAGTCGGGAGTGGAGAGTATTTGGGTCGATCCGCAGACGCTGCCTAAAGATATTTTTTCGATCTGAGAACCAAAAAACAAGTATAATAACAAAAGCAGAGAAGGGAGCAATAAGTATGTCTATATCCATCGTTCTTGCCGACGATCATCCGCTGACCAGAGAAGGTATAAAGGGGTATCTGTCAAAGGAACCGGATTTTGATATCGTTGGGGAATACGCCGACGGCAACTCCACATGGACCGGAATCCAGACGCACAGGCCGCAGGTAGCCCTGCTCGATATCAGGATGCCGGGCCTTGACGGCATCGCGCTCGCGCGCAAGGTCAAGGAGGCGGGGATCCCCACGGCGTCGCTGATGCTCACGTCGTACGACGCCAATCAGTATGTCATGGCGGCCCTCCGCGCGGGGGCGCGCGGATATGTCCTTAAGACAGCCACCATGGACACCCTTTCACGCGCCATCAGGATCGCGGCGCGCGGCGGCTTCTATCTTGACAGCGACGTCGCGAGCGCGGTCGAAGAGGGTGAGGATTTCGTTCCGGAGCCGGTATCGGTACGCGAACGCGAGGTGCTGCTGCTCGCGGCGCGCGGTCTTTCGGGAAAAGAGATAGCGTCGCAGCTCTTTATCAGCGAGCGCACGGTCCAGACGCACCTTGCCTCGATCTACGATAAGCTGGGAGCCAAGAACAAGACGGAGGCGATGCTGCTCTCCCTCAAATACGGCATCGCCACGATGGAGGAACTTCTTGATTAAATGAGGAAAGAAGGACTCCTCTATCAGCTCATAACCGCCCTTCTCGTTCCCGCGCTCCTCGCGCTGGTCCTTGCGTGGGTGGTATACGATCAATTTGAGAAGAGCATGGAGTCCAACGCGAATAATTATGTCGAGAACCTGGTGGACAGCGTGGCGGCCAGACTCGATTCCAAAAAATGGCACGTCCAGCCCGACGGCACCTACATGAGAAAGCCGCTCGACAAGGATGTGACCTCCATCGCCGCGGTACTTAAAGAGACGAACCTTCCCGGGATGTTCGCCGTCTTTCAGAAGGACGGGACGCTCATCTACGGTTCTCCCGGGAAGGTGAACTTTCTCGTCGACTGGGTGGATTCCTTTGATTCCCCAACGCCGGTAAAGATCCGCGGCAAGGGGGGCGACTATTTCACGGGGATGTTTTATTCCATTCCCGATGAGAACATCTACATAATCGGCGCGGTCTCATGGAAGATGCTCTTCGGTTCCATGGTGCTCCTCGTCACCGTCTGGCCCTTTATCATGGGCACTCTCGCCATTATCACCATTCTTGCGATATATCTCTTGTATGAAAAGGTCATCCTGCCGCTGCGCGAGCTTGACGACGAGGTCTCGTCGCTGCGCCTCGGATACGACCTGCCCGACGCCTCCGCGCCGGAGGCGGTCCCAGAGCTGCAGCAGCTGCGCTCTACCTTCGTGGTGCTCGCGCAGTCGGCGATAGACAAGGAGCAGCTCTCGCGCGATTACATCACCGACATCGTGAAGGTACAGGAGGAGGAACGGGAGCGTATCTCGCGCGAGATACACGACGGCCCCCTTCAGGACGTCACGGCGCTGGTCCAGAGACTGCGGCTGCTGGCGCTGGATGTCAGCGACGAGCAGACCATCAACAACCTGGTGAACGCCGAAAAGGTGGCGATGATCGGCGTCAAGGAGATGCGCGAATTCTGCAACAACCTGACCCCTCCCTGGCTTGACCTCGGACTGCGCCACTCGCTGGCCGAGCTTTGCAACAGTATGTCCTCACAACTACGGGTGCAGATAGATCTTGAAGTCGAGAACGGGGACGATTACGACGACGAATCCCTGCCCGCCTCCCTCTGCCTGGCCTTCTACCGGGTGGTGCAGGAATCGATAAACAACTCGGTCAACCACGGCGGGGCCACCTTCGTCTCCGTCCAGCTTGAGAAAAGAGACGACCGGATAACCATGCGTATCGAGGACAACGGCAAGGGCTTCAACATGCCGGATGACGTGAAAGAGCTCCGCGTTCAGGGGCACCGCGGACTGTCGAATATGAAGGAGCGCATACGCCTTGCCGGAGGCTCTCTGGAAATAACGTCCGCATTGGGAATCGGCACAATTATAAGTTGTGAAGTACCGCTCCAGAATGTAGAATAATAGCAGGAGCGGAATGTCTGCCGACAGCTTTTCTGCGCTGTTGTTTTATTGGCAAGTGTTCTTATCTGTTACTTTTATTTTGAAAGGTGGGAGCCTCCGGGCGAGCTACAGTGAAGCTGCGAATCTTGGGCGCCGCCGGTGAAGTTACCGGTTCCAACTATATGATAGAGACGGATGGTTACAAAGTTTTAGTCGACTGCGGCACGCACCAGGGGATGGACGAGGAGAAGCACGAGGAAGAAAAATTCCCCTTCAGCCCCGCCGATATCGACGCCGTCCTCCTGACCCACGCGCATATCGACCACAGCGGCAAAATTCCTCTCCTCGTGAAGCAGGGCTTTAAAGGAAAGGTCTATTGTACCCACGCCACTTCGCAGCTGATCGAAATACTGCTGCGCGACTCGGCGCATATCATGCGTGAGGACGCGGAATGGCGCTCGCGCAAAAACGCCCGCAAGGGGCTGCCGAAGGTCGAGCCGCTTTACAGCGAAAGCGACGTGGAAGACGCGCTGGCCTTCCGCCATCCGATCCCTTATGACGAGATGGTGGAGATATATCCCGGGCTAAAGGTGCGTTACCGCGAAGCGGGGCATATCCTTGGAAGCGCGATAATCGAGACCTGGATCTCGGAGGGAGAGGGGCAAAAACCCGTCAAAGCAGTCTTCTCCGGGGACCTCGGCCAGTTTGACGGCGTCATTGAGAAACCGCCGGCAATCGTCGAAGAGGCCGATTTTGTCCTCATCGAATCGACCTACGGCGACAGGCTCCATAAATCGCTGGAAGATACGCGCGCCGAGTTCCAGAGCGCGATGGAAGACGCCATCCGTTCGGGCGGCAAGATGCTTGTGCCGACCTTCGTCGTTGACCGCGCGCAGCGTATGCTTTACGAATTCAAGCTGCTCCAGAAGAAGCTGCCCGATCTCAAAATGCCCAACATATATCTCGATTCTCCGATGGGAGTACGGACGACGGAGATATATTCGGCGCATACGACGCTGCTCTCGCGCGAGCTCAAAGAGCTGCTTATGAACGGAGAGGACCCCTTCGAGCCGAAGGGCTTCAGCTTCGTCCGCAGCGCCGACGAGTCGCGCGCCATCAATGACATGGCGGAGGGCATCGTGCTCGCGGGAAGCGGCATGTGCTCCGGCGGGCGCATCATGCACCACCTGAAGCACAACCTCTTCAAGAAAGATACGCATGTGTTCTTTGTCGGCTACCAGGCCTACGGCACCCTCGGACGCCGCCTTGTCGACGGAGCCAAGAGCGTGCGCATCGCGGGAGAAGAGATATCGGTCAAGGCCAAGTTCCACACGCTGAACGGATTCTCCGCCCACGCGGACCGCGACGACCTGCTGAAATGGGCCGGCCATTTTCCGAAAAAGGCCCAGTTCATCATCGTCCACGGCGAACCGAAATCGGCGGAATCGCTGGCCCTCGGGCTCAAGGACAGCGGCTATTCGACGCGGATACCGGCGATCGGAGACGAGATAGACCTCCTGGCCCCCGCTCCCGAGAAGATCGCGATGCCCGTCATCTCGCCGCGCATCCTCGACCGCATCCAGTTCAACTCCAAAGATGTGGAGGACCTGCTGAACCTCATCTCGGCGCGCACGGCGCGGATGCAGCAGACCGTCATCCAGAACGAGGAACAGTACAAAAACATAATGCCGCTGCTCATTTCAGCAAGGACGCTGCTTGAAGCGGCGGCCGCCTTGAGCGACAATAGGATAGAATACAAAGAAGAAAAAAGAGAAGAAAAGAGATAATCGCAGTGGAACAAAAAGGATGGGATGCTCTATGACGGAAAGGGTCAAATACGCCGCGGGCACAGCCGCAGCGGCGGTGATACTTGCGGTTCTGTTTTTCACATACACGCTGTGGAATTCTTCTGGCATCCTGACGATGATCCCCAAGCCCGAAGGATCGCGCCCCTATGTGCTGACGGAGACAAAAGAAGGCAGTTATCCGAAGGCGCTTTCGGCGCTGCTGACCGACGGCGTTTACGCTCTGCTCAAGGGAGGCACGCCGCGAAACGCGCTGCTTTCGGCCACTTCGGCGGCAAAAGAGGCCGCGCTGCTTGTCGAAGACGGCGGCGAGGGGATGACGGAGGTCTACGCCTCCTTCCGTTTTGCGCCGTCAGACACCTCGGCGCTTAAAAAAGGTTCCCTGCCCGAGGCCTTGAAAACGGTCTTCAAGGGAGCGTCCGTGCGTGCCGGCAGCGAGAAGGGAGTCTTCACGATAGAGGCGGAGGGGCTCTCCTCTCCCGTCTATTACACGGTAAAAGGCAAGAATGTCCTGATGGCGGCGGAGCTTTCCGCGCTGCGCCGTATGGAGGATGCCTCGAAAAAATCTTCCGCTAACCTCGGCGGCAAAAAGTGGCGGCAGGAAAAGAGCTGGCCCGCGCATATCGAGGTATCGGACGGCGGCGTCATCACGGCGGGCGCCGAGCATAAGTTCCCGATAATGATCGAAGCCGCCTGGCACAGCCTTGAACCAAAGAACCCGTCCGACCCGGCCGGCGAGATCCGCTGGGCGCTCGTCGACCTTGGAAAGCCCGTGGAGGCTTACCTCTCCTCGTCTTTGAAGGCGAAAAAGTGGGATACGGCGGACTGCATCATCCCGGAGCCGCTCCTTCTCTCAATGGGGATTAACCTGCCTCCGCTTGGCGGCGACCCGCGCGACTGGCCTTTTCCGCTCTCGTCTCTCGGAGAGATCGCGGAAAACCTCGACATGAAAGAAGCTCAGATCCGTGAGATACTTTCGGGGCAGACGGTATTCTCTCTTGGCGGGCAGAACCGCATTCTCTGGTTTTCGCTCCCCGGCTTCCTCGTGGAATTCTCCGGACGCACCGAACTTATGAACGAGCTTGTGGATTCATTCTGGAAAAACCTCTTTTTCGGCGCGGAGCCGAAGCCTCTGCCCGGTTTTACCTTCGGCGGGACCACCAATGTGCCCTTCTCCGTGATCGGCGCGGGCCGCGACGGCATCGCGGTGTTGGGATTGACCACGCCCCAGTCCATCAACGCCAAAAACAGGCTTGGCAAATTCCTCAAAGAGGATGAGGCGGTCGTCGGATGGATGCTGGCGGACCTGCCGCGCATCGGAGGCGCGTTGTCCGAAATGACGAAGATGAGCAGCTTCCTTGAAGAAGAGGGCATGGAGGACTCCGGGCCATACGGCGATTACCAGGGATACGGGGATAACGAGCAGTTGGCGGAGCCGCTGCAGCCGGACCTCTCGCTGTCGCCCTTCGACCAGGGGATCACCGACTCGTTCGGCAGCGTCCTCAAACAGCTCGGACGCGTGCTGATCGTATGGGAGAAACCACTCTCAGGCCGCATCAACTGGTACAAAACGGCGGCGAAATAGAAGAACTTTATATCAAGGCCGGGAGAAAAATAAGTACTTTCTAAACTCTGGAGGTTTTTTTATGTATACGAACGCACTTAAGGTTTTGAGGGAACGCGGTTTCGTCGAGTGGAGCAGCCATAATGAAGAGCTTGAAGAGCACTTCATGAAAAATATGGTGACGGGCTATATCGGCTTCGACCCGAGCGCCGACAGCCTCCACGTCGGGAACCTCGTCGCCATCATGGGGCTCGCGTGGCTCCAGCGCCTGGGGCACAGGCCGATAGCCATCGCCGGCGGCGGCACGGGGCGCATCGGCGACCCCTCGGGGAAGAGCGCCGAGCGAAACCTGCTCTCCGAGGAGCAGATACTCCACAATGTTTCCTGCATCGCGGAACAGCTCAAGCATTTCCTTGATTTCGAAAGCGGAGATAACAGCGCCCTGCTCGTCAACAACAACGATTGGCTCAAAAATGAAAACTACATCGAGTTCCTGCGCGATACCGGAAAATACTTTTCGGTCAGTTTCCTCGTCAACCGCGAATATGTGCGCAGCCGCGTGCTCGACCCTGACAAATCTATCACCTACACGGAGCTTTCGTATATATTGCTTCAGGCCTTTGACTACAACCACCTCTACAACGAATACGGCTGCACCCTGCAAATGGGCGGCAACGACCAGCAGGTGAACATCATCGCGGGCATGGACCTCGCGCGCAAAAAATCCGGCGGCCAGTGCTACGGCATCACCTTCCCCTTGCTTCTCAACGCGCAGGGGCAGAAGTTCGGCAAGTCGGAGAGCGGCGCGGTCTACCTCTCGTCGAAGCGCACGAGCATCTACAAATTCTACCAGTTCTGGATAAACGTCGATGACAAGGACCTTGAAAAGCTCTACAGGCTCTTCACCTTCCGCGAACTTGACGAGATAGAGGCGCTGCTCGAGGAGCATAACAAGGCTCCCCACCTTCGCAAAGCCCAGAAAGAGCTTGCCTGGGAGATGACCTGCCGCGTACACGGCGAGGAGGCCGCGAAGCGCGTGCTTGACGCGAGCGCCGTCCTCTTCGGCGAAACGGAGATCAAAAAGGCACAGGCGGACGTCCTTGAGACCCTCGCGGCGGAAATACCCTGCGCCGAGGCGGACCTCGCCGAAGCGAACGGCGTCACCGACCTCCTGGTCCTCTGCGGAGCCTGCGACTCCAAGGGCAACGCGAAGAAGAAGATCAAAGAGGGCGGAGCATACCTCAACGGCGAGAAGATCGCCGACGCCGGACGCCAGATAACGGAGGAAGACCTGCTCGCGGGCCGCTACCTCCAGCTCAACGTCGGCAAAAAAGACTTCCGGCTGCTCAAGTTTAAATAGGCGCGCAGACAGAGATATAGAGCCAAGAGACGGAGGAACGCGGCAGACTGCGTCGCCTCCGTCTATTATTTGGCGGCGGGAACGGCCGAATTTCCGCCGCGCCACTTTCGCATCCGGCGCGGTGGCATTAAAATGGTCCCAATAATATCCGGCCCCCGCTATGATGGGCGGCCGCATTACGGAAGGCTGAAACATTTGAAAGAAGAGACAAGAAAAAAAATAACCGATCATCAGGTCCGCGCCTTCATGGCCTTTGCCAGGAGCATCCGCCCCGGCTGGCGCGCGAACCTGCTCGCCGGCGCGTTCATACCGTTGCTGAGGCTGATCGGCGTGCGCAAGGATGTGGCGCGCCGCAATATAATGCTCTGCTTCCCGGAAAAAGAGAAGGCGGAACGCGAGAAAATACTTGCCGAATCCTACGAAAGCATGATCTGGACCGGCGTTGAAATGCTCGCCTGGCAGCATGACCCCTCGCTGATCGACCGCATGGTCTTGGAGGTAAGGGGCATAGAGCATGTGGAAAAGGCGCTGAAAGAGGGCAGGGGTGCGGTGTTGTTTTCCGCGCATCTGGGCAGCTGGGAGCTCGGCGCCGCCTGGTGCTCGCGCCATTTCCCCTTTTATGGGCTCGTGCGGCATTCGGACAGCCCCTTCCAGCGGCGGCTGATAGAAACTTTGAGGGAAAATTCCGGCCTGCGGACGATATCAAAAGACTCCTCGATGAAACATGTCGCGACGCTGCTTAAAGACAACACGATGATAGGCTTTCTCGCTGATCAGCACTGGGGCGACGATGGCATGTCCGTGCCCTTCTTCGGGCAGAACACGTCGACGGCATCCGGCCCGGCGGCCTTTTCCATGCTTACCGGCGCGCCGATGATCCCGGTGGCATTCACCCGCATTGAGCCCTTTAAGTTTTACCTTTCATTCGGAAAACCTATCGAACATCCCCAGAATATGAAACGCGGCGAGGCTGTGCGCAGCCTCACGATCCGGATGAATGAGGAATATGAGAGGATGATCCGCGAGAATCCAGGGCAATGGCTTTGGCAGCACCGGAGATTCCGCGAAATGATAACGGACTGAATAACTGAATAAATGTAAGCCGTCCGCTCCCGAAACAGAAGATATGGTTTTGTTCGGAAGAAGAAAACGGCCCCGTCAAATTACATCCTTGTCTCTGACCCCCGCCATCAGCAGGCCGATCTTTTCGATGTCGGCGCTTCGCGGGTCGTCCACAACGCCGCTTATCTCCCCGCTGTACATGACGGCTATGCGGTCGGAAAGGGCGGTGAGCTCCTGCAGGTCCTTGGAGATGAGAAGCACTGCCGCTCCCGCCTCGCGCGCCTCTATCAGCCGCTTATGGACAAATTCCGCCGCGCCGACGTCGAGTCCCCAGGTGGGCTGCATCGCGATGATGACCTTGGTTTCCTCGGATATCTCGCGTGAGAGCATCAGCTTCTGGAGATTTCCGCCCGAGAGCACGCGCACCGGCGCGAAGAGATCCGGTATCTGGACGTCGTAATCCTTGACGCGTTCCGCCGCGAAATCCGTGATATATGCCCAGTCCATGAAGAATTTGTTCTTCTCCATCGGCGGCCGGCAATAGCCCTTGAGGGCGATGTTCCCGATTATGCTCATGTTGGCGACGAGCCCCACTCCCTTACGGTCGGCGGGAATGTAGCTGATACCCTTTTCTATGCAGCCGCGCGTTCCCTCCGAGGTAATGTCGTTTCCTTCGAGAGATACCGAACCGGAATCCGGGGAGCGCAGTCCGGCGAGGACCTCGCAGAGCTCGTCCTGCCCGTTTCCGTCGACGCCGGCGACGCCGAGGATCTCGCCGCCGCGTATTGCGAGCGAGACGCCCTTCAACGCCTCCGTGCCGCGCTCGTCTTTCAGCGTCAGGCGGGAACATTCGAGCACCGTCCCTCCCGGCTTCCTGCGGTCTTCCGGCAGCGAGGTGCCTTCGAGGCTGTGGCCGACCATCATCTCCGCGATCTCCGCCTTTGAAACGCCGGCGGCCTCTCGCGTCGCCACGCGCACGCCTTTGCGGAGCACTGTGAGGCGGTCGGATATTTCCATTATTTCTTCGATTTTATGGGATATGAGGATGATGCCGTGTCCGGCGGCGACCATGTCCTTCAGCGTCTTGAAGAGCTCCCGCGTCTCCTGCGGCGTAAGGACGGAGGTCGGCTCGTCGAGTATCAGCACCTTCGTGCCGCGGTAGAGCATTTTTAGTATCTCGACGCGCTGCTGTTCGCCGATGGAAAGCTGCCACACCTTCGCCTCCGGGTCCACCGCGAGGCTGTAACGGTCGGATATTTCACGAATGCGCGCGATGATTTTTTCTTTATTTATAACGAGCGGGATGTCGCCGAGCCCGAGAATGATGTTCTCCCAGACGGTGAAGACGGGGACGAGCATAAAATGCTGATGGACCATGCCGACCCCGTGGCCGATGGCCGCCTTGGGGTTGGGAAGAAAGACCGGCTCGCCCTCGATATATATCGACCCGGCGTCGGGAAGATATATCCCCGCGAGGCAGTTCATAAGCGTAGTCTTGCCGGCGCCGTTCTCTCCGAGTATGCTGTGCACCTCGCCGGCGAGCAATTCAAAATCGACGCCCTTGTTGGCGTGCTTCCCGTAAAAAATCTTATCCACGCCACGCATTGAAACAAGCGTTTTTTTAGTCTCAGTCATGCTGATTCCCCCGTTCGTCAGGTAAATAGTAACAGCAAATATCTTTCAAGACAATAAGTCGGAGTAAGTATATAGTTGAATGACGGAGAAAGGGTATACAATATTTGGGATTAGATATGTGGAAGAGGTAGATAACATGCGGGCATGGACTAAAGACGGAAAGATGATGAGTTATGGGCTGGCAGCGGTCGTTACGATGATATGGAGTATTACCTTCGTCTCGACGAAATTCCTCCTGAATTATCTTTCACCGGCGGAGATACTGCTGTACCGTGTCATTCTGGCCTATTTCATTTTTGTTATGATGGACCCGCGTTTTATCCGGCCTGTCAGCCTGCGGGAAGAGTGCCGCTTTGCCCTGATGGGATTTTTGGGGACGACCCTCTACTTTCTTGGCGAAAATTTTGCCCTCGAATATGGAACGGCCTCGAATGTCTCGCTGCTGGTATCCACGGCTCCGCTTCTAACGGGGATAGTCGCCCACTTCTTTGTGAAATCGGAGCGGTTGACGAAGAGGTTCGCGATCGGAGGCCTCTTTTGCCTCGGAGGAGTGTCTCTCATCATCTTCAACGGGCACTTTATCCTGAAATTGAGCCCGGTAGGCGACTTTTTCGCGCTCGCGGCGGCGCTCTCATTCGCCTTCTATTCTGTCACCGTGCGTAATATGAGCCGTGGTTATGCGATGACGGTGATCACGCGCAAGAGTTTTTTCTACGCGCTCCTGACGCTGCTGCCTCTTACTCTTACGCCGCTGATCAACTGGCATCCGCAGGATCTTTTTCGCGTAGACGTATTGCTGAACCTGCTCTTCCTGGGGGCGTTAGCCTCGGCGTTCTGTTACCTTGCCTGGAACAAAGTCATATGGGCCCTGGGCGCGGTCAAAGCCAACAACCTTATATACCTCACGCCGCCGTTGGTAATTATAAACGCCGCCGTCATCCTCCGCGAACGCATCACCCCTTTCGCCGTCGCCGGCGGTTTGCTGATTTTGGTGGGAGTCTACATTTCGCAAAAGTAGCGGCGCTTTGAGCCGGGTTATTTATTTTGCCGCGGCGGTTGAAAAATATGGAAAATTTGATTCCACTGTGCTATTCTAAGCAAATGTTAGCCATTGGTCCTAACTGAAAAAATATCATGGGAGGAAACTTTGCAATGAAAAAGGGCATTTTGCTTGCGCTGCTGCTTGTGACGGCCTTCGCCGCCTCGGCTTTCGCCTTGGCTCCGATCAAGCCCGAGGATCAGAAACCGGTATTTATCTATGTGGGGCCCGTCGCGGACGGCGGCTACAACTACATGCACGACCTCGGACGTCAGGCTATGGAGAAGGCCAATCCGGGAGTCAAGGGATCGATAGTGGAATCGGTTCCCGAGGGGCCGGACGCCGAGCGCGTCATGGAGACGGCCATCCGCAACGGCGCGAAGGTCGTTTACGCTAACTCCTTCGGCTATATGGACCACGTGATCAACGTTGCGAAAAAGTATCCCGACGTCTACTTCAACCACTGCTCTGGATACAAAGTCGCCCCGAACGCCAGCACCTACTTCGGACGCATGTATCAGCCGCGCTACCTCTCCGGCCTCGTCGCCGGCAAAGCGACAAAGTCGAACCTCATCGGTTATGTCGCCGCCTATCCGATCCCCGAAGTCATCCGCGGCATCAACGCCTTCACCCTCGGCGTGCGCAAGGTGAACCCGAACGCGAAGGTCAAGGTCGTTTGGATCTACACGTGGCATGATCCCGCGAAGGAAAAGGAGGCCACGAAGGCCCTTTTCGACGCAAAGTGCGATACGATAGCGATGCACGCAGACACTGGCGGAGCGCCGCAGGCCGCGGAGGAGCTTGGCATGTGGGTCATCGGCTACAACTACCCGATGGACAAGTACGCGCCGACCCGCCATCTCGTTACCCCCGTCTGGAACTGGGGCAAGTACTATGACTACTCGACAAAGGCCATTGCCAACGGCACCTGGAAGTCGCAGCAGGTATGGTGGAGCATGAAGGACGGCATGGTCGACCTCTCGAAGTTCGGCAAAGATGTCAAAGAGGATACGAAAAAGCTGGTCGCCTCTGAGAAGAAAAAGATCATTGACGGCAAATGGGACGTTTTCACCGGCCCGATCAAGGGACAGGACGGCAAGGTAGTCGTGCCGCAGGGCAAGAAGCTCAACGACGGCGAGATGCTCTCGATGAACTGGTTCGTGGAGGGCGTAGAGGGAACGATCCCGAAATAAGATCTTAGACAAATAAAAAAGCTAAACGAAAAATCCGGCCTTTTATGGGCCGGATTTTTTTATTTTTCACTTTAACGAGGCCGCAGTTTTTTAATATCCGAACCTGTTCCGGCCGCGGCTTGCCTCCGCCAGGCAGCAATAGGCGACCAATACGATATTCAGTACGGGAAAGAATGCCGCGAGCGCCCACCAGCCGCTCTTGTCCGTGTCGTGCAGCCGCCGTACCGTCATCGTCAGCACCGGCACGACGGCGGCGATGCCGTAGATATAGTTCAGGATGCCTAACATCGGCAGCAGCCGGCTCAGCGTCACGAGGACGGCCCCCACGACGATATTTACCGCGAACGCCTGCCAATAATCGCTGCGCGGCGTCCTTCCCTCGAAGACGAAATAATTCGCGAACATTTTTTTGTAGGAATAGATAAAATCTTCCATCGCCGTTCCTCCTCCGGTCTTATATTCGTCTTATAATTCTAGCCGAATATCTCTCCGAGCGCCATTTCGACCTGCCGGTTTTCTTCCGGCAATCCTACGGAGATGCGCATGACGCGTTCTTTGCGCAGCGAGAGGCCGCGCACGGCGATACCCTTTTGGGCGAATGCCGCGGCGAGGCCGTCGTATCTTTCCCGCGGAAATATCAGCACGAAATTTGCCCGCGAGGGGATATATTCCACCCCGCAGCGGCGCAGCGCGGCGCAGAGTTTGCCGCGTTCCGCGGCGACCGCCGCGCATGTCTTCCCGAGATGTTCTTTTTCGTCAAGCGCCGCGATGGCGCCGGCTTCGGCCACAGAGGTGACGCAGTAAGGCTCGCGCACCCGGTAGAGGTAGTCGAGCAGTCCCGGATGGGCCGCCGCCCAGCCGACACGCAGCCCCGCGAGGGCGAAGAGCTTTGAAAAGGTGCGGCAGATAATGAGATTGGGGAACTCTTCAAGGAGTTTGAACGACTCCGAGCCGTCCTCTCCCGTGAAGTCAAAGTAGGCCTCGTCGAGGATCACGGCGACCCTCGGCGGTATATCTTCCAGCATCTTGCGCAGGGAGGCGGCATCAGCCAGCGTGCCGGTTGGATTATTGGGGTTGCAGAAGAAGAGCATCTTTGTCGCGGGGCCTACGGCGGCGGCGAAATCAGCCGGTATCTGTCCGTATCCCTCGCCGAGCGGGATTTTTTTCACCGAAGCGCCGGCGATGAGCGCGGTATCGGCGTAGACGCCGAAGGTGCATTCTCCGCAGATCACCTCGTCTCCGGGGGCGAGGAAGGCGCGGCCGAGCATCGTGAAGAGGCCGTCGAGGCCGTTGGAGGTCATTATCTGCTCCGGCCTCAGAGAAAAACAGGCGGCGAGCTTTTCACGCAGCGCCGTATTCCTGCTGTCGGGATAGCGGTTGCCCCCGGCGAGCGCCCTCCGCATCGCCGCAAGGACCGAGGGCGGGAGCCCCTCGTTGTTTTCGTTGGCCGAAAGCCGGATCTTCGGCTCTTCTATGGTCGAGGCGTCGTATGGCTCGATCCCCCATATCGCCGGACGGGCCATGGAACGGAAGAGTTCTTCTGTCTCCTGCATGATCTGTTTTCTCCTTTACCGGGCGTCTGTGAGGAGGCCCGCCGCGACAGACGCGCGCACGGCCTCCTCCGTAGTGTCATAGCGGAACTCGGCCTCCGGCAGCAAGTGACCTACCGCCGCGAAGCGTCCCCTGCCGAAGGCCGCCTGCGCCTGCATGTCGCTCGCCGTGTCTCCGAAGAATACCGGCGAAGCGGCGCCGAGGCGGCGGCAAAGTATCTCAAGTCCCTCCGGCGACGGTTTGGTGATGCCGCTGTCGGAATTTATTATCAGCTCGTCGGGAAAATCTTCCCACCCGAGACTCTCCTTGCCCAGCTCCCATTCGAGATCGTTGCGCCCAGAATATATCGCTGCGGGCAGCCCCAGCTCCTTCCAGTGCATCTTTATCATCGGCTTTTCGAGCAGATGCAGGCCGTATCCTTTGCCGCCGTAGAGTTCGGCGCATAGTTCCCGCACATCGCGGCGCGGGACGAGGGCGCCGTATCGCGCCGCCGCCCATTCGTGGGACGGCGCGCGGCAGTCCTCCAATTCCGAATAGAGCCTTTCGGGGGAGGGAAGCGCCTTTGAGAGAAGTTTCTCGCCGCTCGCCGCGGCCATTGAAAGTAGCGTCCAGGCGATGTCATAGTCGTCGTTGAAAGCGCCGTGACGCTTCAATACGCGTTCATGTCCCGCGTTGTAGCCGGGCGTGTCGGATATGCCGCCGCAGAATTTCTCCCAGCCGCCGAAGACCGCCTGCCGTATCACCTCTGGAAACGACCGGGCCACGTCGAGCAGCACTCCGTCGATATCAAATATCAGGGCGTCCGCTTTAAAATTTGTCTCCATTTCTACCGGCTCCTTCAGTCTCTTGTCAGCCTCCCTTCGGGGGGCATGACTCAATATTATATGTTTTTGCCGGACTTATTGTGTTTCACATTTGCAAAAGCGGCAAACGAGTGCTATTATATATCCCGCTTACGAAATTATCAAGCTATCACTTTAGCTAAGTAAAATGATAGCTGGAACAGTGAAAGGATGAAGACGATGAACAGGAATCCGAAGGGGTGCAGCAACATTGGCGGAGCGATCGCGGCCAATATGGAATATTGCAGAGGCGCGGCGATGCATCTATTTTCCCTTTACGGATACCATCCGTTCAGCCCCGCTGAGTTCCAGCTTGTGGAGGACGTCTGGAGCAAGATCGCTCCGGCGCGCGCGCGCCGCCTCATTCCCCTGATGTCGCCGCTCGGCGAGCCCTGCGTGCTGCGCGGCGACCTGACGCTTACGGCGGTCGCCTATCTGGGCAGCCACCACACATGCAGCGAGAGGCCGCTGCGCCTTTCGTATGCCGACCGTATCTTTTCCGTGCCGCAGCCGCCAAAGGATAACCTTGAGGAGAATCAGGTCGGCGTGGAGCTGATCGGCTGGGAGGATACGGGGGCCGACGCGGAGACGGCGGTGCTGCTGCTGCGCACGCTCGACCTGCTCAGCATCGAGCGGTCGGCGCTGGTGCTCGGCGACGTCTCCGTCCTCGCGGGGATATTCGGCGGCCTGCCGGAGAGCCGCGCGGGGAAACTGATAGAGGCTTTACAGGAACGGGCCTATACGAAATACAATATGCTGCTCGACGGGCTCGCGCTTCCGGAAGATAAGACGCTGCTGCTCCGGCGGCTGCCGTCGTTAAAGGGCGACGTTTCGGTGATCGGCGAAGCGATGGGATTGTTTGAAGATCCATCGGTGCTGATGCCGCTCAAGCGTCTCTGCGACAGCCTCTGCAAGCTCGGCTATGCGGAGCGGCTGCGTGTCGACCTGAGCTTCGTGCGCGACCTCGGATACTACAGCGGCCCCATATATAACGCCTATTCGTCTGTCGACGGCGTTCTGCTCGGAGGCGGCGGGCGCTACGACGGGCTGCTCGCGAAAGAGGGGATAGAGGGACAGGCCGCGGGCTTCGCCCTCAATCTTAAGGAGCTTGCCGCGCACTGCGCCTCCCCCGCCCCCGCGCCGCTGATGATGCTCTGGGGCGGCTCCTGCGCCAACGCGGAGGCGCTGCGTTACGCCGACGCGCTTTCAAAGAAAAACATCGCCTTTGAGCTGAGCTGGACGAAAGACAGGAAAGAGTCCCTCTCGACCGCCTCCCTGCGCGGCTACAAGTGGTGGATAGACTTAGGCGGCAGGCGGGTGACGCTGCTCCCCGGCGGCCGCGAGATCTCGTTGAACGAGTTTGAATCGGAGGTACTCTCATGCTGACATTCGCACTTCCCACGGGCCGTTCGCTCGACAGCTGCGTGGATATTCTGGAGCGGGCGGGACTGCCTACCGCGAAATTAAAGGACGCTGGGCGCAACCTCGTGATAGAGGAGACCAGTTTCCGTTATCTGCTGTCAAAGCCCTCCGACGTCCCCGCGATGGTGTACTACGGCGCGGCGGATCTGGCGCTCGCCGGCAGCGACGTGATAGAGGAGGCCGGCATCGAGCTCACCGAACTTCTCGATACCGGCAGGGGCCGCTGCGTGATGGCGGTCGCCGGCCCGGAGGAGATGGCGGAAAAATTCGGCGGCCATGTCTCCGGGCTCATGGGGCTTAAGGTGGCGACGAAATACACGCGCCTTGCCGAAAAGACCTTCGCGGAATGGGGCGTTCAGATAAAGCTGCTGAAGCTGAACGGCTCGGTGGAACTCGCGCCGGCGCTGGGCCTTGCCGACTGCATCTTCGACGTCGTGCAGACGGGCGGCACGCTGAAGGCCAACGGCCTGCGCGTGATCAAGGAGACGATGCCCGTCTCGCTGCGCCTCGTCGCCGGCATCTCATCCGTACAGCTGCGGTGGGGCTCGCTCTTCGGCGTGGTGGAGGCGATAGACTCGGCGGTGAGGGCGGCCTGATGATAGCGGAGATAATACGCAATACCAAGGAGACACAGATAGAACTGACGCTGAGCGATGAGAGCCGCGAACGCTCGATCGATATAAACTGCGGCTTTCTTTCGCACATGCTGGACCTGCTCTGTCACCGCACGGCCCTGGGCCTTGTAATAAAAGCCCGCGGTGATGTCGAGGTCGACAGCCACCACCTCGCGGAGGATGCCGGCATCGCTCTGGGACAGGCGCTGCGCAAGATAGCGGCCGCCGCGCCGATACGCCGCTACGGCTCCGCGCTGCTGCCGATGGACGGCTCGCTCGCGCGCGTGGCGCTTGATTTCAGCGGCAGGGGCGGCCTCTGGTGGAAGGGGGAGTTTCCCTCCCAGAAGTGCGGCGATTTCGATATGGAGCTGGTCCCCGAATTCTTCGCGGGTTTTGCGCGCGAGGCGGGGCTGACCCTCCACATCGCCCTGCTTGAGACAGACAACTCACACCACGCGGCCGAGGCGGCCTTCAAAGGCGTGGGGCTGGCGCTTAAAGAGGCGCTCGCTCCCGCGCAGACCGCTCCCAGCACGAAGGGGCTGTGGCTGTGAAGATATTTCCCGCGGTGGATCTATACGAAGGCAAAGTTGTCCGCCTCACGCAGGGCGACTACTCGCGCCGCCGCGTCTATGAGCTCTCGCCCCTCGACGCGGCGAAAAGCTTCCGTGACGCCGGCTGCCCGCGCATCCACGTCGTAGACCTAGAAGGGGCGCGGACGGGGGAGCCGAAACATCTGAAAGAGCTCTCCGCGATAGCCTCCCTCGGACTCTTCGTCCAGTACGGCGGCGGCCTGCGCAGCGCCGAAGCGGTGGCGCGGGCGGTATCCGCCGGCGCCGGGCGCGTGATGGCGGGAAGCCTCATATTCAAGGATTTGGGGCGCGCCTCGGAACTCAGCGCCCGCTTCGGAGACAAGATAATGGCGGCGGTAGATATAAAAAACGGCAAAGTAGTGCACTCGGGATGGCTTGCCGCCACGGAATTCAGCGCCGCCGAGGCGGTGGACAAGCTTTTCGCGATGGGCTTCTCGTCGTTTCTCGTGACCCAGACGGAGCGTGACGGAATGATGTCCGGAACGGACGCCTCCGTATACGGATCGCTCGCGGCCCGGGGCCGTTTTATCGCCGCCGCCGGCGGCGTGACGGACCTGCACGACATCCGCGCGCTCGCCGCGGCCGGCGTTGACGCGGCCGTGGTCGGAAAAAGCTTGTACGAAGGCGGCATAACGCTCGCAGAGGCCCTGGATGCCTGCTCTGAATAGATGAAAAAGAGGAAAAGATAAATGATGAATATAGACCTTTCATTGATAAAATTTGACGAAAAGGGACTTGTTCCCGTAGTCGTTCAGGACGCCGTCACCGCCGAAGTGCTTATGACCGCCTGGGCGAACGCCGAGGCGCTCGCGGAGACGGCGCGGTGCGAAGAGATGGTCTTCTGGAGCCGCTCTCGCGGCGAACTTTGGCACAAGGGCGAAACGAGCGGCAGCCGGATGTGCCTGCGCGAGCTGCGTGTCGACTGCGACGGGGATACGCTGCTGGCGATCGTCGAGCCGCTGGGCCCGGCCTGCCACACGGGCGAGCGCAGTTGTTTTTACCGCAGCCTCTGCGGAGAGGCGGATTCGACGGAGGCCACCTTCCTCGGCCGTCTCTGGCGATACCTGAACGTCAGGAAGGACGACGATCCGAAAGAGAGCTACACGGCGCGGCTCCTGCGGTCCGGGCTTTCGCGCGTAGCCCAGAAGGTCGGCGAGGAGGGCGTTGAAACGGCGCTTGCCTGCGCGACCGGCGACCGCGATGGTTTTCGCTACGAGGCGGCCGATCTGCTCTACCACCTGCTTACGGCATGTATCGCGGCCGGCGTGCCCTTTGACGAAGTGCTTCGCGAGCTCGCCTCGCGCCACAAGGGGGCGAAGAAATAATGATCGCGGTGATAGACTACGGAGCCGGAAACCTGAAAAGCGTTAAAAACGCCCTCGACCACCTCGGTGCTGCGAACATGCGCGCCTCCACGGCGAAAGAGATATTGCTCGCCGACGCGGTGATACTGCCCGGCGTCGGCGAATTCGGCACCGCGATGGCGGAGCTTGAACGCCGCGGGATAAAAGAGGCGGTCATAGAGGCGGCGAACGGAGGCCGGCCCCTGCTGGGGATCTGCCTCGGTATGCAGCTGCTCTTTGAGGCGGGCGAGGAGAGCCCCGGGGCGAAGGGGCTCGGCATCCTGCCGGGGCGCGTGCCCCGCTTTCCCGCGGAGATGGGGCTCAAGATACCCCACATGGGCTGGAACTCCGTCATGCCACTCAAAGAAAACCGTCTGCTTGACGGGCTGCCCAAAGGTTCATACATGTACTTCGTACACTCATTCTATGTAAAAGCCGCCGAGCGCGCCGACGTGAGCGCCATTTCGGAATACGGCCTCATATTCGACGCCGCAGTCGAGCGGGGGAACATCTTTGGCTGCCAGTTCCATCCTGAAAAGAGCGGGGCGGCCGGGCTTGTGATATTGAAAAATTTTATAGAAATAGCGAAGGGAGAATAAACGAAAATGTTTGCGAAGAGAATAATACCATGCCTTGATATAAAAGAGGGAAGAGTCGTCAAGGGAGTGAACTTTGTCGGACTGCGCGACGCGGGCGACCCCGTGGAATGCGCGAAGGCCTATGAAAAGGCTGGGGCCGACGAGATCGTCTTCCTTGACATCACCGCCACCAGCGACGACCGTAAGACCGTAGTCGACCTTGTGCGCCGCGTCACCGCCGAAGTCTTCGTGCCGATCACCGTCGGCGGCGGGATTCGGAGCGTCGGCGACATCCGCGAAATACTGCGCGCCGGGGCCGATAAAGTCTCGCTGAATTCAGCGGCGGTAAAAAATCCCGCCCTCATCAGCGAGGCGGCCAAAGTTTTTGGCAGCCAGTGCGTGGTTGTCGCGATAGACGCGAAACGCAAAGGCGACGGCTACTGGGAGGTCTATACGGCGGGAGGAAGACGCCCCGAGCACATGGACGCCTTCTGCTGGGCTGTTGAGGCCGAGCGGGCTCGGCGCGGGCGAGATACTGCTGACGAGCATGGACCGCGACGGCACAAAGGCGGGCTATGACCTCGAGCTGACGGAGCTTATCAGCGGATCGGTGAACATCCCCGTCATCGCCTCCGGCGGCGCCGGCGGATATTCGCATTTTTACGACGCCCTGACGCGCGGCCGCGCCGACGCGGTACTGGCGGCCTCGCTTTTCCACTTCAACGAAATACCGATCCCCGCGCTGAAAGAATACCTGGCCGGACGCGGCATCCCTGTAAGAAAGAACGCGGAGGGGCGGCGCGCGCCCTACGAAATGTCGCAGGAGGAAGTTGGGTTCTTTGGGATCTGCGGCGAAGCGTAAATCGGCGTTTAGACGTGCGAGTTGCTAAATAAAACGGGGTCTGCGGTCCTGCGGTAAACGCATCCGCATGCCGCGGCAATTTGGATAATTTGAAAGAGTTCCCCGCCATTGGCGGGGAACATTGCCTTGCAACGGCACACACGTTCTTACGTCTTGCTATTTACTTCCAGGGACTGTTGTTCCTGTGTACAGCCCTGGCTCTTCAGTTCAGCCGGCAAAAGAAGCGTCCCTCAGTCTTCTGCCAGGTTATTCCAGCTCCGCGAGCCACAGCGCCGCGGCGGCGTCCGAGGGCATGCGCCAGTCGCCGCGCGGGGAGAGGGTGACGGAGCCGACCTTGGGGCCGTCGGGCATACAGGAACGTTTGAATTGCTGGGCGAAGAAGCGGCGGTAGAAATTTTTCAGCCATTTGTCTATCGTTCCGCCGTCATAGATTCCGGCGAAGGCGGCATTTGCCAGCCGGCGCACCTTGCGCGGCGAAAAACCGCAGCGCACGGCGTGGTAGAGGAAGAAGTCGTGCAGCTCGTAGGGGCCGACGAGGTCTTCCGTTATCTGCGAGATCTCGCCGTCCTTCGCCGGCAGCAGCTCCGGGCTCACCGGAGTGTCGAGGATGTCCAGCAGCGCGCGGCGCAGCGGTTCGTTTTCCGCGCTGTCGGCGGCGTAGCGCACGATGTGGCGCACGAGCGTCTTCGGCACGGAGGCGTTGACGCCGTACATCGACATCTGATCTCCGTTGTAGGTCGCCCAGCCGAGCGCGAGTTCCGAGAGGTCGCCGGTGCCGACGACGAGGCCCCCCTCTTTATTGGCGATGTCCATCAGCACCTGCGTGCGTTCGCGCGCCTGCGCGTTTTCAAAGGTCACGTCATATTCGTCCTCTTTATGGCCGATGTCGCGGAAGTGGAGTTTCACCGCTTCCGTTATGTCGACGCATCTGAAATCGACGCCGAGCGCCTCGCAGAGCAGTTCCGCGTTGCCCTTCGTCCTTGCCGTGGTGCCGAAGCAGGGCATCGTCACGGCGAGGACGCCGGTGCGCGGGCGCTTCATCAGGTCCGACGCCCTGACGGCGACGAGCAGCGCCAGGCAGGAGTCGAGGCCGCCCGAAACGCCGATGACGGCCTTTTTCGCGCGCGCGTGTTCAAGCCGTTTTTTGAGGCCGTGAGCCTGCATCGTGAGGATCGCCGCGGCGCGCCTGCCGCGCTCCGCGCCGTCGTCGGGGACGAAGGGCCGCCTTGGGATGAGGCGCTCCGCGAGGTCCGTATCCGATGCCTCCATTTCAAACGTTATGGTCTGGTATCCCGCCGTCCCTTCTTCGGGATAGGTCGTCAGCCGTTTGCGTTCCTGTGCGAGCAGCTGCGCGTCAGTGACCGCGGAACTGTGTCCCGCAGTGAAGGGCTCGCATTCGGACAGCAGACGCCCGTTCTCCGCGACAATGTCGTGTCCGCCGAATACCATGTCGGTCGTCGATTCTCCCCGGTCGGCGTCGGCGTAGACGTAGGCGCAGACAAGGCGCGCCGATTGTCCCAGGACGAGGGCGCGGCGGTATTCCGCTTTGCCGACCGTTTCGTCGCTCGCGGAAAGGTTGGCGATGATTCGCGCCCCCGCGAGCGCGTGGCGGACGGACGGAGGTTCCGGCACCCAGAGATCCTCGCATATTTCGGCGGCGAAGCTGAAATCCCGCATACCGGCGCACCGGAAGAGCAGCTTGCTGCCGAATGGGACCTCCTCCCCGCAAAGCCACGCCGTCGCGTTTTCCTCTGGAGCGGGGGAAAACCATCTCTTTTCATAAAATTCGCCGTAGTTGGGGAGGTTCTTTTTCGGGACGAGGCCGAGCAGCGCGCCCCTGTAGATGACGGCGGCGCAGTTATACAACTTTCCTCCGTGCGCTACGGGAAGGCCGGCGATGATCACGACGGAGAGATCCGACGCGGCGCGCATTACCTTTGAAAGCGACCGTTCTGCGGCCTCCGTCAGCGTCGGCTGAAAAAAGAGGTCGCCGCAGGTGTAGCCCGTGAGGCAGAGCTCCGGCAAAACGAGCAGGCGCACCCCATCGCGCGCAGCGCGCGCGGCCGCGTCGACGATCATTTCCGCGTTATAATCGCAGTCCGCGACGCGCATCTCCGGCGAAACAGCGGCGACCTTTATAAATCCGTCCCTCATAGGTACTCCTTTCCACGGCCCCTTGGCCGTTTAACGATCTGCTATGCACGCTGTTTTTAAGACTGGCGTTCAAGCGTCTCCTTATAGCTCTCTCCCCAGCTTACCATCGCGTCGAGTATCGGTTTCAGGCTGCGGCCGGTCCCGGTCAGGGTGTATTCGACGCGCGGCGGGACTTCGGCGTAGACTTTGCGGGTCAGCAGGCCGCTCTCTTCCATTGCGCGGAGCTGCTGCGTGAGCACCTTCTGCGTGACGGTGCCGATCGATTTTTTCAGCTCTCCGAAACGTTTCGTCCCCGGCATGAGGTCGCGCAGGATGAGCACCTTCCATTTATCGCCGATCAGCGTCAGCGTGGTCTCCACTGGGCAGGGCGGCAGCTCTTTTTTCGGCATATCGTTTCCTCCGTTAGTATCATTAAGGTAACTACAATACAAAATAGTGCTTACTTTATATTATATCCCAATATTTTTTATTATATGTCCGCAGAGAGCGCAAGGCAAGCTCGGCCATATAAGATTGAATTGCGGGAGTGGAGGCTCTGTGGTTTTGCACCAACTCCACGAAAGCGGCCATTGCCGGGCCGCTGCCGGCTAAACAAAGGGCCCTCCCGCGCGGGAGGGCCCTACGTGTGCCGCCGTGTTTACGCGGACGTTACTTTTTAGCTTTTTTCGCCGCTTCGGCAAGGGCCCGTTCGGCCTCTTCCATCGGCTGCCAGCCGCCGCCGAGGGCTTTGAAGAGCGCCACGGCGTTGGCCGATATCTGCCCCTGGCTGATGACGTACTCTTCCGAGAGCGACGTCAGCGAGCGCTGGGCGTTGATGACGTTCGTGAAGTCGACGAGGCCGTTCGCGTATTTGTCGTTGGCCACGTCAAGCGCCGCCTGGGCCGCCTCGACGCCGCGCTTGAGCGATTCGCTGCGTTCGTATTCCTTCACGTTGGAGGACAGCGAGTCGCGCACCTCGCCGACGGCGGAGAGCACAGTCTGTTCGTATGACGCGAGCAGCTGCTCGGCGATCGCGCCCTGCGCTTTGATGTTGCTGCGTATAGCTCCCGCGTGGAAGATCGGCCAGCTTATCTGCGGCATGAAGCTGTAGAGCTTCGCCGGGCCTCCAAAGAGCGAGCCCCAGTTGCCGGCCTCGGTGCCGATCGAACCGGTAAGGTAGAATTTGGGCCAGAGGTCCGCCTGCGCGGATTTCTTACGCGCGAGCTGGGCGACGAGCAGCCGTTCGGCCTGGCGGATGTCGGGGCGCTGGCGGATGGCGTTCGCGGGGATGCCGAGGAATCGCGTATCGGAGATCTTCGGTATCGGCTGTTTGGCGGCCAGCTTTTCCGCAAGGGTGCCGGGCACCTCGCCCACGAGGATCGCGAGCGCGTTCATCGTCTGCTCTATTGAGGATTCGATGCTCGGTATGCCGGCCTTTGTCTGTTCCATCGTGTACTGCGCCTGCTTCAGCGCGAGCGAGTCGGAGAGGCCGGAGTCTACCTTTGACTGCTGGATGTCCACGGTATTCTGCTGCAGGCTGAGGTTGTACCTGGCGATCGCGAGGCGTTCCTGCAGGGTGCGCAGCGAGATATAGTTCATCGCCACCTCGGAGGCGAGGCTCGTCCAGGCGGAGTAGAGCGCGGCGTACTGCGCCTCGAGCGTCGCGCGCTGGGCTTCCACCTTCGCGCGCTGTCCTCCGAAGACGTCTATCTCCCACGAGGCGTCCAACCCGAGCTTGTATAGGCTGCCGCCGTTCCCGCTGCCCCCCGCCTCGACCGGCGTTCTTCCGTTGTTCCAGAAGTCTGTCGAGCCGAGCCACGGAAGCAGCGCCGCCCTGCTGACGCCGAGCGAGGCGCGCGCCTCCGTCACCCTGGCGCGGGCCGTCGCGAGGGTGCGGTTGTTTTCGAGCGACCGTTTGACGAGGGCGGTCATCTGCGGATCGCCGAACGCGTCCCACCAGCTAGCGAGCCGCTCAGGCGTCAGCGCCGGGGAAATATCCGGCGAGACGGCGGGGATGGGATAGGCCCCGGCCAGCTCCGTCCAGCTCACCTCTTTGAGCCTGATATCGGCCGAGGGCAGTTCGTTCTTTGCTCCCGGCGCTGCCATGGCCGCGCCCGCTGCCGCCGCCATCAACATCACGGCTGCCGTGCATTTGCTGAGAAAGTTCATCTTCGCGCGCCTCCTATCCTTCCCTCTTGACGCTGCCCATGCGCCCTTTGATCTTCTCCCGCGCGCCCTGGAATATTACGTAGAGGGCGGGTATGACGAAGATGCCCAGAATGCTTGCCGCGCTCATACCGAAGAACATCGTCGTGCCGACCGCCTTGCGGCTTGCCGCGCCGGCTCCCGAGGCGAAGAGCATCGGGAGGACGCCGAGGACGCAGGTGAAGGCCGTCATGAGGACGGCGCGGAAACGTTCGCTTGCCGCGGTGGCCGCCGCCTGGATGAGCGGCAGTCGGTGCTCTTCGCGCTGTTCTTTCGCGAACTCGACGATGAGGATCGCGTTCTTCGCGGCGAGGCCGATAAGCAGCAATATCCCCAGCTGGGCGTAGACGGAGAGGGAGAGCCCCATCATCCGCAGGCCGCCCAGGGCGCCGAACATCGCGACCGGCAGCGAGAGCATGACTGGCACGGGAACGGTCCAGCTCTCATACTGGGCGACGAGGAAGAGGTAGGCGAACACGAGCGCTATGATAAGCACTAAAAGTATCCCCCCGCGCGAATCCTGTTCCTGATAGGTCATCCCCGACCATTCATAGGTATAGCCTTCGGGGAGGCTCTTCGCGAGCCCCGCGACGCGTGCGATGCCCTGCCCCGTCGAGTAGCCGGGCTTCATCACGATCGTAATGCCGGCGCTCGGATAGAGATTGTAGCGGTCTATCGTTCTCGGCGCGAGGGTCTTTCTCACCGTCGTCAGGCTCCGCACGGGAACCTGCCCGCCGGAGGCGTTTTCCACGAAGATGCCGCCGATGCTGTCAATATTGCTTCTATAGCCCCAGTCCGACTGGAGCATGACCTTGTTGACCTGCGTGCCGATGTTGACGTCGTTGATGTAGGCCGAGCCGAAGTAGGTCTGGAGCGTCGAGAATATCGACGAGACTGGAACGTCCATCATCTCCGCCTTTTCGCGGTCGATATCGAGGTAGAGATGGGGCGTGTTCGCCGTGTATGTGCTGAAGGCGTAGAGAAATTCCGGAGCCTTGTTGATCTCGGCGAGCAGCTTCTCCATCACCTCGGCCAGCTGTGCGGGGTCGTTGTCCTTAGCGGACTGGAGCCTCATATCAAGGCCGGAGGCCATACCGATCCCGCTGATCGCGGGCGGAGTGAAGACGCTTATTTTAGCGCCGCGGTATTTCGCGGCGATCTCGTTTGTGCGGGAGACAAGATAGCCGAGCTGTGTATCCTTTGTCTTGCGCTGGTCCCACGGCTTGAGCGAAAGGATGAGCGAGGCCACGTTTTCTCCGTCTCCGCCAAGAAGGTTGCGTCCCTCGATATTCATGACGTCACGGACTCCGGGAAGCGCCAGAGCCTCTTTTGCCATCGCGCGCGAGATCTTCTGCGTGCGCGGCATCGTGGCGCCCTCCGGCAGCTGGATCGTGGCGAAGACCGCACCCTGGTCTTCGTCTGGGATGAACGAGGTCGGCGTCGTCACCGTTATCGCCCAGCAGGCCGCGATGACGGCGGCCAGCGCGCAGAGCGATACCGTGACGCGGCCCGCAAGCCATACGGAGCCGGCCACATAGCCGCGCGTCGCGCCGGCCAGCGCGTTGTTGAACCATTTGAGCGGGCCGCGCCGCGCGGGTTTTACCTGACGCAGCAGATAGGCGCACATCGCGGGCGAGAGCGTGAGCGCCACCACGAGCGAGAAGACGACGGCGAATGAGATCGTCACGGCGAACTGTTTGTATATCTGGCCGGTGATGCCGCTCATGAAGCCGACGGGCACGAATATGGCGAGGAATACGAGCGTCGTCGCCGCCATCGGTCCGGTGACGTCGTCCATGGCCTGGAGCGTAGCCTCCCGTGGCGTGCAGCCGTCGCGGTCCATAATGAACAGGACGCGCTCGACGACGACTATCGCGTTGTCGACGACCGTGCCGATGACCAGTACGAGCCCGAAGAGCGAAAGTATGTTGATGCTGTATCCCATCGCGGCGAGGCCGATGAAGGTGGCGAGCAGCGATATCGGGATGGCGGCGACTGGGACCAGCGTCACGCGCCAGTCCTGCAGGAAGAGGTAGCAGACTAGGACGACGAGGATAAAGGTGAGCACCAGAGTTGTGAGTATCTCCTTTATCGTCGCCTGAACGTAGAGAGTCGAATCATAGGGGAGGCGAAGCTCCATGTCCTTCGGCAGCGTCGCCGATATTTTAGCCATCGTTTTTTTAACGCCGGCCATGACGTCGAGGGCGTTTGAGCCCGCGGCCTGCGAGAGCATCATCGCCGCCGCGGCGCCTCCGTTTTCGCTGGAATTCATATTGTAGGATTCCGCGCCCAGCTCGATGCGCGCGACGTCGCGGAGCTTTACCAGGCCCCCCTGCGCCGTGGTGCGGACGATGATGTTTTCAAAATCACGCACATCCGAAAGCCGTCCCTTCGCCTGCAGCGAATAGACGAGCGGACTGTCCGAATTGCCGGGCGCAGCGCCGACGGAACCTATCGAAGCCTGCTTGTTCTGGCTCTGGATGGCGGCGGCGACGTCGCCTGTCGAAAGGCCGAGCGCCGCGATGCGCGCCGGGTCCAGCCAGACGCGGATGCTGTACTTGGAGCCGAAGACCACGACCTCGCCCATCCCGTAGACGCGTTTCATCTGATTCTTTATATTCGAATGGGCGTAATTGTTGAGCTCAAGTTCGCTGTAGGTGCCGTTCGGCGACGACAGCGCAAGCAGCCCCAGCGTATCGGAAAAGGCCGTTACGACGGTAATGCCCTCGTCTATGACCTCTGAGGGCAGCTGCGGCGTCACCTGTGAGACGCGGTTCTGTACGCGCACGAGCGCCATGTCGGGGTCGGTGCCGGTGGCGAAGGTCACGTATAATGTGTATTGGCCGTTGTTGCTCGAGGTGGAGTTCATGTAGATCATACCTTCGACGCCGTTTACCATCTCCTCAAGGGGGACGCCGACGGTGTTTGCGATCGTCGAAGCGTCCGCTCCGCGGTAGGTGGTGTTTACGCGTATCTGGGGCGGCGTGACGTCCGGGTACTGCGCGACCGGCAGCGAGAAGGCCGCGATCGTACCGGCGAGGCCCAGCAGTATGCAGATGACCATTGCAAAACGCGGGCGTTCTATAAAAAATTTCGCGAACATCTTTTAATTTGCCTCTTTCCCGTCGGGGTCGGCCTGCGCCGCGACGGCGTCGCCGACCCTCACCTTTACACCGGGGCTGAGGCTCTGTATTCCGGAAACGACCACCTTTTGTCCCGCGGATAGTCCCTCTTTGACCTCGCGCATCTGCCCCATCTCGCGCCCCAGCGCGACGCGGGCCGCGCGTACCGTGTCGTCGGCGTTCAGGAGGTAAACATAATCGCCCTCCCCGTCGGCCATGACCGCGGACTGCGGGACGACCGCCGCCGCGCGGCTCTTGGCGGGCCGCGCGAAAACGCGCACCATCCCGCCGGGGATCAGCATGCCGTCTCCGTTCGCGTAGCGCAGGCGCACAAGGACGGTGCCGGTCTGCCGCTCTACGACGTTGTCCTCGAAATCACGCTCGCCGGCGGCCTCGAACGAAGTCCCGTTGCTCAGCACGAGCTTGGTCTTATATACCGGTCCCTGTTTCTTAAATAGTTCGAGCTGGTCGAGGTAATCCCTGTCCGGCAGCGAATAGGAGACGCGTATCGGGTCCATCTGCACGATCGAGGCGAGCGCCCCGCTCTGCGGCGTGACATAATTGCCCTTTGTGAAGGCTGCGGCCCCGATCTTTCCCGTGATCGGCGAGGTGATGCGGCAATAGCCGAGATCTATCTCCGCGAGGCGCAGTGAGGCCTTGGCCTGCGAGAGGGCGGCCCTTCCCTGAAGAAGATTGCTCTCCGCCGTGTCCCTGTCCGCCGCCGAGACCGCGCGCGCATCCGCCGCCGTTACGCGGGCGTGATACTTCTCCGCCTCCGCAAGCGTCGCCCTCGCCCGTTCGAGCTCCGCGCGGCGCAGCTCCACCGTCGCCTGATAGGGCGCCGGCTCTATCTGAAAGAGCAGGTCACCGGCGCGTACGAGGGCGCCCTCTTTGAAGCAGACCTTCGCGATCTCTCCGGATATCTGCGGCTTTACCTGAACATACTGGATCGCCTCCACACGTCCCACGTACTCGGAAGGCTGGGAGGAGACATCCGCCGTCCCGACGGATGTGACCGTTACAAGCGGCTCCCCCGCCGGAGCCTGCCCCCCGGCGGTCGTTTCTTTCGCCGCTATTTTGCAGCCACAGGCCGCCGCCGCGACCACCGCCGCGACGAGCGCGATCTTGATCCAGGCGGATCGCGGCCTGCCGGTCAATTCAAAATTCTTTTTGTCACCCGCGTTTTGCATTTTTCTACCTTCTCTTCCATATATATTTTATAAACGCTGTCTGGCCCCGCAAAAACAGAACGGCCCGGATCGCCTCACAGAGCGCGCCGGCCTCCGCAGGCGCTTAGTTCTCTGTCAAAGGCGTCGAAGAGGATGTCCGTGTATTCGGGGAATTCACCCGGCAGTTTGCCGCATAGCTGTATCGCGTAAAGCCCATGAAAGATGGAGCTGATCAGCAGAGCGACCTTACCGGCGGAGACGTCCTTTCTGATCTTTCCCTCCCTCTGCCCTCTGGCGATAAGCCTCTCCGCCATCTGCCTGTCGCGTTCCATGGAATCCGAAACGAGCTGCCGCACCTGTGTCTGTACCTCCTCCGGCCATTCATAGCGCCGTCTCAGCATCATCCCGTGGATCTTTTTGTATCTCGCGTCCTCAAACAGCCTTGCGAGCGCTCTCTTGTAATAGCCGCGCAGGGCGTCGCCGCAGTCCCGCTCTTCAAAAAGGCCGAGGAAGGCCTCCCCGTCCTCGCGGCAGGTCGACTTCACCAGCTGGATCAAAAGGTCGTTCTTATTTTTGAAGTGCCAATAAAGGGCTCCCTTTGAAAGCCCGGCGTTCTGGGCGATCTCCAGGAGCGACGTGCTGGCGAAGTTTTTAACGCTGAAAATGTCGAGCGCCGATTCGAGAATACGCGCTTTGGTCTCAAGCGCCTCCACCTTTGTCCTTCTCATTTTTTCACCTCCCCGCCATGCGCAAAATCGATTCTGCGGATTATAACATGCCTGTAAGTATGTAAGTCAACGCCTGTGAAGTATCGTAGGCAATATGCAAGACGATTTGAATGATTTTAAATATGTGAATAACTTTGTGTGAGACGCGTGGAAAATCATATCCCAGGCGTCTGCCCGCGGGCGGAAAATGCATAAATGCCCTTATACATTCGGGCGGCCTCTATTGCACGGGACTTAAAAATCATTTTTACCCTAAAAAAGATAACAAACAGATTGTTTTTTATCATCGAAGATAAATATATAAATGCGGGAAAACTTGTGCTTTTTAAAGGCCGGTTTTTGCGGCATCGGGTTTTTCTAGCATGTATAAGTTCTATACGTGGAATATGTTAAAAATAACTGTAATTTGCGGTTAATTAGTATTTTTATTATCGAAAAGAAAGTATGTATAATCGCGATGGGTATTAGGACCCATACAACAAACGCCCGTCCGATAATATAATTAAAAATGGTATCAGAGATATGTTCTCGCGGTATCGGGGGAAACTTGACAGAAGAAACCTTGAACTGAAAAGTTGGAGGCGGCATTAGCGGCAATAAATGAGAGGTCCTTAGGGGGCTCTCTTTTTTTTTCGCCAGCCGCGCGCCGCCATAGTATCTAGGAGGTATGTTTTTGCGCAGGACAAAAAAAGAGGCTGATGAGACGCGGCGCCAAATACTTGAAACGGCGACGGATATGTTTATAGAAAACGGATTTTCCAACACGTCGCTTACGGATATCTCCCACAAGATCGGGATGACCAAGGGCGCCGTATACTGGCATTTCAAAAATAAGGACGACGTGCTGCTGCAGATCGTGAAGAAAAACTGTTCCCTCATCATACAGGATGCGGTAAATTCGCTGGTGGACCCGGAATCGGGCGACACGATCTTCTCGTTCTACAAAAAGGTGCTCGAACGTCCGGCCTCGGATAAGCGTTATGCAAAATTCCACAGCCTGATGCGCCAAAATCACGACTGGCCGGAGGATGTCCGACCGGCTGTTTTCGCGATATTCGACGAGACGCTGCAAACGGAGCGCAAGCTGGTGGAGAACTATATAACGAGGGCGCAGACAGACGGCATGATGCGCGCGGATATCGAGGCCGAAAAGGTGGCGGTGGTCATCGCCTCGATCATCAACGGCCTCTGTATGCTGCAGACGAAAGAACTGCTTCCGCCGGAATTTTTAAAGTATGACAGGCTGCTTTTTGAGTCGTTTTCGCAGACGCTCGCCTCTTTGAAGCTTTAGTGTTGAAAGGGATAAGGCGCGCCCCGGGCTTCTTCAGCCCCGGGGCGCGTTTTCATGAATACACCCGAAAAAGGGCCTTTTGCGGGTGTACCGCGATTTTCAATTCCATCATATACTGATATTGCCATCGATTTACCATAGGCATGCGGTACTGCTTTGCCTGAGTCATAATATATAAAGGAGTGATGACATGAAAATACCGTCAATAAAAAAACTGCTGGCAGTCTGTTGTCTGCTGGCCTCTGCTCTGGCATCGGCGGTCTATGTGCGCGCGGAGGACTCGACCTATTACACAGACCCTCTGGCGGGGATCTATGAACACGCCAGCGTCTCGCCCAAGCAGAGGCTCATCGTATCTTACCTCAACAAGGACGGCTCCATGCGCTCCTACGAAGTCAGCGGCAAAAACGCAACCGATCCGGGAACGGCGCCTGAAAGAGTGACGAAGCTGACAGACTTTGGCAGCCTGACGCAGAGCGACACCTGTCACGTATTTTCCTCGGCGGCGGCGCAGGGCAACATACTCTCCACAGTGCATCTGCAGGAGCCGTTCGCAGGCGCGACAGAGATTCCCAGCGTCCCGCAGGGGGTGCAGGTCAACACATACTTCGTTATGGAGAACAGGAACTCAAAGAGGACGACCACCTCGGCCTGGATAGAGATGACGAACGGCGACGGCCGTATCGGCAGGATGAAGATCACGGAATTCACGCCGGCCTACACCGTGGCGTGGCGCGGGGATACAATACGCAGACATGATCCGCTGATAGGTTCCAACATAAACCACGACCTTATCGCCTATGACTGGAACGGCGACGGGTACAGCGATTACCTGCTCACATTCATCACGGCCACCGACAACGACGGGCAGAACGCGAAAGTGCGCCTCGCTGTGATCGACGGCAAGGGACTCTATGAATATTTGACGGGGTCCAGCCAAACGAGGCCTTCCGTAAGATTCCTGAACGGCGAAAAAGACACTCCGTTTCTTACCGGAGACAAGAAGAACCTCGTCGGCGGAGGTTCCTTCAGAAAGCCCCCGCATAGCTGCCGCACGGCCATCGGCGACTTCGACGGCGACGGAAGGGCGGAGATCGCCGTCTACTTCACGAAGATCCGCGGAGGCAACATAACGGAGGCGCTGGACAACCACCTCGTGGTCTATAAGCTCGACAAGAATTTCTCCGCGACGAAGATATATGAGATCGACGGAAAGCCATGCGGTCGCTGGTTTCTGCAGGGGGACAGCGTCGGGCTGGCGGCTGGCAACCTGGACGGCAATACCTCCGGAAAAGACCAGCTCATATTGCTTTACGCGCGTTCCTCTCAGAACCAGAAACACACCGCGATCAATATGAGTATCCTCAGCTATCAAAAATACGACGCGAAAAACCCGGATAAGACCTTCAGCGCGACCGTCAGCGAAAAGGAACTGCGTGGCGGGTTCAGCCCCCTGCACAATATGACCGGCGGCGCGCGCGACACGGTCTCCCCGCTGGAGGTGCAGATCGGGGACTTCGACGCGGACGGATACAAGGAGCTGGCCTTTACCTTCGCGGACAGCGGTTCAGAAAGATGCAAGCTCACGCTCAACATCTTCAAGTGGAGTGACCCAACCGGTAATCTCGACGTCAATACGGGGACTCTCTGCGCATATAACCTGAATGATAATGGCATCGTCATGGGCACAAACGGCAACGCCCACCACTCCTTCGCGGCGGGGCGCTACAGCTACGCGGGGACCGCGGCCTCCGGCGGCGCAACCGTGATGGATCAGCTTGGAGTCGTCGCCGCGGCTTGGAGCACCTACGAGAGCCAGCAGCTATGCAGCGGCATCTTCACCTGGAACAAGACTGACGGGCTTGACAGAAAGGCCTTCAAGATCGACCCGGATATGCACGGCGCCTATTACTGCGTACCGCGCGCGGCAGCGGCGGACATCCATAAAGAGAGCATGGTGCTCGGTACTCCGCTTGCGATCGCGGTCACGGACAGGGTGGACCTCTACTCAGCGATTCAGGCGCCTCCGCGCCACTGGGACGCGGTAAGCGCCGACGAAAGCTCAACGCTGTCCAGAGACGAAAACGGCAACGCGATCGCCGACGTCTTTTACCGGCTCTCCGGCTATTCCACGAAAATCGACACCTCCAAGAGCTCAAGCTCGATGGTGACAAAGAGCGATACGCACGAAGGCAGCGCCGGAATCACCACGGGGATGAAGGTCGGACAGTTTAATGTAAACGGATCGAAGGCGGATCCAAACTTCGCGTGGAGCCTGAGCGTTGCCAACGAACACGCAAAGACAAAGACCAGCAAAAAGAGCTTCAGCGTGGAGATGGACACCTCGGCCACGGCGGCGCTGGACGACCAGCTCTATGCCAACACCTGCGACGCCACGGTCTGGCGCTATCCGGTCATCTGGCCGGAGGATCTGCGCATGAGTGCCGTCTCGGACGATAAGGGCAATAACGTAAAGACGCAAAACTTCATCCAGTACGTAGTGCCCGAACGTGTCGGAGGGAATCTCTTCCCTGTAAGCGGGCGAAACGCCTCATGGTACAACCCGAACCATGACAACCGCAATCTCTTCACCTATCCGCGGCAGCTGAAGCAGACGAAGGGCTACCCAGGTACGATGAAGGACGTTTGGGGAGACGAGCCGGAGGACCTCACCGGGCTGCTCCTTGCGGAACAGGACGCCGTCTACTTCGGCAACGTCGATGCGGCTTCCGCGGCCTGCTCGATAAATACGGCCCAGCATAAAGAGGCGATGGAGAAAAACAAGCTCTCCGTCACCACAAGCGTGTATGGCGGCGGCGATATTAAGCCGAAGGCGGTACCAATATATGTTACGATATACGCCCAGCTTGACGGAAATTACGCGTGGACACACTCCTGCACCACCACCTCTGACATCAGCAACACCAGCGGCGTCAGCATCCACTGGCCGGGGGCGGCCGGCTACGTCAGCAAGAGCGGCATCGCTCCCGAACAGCTCGGCTTCAAGGGCGACTTCGGCATCTACACGCAGGACGACGGAGTGCTCTGCGCCTCCTACGCGGTGCGTTTGCTGAAAGACGATAACTCCGGCAGCCTCCTCTGGGGCCCGTCGTCTCCCTACCGCAAAAAGGCCGACCCGGCGCTGAACCTCCCCAACAGATGGTACAGCGACGGAACGAGAAACACCCTGCGCAGCGGCGGATATGTCCGCGGCCTCACCTTCGCGGTAAAAAACGAGGCCGGCGTCAAAATAGAACGGAGCTACAGCAACACCGGCACACTGCTTCCGACGAACGCCAAGATCGTCGGGAAACTGAGGGTGTTCAACCTCAGCTTTAAAGAGGCGGCGAACGTGACGCTGAAGGTGTACAGGGAGCCGACCGCCTCCGTGAGCGGCGTCGTAAGCGATCCCGATCTCAGCAGAGCCGAGCTGATAAATACGGTGAATATTCCATCCATCCCCGGGCGCGACAGTTATGACGAGAGCGGGTATCTCGACAACTGGACCGACAGGGAATTTGAGTTCAAGACAAGCGGGGAAGAGAAGGCCTACTGGCTCCACTTCAAGCTGGAATCCGCCGGAGAGGAACTCAGCGGCGACAATAACTACGGATATATAATGATCGCCACACAGAACGAGGGCGAAGGCACAAAAAAATTCGCAGCCGAGCTGGTAGACCCTGACAAACTGCCGGATCTCGCGCTCAGCGGCGTTACGGTCCGCGAGTGTGACGGCGATAAGCCGGGGCTCGAAACGACGCTCGCGGAACAGATTCCGCTTGCCGGCAAAAGCTTCAACGTTTCAGGGCATGCGGCCTTTACCGCCGGCCACGTGGGGACGACGAAGTGCGACATCATCCATGGCGTAACCGTCAACGTCGTGGCGGACGGCTCCGTGATAGGCTCCGATTTTGTGCCGGGCATAGAGGACGCGTACAACTTCTCGCTGAACTTTGCCATCCCCGAGGGATATAAAACGCCAAAGGAGATCAAGCTGGTCGCGCTCTCTTCACAGATCCCGTCGGCCTACGATAAGGATCCGGAAAACAACGGCGTGATCCTCTACAGCAGCGGAGGCTCGTCCGGAGGCTGTTCGGCGGCCGGCTTCCCGGCGCTGGCGGCGCTTCTCGCGACGGCGACAATGGTTTTGCCGCGCAGGAAGGGCAGGTAGCCGAAGCATTTCGTTAACGTGATCGTTTTACACGTAGGGCCCTCCCGCGCGGGAGGGCCCTACGTGTGCCGCCGTATTTACGCGGCTGTTACTTTTTAGCTTTTTTCGCCGCTTCGGCGAGGGCCCGTTCGGCCTCTTCCATCGGCTGGCAGCCGCCGCCGAGGGCTTTGAAGAGCGCCACGGCGTTGGCCGATATCTGTCCCTGGCTGATGACGTACTCTTCCGAGAGCGACGTCAGCGAGCGCTGGGCGTTGATCGACGTTCGTGAAGTCGACGAGGCCGTTCGCGTATTTGTCGTTGGCCACGTCAAGCGCCGCCTGGGCCGCCTCGACGCCGCGCCTGAGCGATTCGCTGCGTTCGTATTCCTTCACGTTGGCGGACAGCGAGTCGCGCACCTCGCCGACGGCGGAGAGCACAGTCTGTTCGTATGACGCGAGCAGCTGCTCGGCGATCGCGCCCTGCGCTTTGATGTTGTTGCGTATCGCTCCCGCGTGGAAGATCGGCCAGCTTATCTGCGGCATGAAGCTGTAGAGCTTCGCCGGGCCTCCAAAGAGCGAGCCCCAGTTGCCGGCCTCGGTGCCGATCGAACCGGTAAGGTAGAATTTGGGCCAGAGGTCCGCCTGCGCGGATTTCTTACGCGCGAGCTGGGCGACGAGCAGCCGTTCGGCCTGGCGGATGTCGGGACGCTGGCGGATGGCGTTCGCGGGGATGCCGAGGAATCGCGTATCGGAGATCTTCGGTATCGGCTGTTTGGCGGCCAGCTTTTCCGCAAGGGTGCCGGGCACCTCGCCCACGAGGATCGCGAGAGCGTTCATCGTCTGCTCTATTGAGGATTCGATGCTCGGTATGCCGGCCTTTGTCTGTTCCATCGTGTACTGCGCCTGCTTCAGCGCGAGCGAGTCGGAGAGGCCGGAGTCTACCTTTGACTGCTGGATGTCCACGGTGTTCTGCTGCAGGCTGAGGTTGTACCTGGCGATCGCGAGGCGTTCCTGCAGGGTGCGCAGCGAGATATAGTTCATCGCCACCTCGGAGGCGAGGCTCGTCCAGGCGGAGTAGAGCGCCGCGTACTGCGCCTCGAGCGTCGCCCTCTGGGCCCTCACGCTGGCGCGCTGTCCGCCGAAGATGTCTATCTCCCACGAGGCGTCGATGCCGAGCTTGTAGAGGTTCGTGCTGTTGCCGGAGCCTCCCGCCTGTACCGGCGTGCGCCCGTTGCTCCAGAAATTTGTGGAATCCAGCCAGGGCAGGAGGCTGGCCTGGCTGACGCCGAGCGTGGCGCGCGCCTCCGTCACCTTGGCGCGGGCCGCCGCGAGGTCTCTGTTGCCTTTGAGCGACGCGAGGACCAGTTCAGTCATCATCGGGTCGTTGAAGACGTTCCACCAGCTCGCGAGCCGCTCCGGCGTCAGCGCCTGCGAGACGTCCGAGGAGACGGAGGGGACGGGATATATCTGCGCGAGCGCCGTCCATTCCCCGTTCTTGAGCTGTATGTCGCGCGAGGAGGGCTGCGGCTCGGCCTTAGCCGCGAAAGCTGTGCCGGCCGTCAGCATTATCAGCGCGGATATTGTGCATATCGTAAGTTTTTTCATCATCACGCGCCTCCTTATTCCTCTTCTCTTTTTACGGTGTTGCTTACACGCCCCTTGACCCTCTCGCGCGTTCCCTGGAAGAAGACGTAGAGGGCCGGGATGAAGAAGATACCTATTATCGTGGCGGCGTTCATACCGAAGAACATCGTCGTGCCGACCGCCTTGCGGCTTGCCGCGCCGGCTCCCGAGGCGAAGAGCATCGGGAGGACGCCGAGGACGCAGGTGAAGGCCGTCATGAGGACGGCGCGGAAACGTTCGCTCGCCGCGGTGGCCGCCGCCTGGATCAGGGGCAGTCCGTGTTCCTCACGCTGTTCTTTCGCGAATTCGACGATGAGGATCGCGTTCTTCGCGGCTAGTCCGATGAGGAGGAGGATGCCGAGCTGCGCGTAGACGGAGATGGAGAGCCCCATCACCCATAGTCCGCCCAAAGCTCCGAACATGGCGACCGGCAGCGAGAGGATGACCGGCACGGGGACCGACCAGCTTTCATACTGCGCGACGAGGAAGAGGTAGGCGAATATCAGCGCGATGGCAAGCACCATGATGATGTCGCCCTTTGAATTCTGTTCCTGATAGGTCATGCCGGACCAGTCATAGGAGTAGCCCTCGGGCAGTATCTTTTTGCTCAGCTCCGCGACTCTGGTGATACCCTGTCCCGAAGAGAACCCTGGCTTCATGACTATCGTGATGCCGGCGCTCGGATAGAGGTTGTAGCGGTCTATCGCGCGCGGCGCGAGGGTCTTGCGGAGCGTCATGAGGCTTTGCAGCGGCACCTGCTCGCCGTTGGCGTTACGTACGAAGATCCCGCCGATCCTGTCCATGTTGTTTCTGTAGTTCCATTCCGACTGGACCATGACGCGGTTGACCTGCGTGCCGATGTTGATGTCGTTGATGTAAGCGGAGCCGAAGTAGGTCTGCAGGGTGGAGAAGATGCTGCCCACCTGCACGTTCATCAGTTCCGCCTTTTCACGGTCGATGTCGAGGTAAAGGTGCGGAGTGTCCGCCGTGTATGAACTGAAGGCGTAGAGGAACTCCGGCGCCTGGTTGAGTTCCACGAGCAGCGCTTTCATGACTTCTGCGAGGCGTTCCGGGTTATTTTCCATGGTCGACTGGAGCCTCATGTCAAGCCCGGAGGCCATGCCCAGCCCCATGATTGCCGGAGGTGTGAATACGTTGGTGCTTGCCTGCGGGTATTTCGCCGCGATCTGCCTGACCTGCGCGACTATCGACGTAAGCTGCAGCTCTTTTGAGTTGCGTTCGTTCCACGGTTTTAGGGGGAGGACGATGGAGGCGACGTTTTCGCCGTTGCCGCCCATGATATTGATGCCCTCGATGTTCATGACGTCCTGGACGCCCTTGATCTTGCCGATCTCGGTCGCCATCGGGCGCACGACGGCCTGTGTGCGCGGCAGCGTCGCGCCCTCGGGGAGCTGGACGGCGGCGAAGATGACGCCCTGGTCTTCATCGGGGATGAACGAGGTGGGCGTCGTCACGGAGACGAGCCAGCAGGCCCCTATTACCGCTCCGAGCAGGACGATCGTGACGATCATGCGCCGCGCGAGCCAGGTGGCCCCTCTGACGTATCCGCGCGTGGTCTTAGCGAGGGTCGTGTTGAACCACTTCAGCGGTCCGCGCTCGGCGGGCTTGACCTCGCGCAGCATGTGGGCGCACATGGCCGGCGAAAGCGTGAGCGCGACGATGAGCGAAAATACGACGGAGAAGGAGATAGTCACAGCAAACTGCTTGTATATCTGTCCCGTGATGCCGCCCATGAACCCTACCGGTACGAAGATGGCGAGGAATACGAGCGTCGTCGCCGTCATCGGCGCCGTGACGTCCTTCATCGCCTGGATGGTGGCGGCTTCAGGAGAGCATTTGTCCCTGTCCATGATGAACGTGACTCGTTCGACGACGACGATGGCGTTGTCGACGACCGTTCCGATTACGAGGACCAGCCCGAACAGCGAAAGGATGTTGATGCTGTATCCCATCGCCGCCAGCCCCGCGAAGGTCGCGAGCAGCGAGATCGGTATCGCCGCGACCGGGACCAGCGTGACGCGCCAGTCCTGAAGGAATAGGTAACAGACCAGCACGACGAGCAGGAAGGTGATGATGAGAGTGGTCAGTATCTCTCTGATCGTCGCCTTGACGTATGTCGTCGAGTCGTAGTTTATGAGGAGCTTCATGTCCTTCGGCATAGACTGCGAAAGCTGTTCCATCGTCTTTTTCGCGGCCGACATGACGTCAAGGGCGTTTGAACCGGCGGCCTGCGAGAGCGAGATCATCGCCGCGGGTGCGCCGTTGACGCTCGCGTGGGTGTTGTACGTCTCCGAGCCGAGCTCGATGCGCGCGATGTCGCGGAGCTTGACGAGGCCGCCCTGTTCGGTGGTGCGGACGATGATATTGTCAAACTCTTTGATGCTGGAAAGGCGTCCCCGTGTCTGCAGCGAATAGACGATGGGGCTGTTGAGGTCGCTGCCCGGCGTCGCGCCGATCGAACCTATCGAAGCTTGCTTGTTCTGGCTCTGGATCGCCGCGGCGACGTCGCTGATCGACAGGCCGAGCGAGGCGACGCGCGCCGGGTCAAGCCAGATACGGATGCTGTATTTGGAACCGAAGACCTGGACGTCTCCCATGCCTGGAACGCGCTTCATCGTGTTTCTGATGTTGCCGTAGGCGTAATTCATCAGCGCAAGTTCGTCATAGGTCCCGTTCGGAGACAGCAGCGCCAGGTACCCAAGCGTATCGGAGAATGACGTCTCCACGGTGATCCCCTCCGCCGTGACCTCCGAGGGCAGCTGCGGCGTGACCTGCGAGACCCGGTTCTGGACGCGGACGAGCGCCATATCGGGGTCGGTGCCGGTGGCGAAGGTGATGGTGAGCTGGTATTGCCCGTTGTTGCTGGACGTCGAGTTCATGTATATCATGCCTTCGACGCCGTTGACCATCTCTTCAAGAGGGGCTCCGACTGTATTTGCGAGAGTACTGGCGTCGGCGCCGCGGTAGGTCGTCGATACCTGTATCTGCGGCGGCGTGACGTTGGGGTACTGCGCGACTGGCAGCGAGAAGGCCGCGATCACGCCGGCAAGGGCCATCAGGATACTGATGACCATTGCGAAGCGCGGGCGGTCTATAAAAAATTTCGCGAACATTGGTTAATTTTCCTCTTTCGTTCCCGTATCGCCGGAATTTATGATCTCGGCTCCCGAAGTTTCGTCAAGCACTGAATTTGATGTCGCTTCGTTTGCCGAGGCCGATGTGTCTATTCTGACCTTGGTGCCGGGACGGAGGTTCTGCAGTCCCGCGACCACCACATTCTGGCCGTCTTTCAGTCCGCTCACGACTTCACGCAGCGTGCCCATTTCGCGTCCCAGCTTGACCCTGACGTCGCGCACGGAGTTGTCCGCCTCCACCACATAGACATAGTCCCCCTCCGCGTCGGCCATCACCGCCGTCTGTGGGATGACGTTGACTATGCGGCTCTTGACGGGCTGCGTGAAGACGCGCACCATCTCGCCGGGGATGAGCATGCCGCTGTCGTTTGTATAGCGCAGGCGCATCATGACCGTGCCCGTCATCTGGTCCACGGTGTTGTCCTCAAAGTCGCGCTGTCCGGGCACGTCCAGCTCGGAGCCGTTGCTGAGGATGAGCTTCGTCTTATATACGGAGCCCTCTTTTTTGAAGAGCTCGAGCTGATCGAGATAATCCCTGTCGGGCAGCGTATAGGAGACGCGGACCGGGTCCATCTGTACGATCGTCGCCAGTGCGCCGCTGGAAGGAGTCACATAGTTCCCCTTGGTGAGGTTCGCGATGCCTATTTTGCCGGTGATGGGGGCCGTGATGCGGCAGTAGCCGAAATTTATCTCGGCGAGGCGCAGGTTGGCCTTCGCCTGCGAGACGGCGGCCTTTCCCTGCAGCACGCTGCTCTCCGCGGTATCACGGTCGGCGGCCGATACCGCCTGGTCGTTGGCGGCCATCACGCGCTTGTGATATTTTTCAGCCTCGGCAAGCGTGGCCTCGGCCTTTTCCAGTTCCGCTTTCCTCAGCGCCACTGTGGCCTGATACTGAGCGGGGTCTATCTGAAAGAGCAGCTGTCCGGCCTTGACGATGGAGCCCTCTTTGAAGCTGACCTTGGCGATCTCGCCGGAGATCTGCGGCTTTACCTGTACGGTCTGGATCGCCTCGACGCGTCCCACATACTCCGAAGGCTGCGATGAGGAGTCGGCTTTTTCCACGGGTTTCACGATCACCAGCGGCTCCGCGGCCTGCGCCGTCTGCTGCTGTACCGCCTTCCCGCCGCTCCACGTCCTGTAGCCGTAGACGGCCGCCGCGGCGATCACGACGACGAGCGCTATTTTGATCCAGCCGGATTTCTGCTTGCTGTTCAACTCAATATTCCTCTTTTCTTCTGAGTTTTGCATTTTCTATACGCACCTTCTCTTTCTTAAAAATCCATATAAGCAACGCCGTCCCGAGAGACATGGCATATTATAGCGAGCTCATTGCTGCTTTATATTCAATTCTTTCTCAAACGCGTCAAATAGTATATCGGTATATTGCGGGAATTCCTTCGGCAGCATACCCGAAAGCTGCATCACGCAGAGCCCGTGGAAGATCGAGCTTATGAGAACGGCCAGCGCCTCGGCCGAGATATCTTTCCGCAGCCGCCCCTCTTCCTGCCCCTTACGGACGAAATTTTTCACCATCAGCTTTTCCCGTTCCATGGAATCCTTTATGATTTGGCTGACGCTCTGTTGGATATCTTCCGGCCATTCGTCCCTCTTTGTCATGATCTTGTGGATCTTTTTGTTGCGGTCGTCCTTCAGCAGGCGGGCGAGGTAGTTCTTATAATACCTTCTCAATTTTCCGCTTGAGTCGGGGGCGTCGAAGAGGTTTTTCACCCGGTCTTCCCCGTGCCTGCATATCTCTTCGAAAAGCCGCAGGAGCAGGTCGTTCTTATTTCGGAAGTGCCAGTAAAGCGCGCCCTTTGTAAGCCCCACGTTTGCGGCGATCTCCGTTAAGGAGGCGTTTGAAAAATTTTTCTCGCTGAAAATATCAAGCGCCGATTCCAATATTTTCGCTCTGGTCTCGAGCGCCGCCTCTTTTGTCCTTCGCATTCTTTCACCTCCCGCTTATATAGATAACAAGCTAGAGAATTATACATACCTACGGGGAGGTATGTCAATAGAGAAGAGGTTAATTTTAAATTATGCAAAATAATTTTAAAGAATATTAAAATGTGTATAAAATCTTAAAAATTAAGATGAAACGGGCCGGCATAAAATGTGCCGGCCCGCGGAAGATCATCTCTGGCGATCTGGCTGGCTTCCTCCGCTAAGCGCCGGAGGAGACGACCATGTTCGGCAGCCAGGTGGACAGCTGCGGAAAGGCGATTATCAATATCAGCACGAGCGTCATCGCGGCGAGGAAGAAGAAGATGTAACGGAAAGAATCTTCGTAGGCGATATCGGCGACCTTGCAGGCCGTCATGAGGTCCACGCCCAGCGGCGGCGTGTTGGCGCCTATCGCCATATTGACGCAGACCATCACGCCGAGGTGTATCGGGTCCACGCCTATCTGCGTCATGATCGGCATGAAGATCGGGATCACGATGAGGATGATCGCCGTCGTCTCCATAAAGGTGCCGAGCGCGAGCAGCATGAGGTTGAAGAAGATCAGCACCACCCAGTAGTTGTTGGATACGCCGAGGATGGCCTCCGCGATCTTCTGCGGGATATCCTGCGACGTAAGTATCCAACCGAAGAGGCTTGCCGCCGATATGATGAAGAGTACGACGGCGCTCGTCTTCGCCACCTCCAGGCATATCTCGAAGAAGCGGCGCCACGAAAGCTTGCGATAGACATATTTCGACAGTATCAGCGCGTAAAAGGCGGCGACTCCTCCCGCCTCCGTCGCGGTGAAGATCCCCTGCAGAATGCCGACGATGATGATCGCCGGCGTCACCATCGGCAGGAAGGCGCCCTTGAAGGCCTCCCACTTCTCACGCGCGCCGGTCTTCGGCAGCCGCGGATAGTTTTCTTTGGAGGCGAAATAGTAGGAGATCGCCATCAGCGAGCCGCCGGCCATGATGCCGGGGATGAAGCCGGCGATGAAGAGTTTGCCGATCGAGGTCCCCATCGTGACGCCGAGGATGACCATGACGATGCTGGGCGGGATTATCGTCGCCAGCGCCCCTCCGCAGCCGAGCAGCGAAGCGCTGAAGGCCGGACGGTATTTCTGTTCTTTCATCGCGGGCAGCATTATCGAGCCGATCGCCGCGACGTCCGCCACGCCGGAGCCGGAGATGGCCCCGAAAAACATGCAGGAGACGACCATGACCATCGCCATGCCGCCGCGGATGTGGCCGACCATGCTGGAGGCGAAGCGCATGATGCGGGGCGTGATGTCCCCTTCCGCCATCAGCGCGCCCGCGAGCAGAAAGAGCGGTATGGCGAGCAGCGTGAAGGAATCCGCGCCGACCACCATGCGCTGGGCGATGACGAGCACGGGCAGCGCCGATTCAAAGAGCAGATAAAGCGTGCCGGAGACGGCGATCGAATATGAGATCGGCACGGCGATCGAGATGCCGATGATAAGCGCCGCGGCAAGGATGAACATATCTTACGCCTCCCTGCCGAAGAGCCGGACGATGTTGCGCAGAACGACGGCGGCCATCAGCGCGCAGCCGATCGGAAAGGCCAGATAGAGTATCCCGGCGGGGATCTGCAGAGTCGTCGTCGTCATGCCCCAGGTCTTCTGTACGAGCCTGACGCCGCCCGCGGTGCCGCAGGCGAGGAACAAAAGTATGGCCAGGTCGCCCGCAAGCAGGAGCAGTTTTTTCATCAAGGGGCTGTTGACCCTGTCCATGACGACGTTGATCTCCATATGCTCACCGCCGACAAGCGCGACCGCCGCGCCGAGGAAGGTCATCCAGACCAGGATCGTTTGGCAGACCTCCGCGCCCCAGGCGATGGACTGGCGGAAGATATAGCGCGAGACCACTTCCAGCAGCACCACCGCAAAGACGGTGATCACGCCTGATATGAGCAAAAGCTCAAGAGGGCGGTACGCCCTCTTGAGAAAGTCGTTGTTTTTTTGAGGCATCGGTCTATTTCCCGTATTCGTGCACCATATCCATCAGCTCTTTGCCGAAGGTGCTTTCGTAGCTCTTCCACACGGGCTGGACGGCCTTCTGGAAGGCGGCCTTGTCAACGTCGTTGACCTTCATGCCCTTGGCCTTGAGCTTGTCAAGGAACTCGTTCTCTTCCTTTATAGTCTCTTTGCGCTGCGCCGCGCACCACTTCTGCGCGAGCTTCCTGACCGTCTCTTTATCCTTGGCGGAGAGCTTGTTCCAGACGTCGCTGTTTACGCAAAGCACGGCCGAACCCCATATATGTCCCGACTTGGAGAGATATTTCTGCACCTCGTTGAAGGCGTTCGAGTAGATTATCGCGTATGGGTTCTCCTGGCCGTCTACTACTCCCTGCTGCAGCGCCGAGTAGAGCTCGCCGAAGTTTATCGCCATCGGGGCGGCGCCGAGGAGCTTGAAGGTGTCGAGGCGCATCTTGTCGGGCGTCACGCGGAGCTTGAGTCCCTTGAGGTCTTCGGGCTTCACGACGGGCTTTTTGTTGTTGGTGATGTGGCGGAAGCCGTTCTCCCACCAGGCGAGGCCGACGATGCCCTTTTTGCCCAAAAGGTCGAAGAGGTACTTTCCGAGCTTGCCGTCAAATGCCTTATAGGCGGCCTCGTGTGTCGGCCAGGCGTAGGGCAGGGCCTCGATGCCGAACTTCGGGTCTATCGACTGGAACGAGCCGCCGCCGATAAGGCCGCCGTCGACCGTCCCGAAGGTGAGCCCCTCGACCATGTCCTTCTCGTTGCCAAGCTGCCCGCTGGGATAAAGCTGGATCGTGACGCGTCCCTCAGTTTCTTTCTTGACGTCGTTGGCAAATCCGGCAAGATTTTTGTGCCATGAGTGGTCGGTGTTGAGGACGTGCCCGATTTTGATCGTCGTCGCGGCAAATCCGGAGGCGGCAAAGAGCGCCGTCGCCGCCAGTGCGAAAGATAATACCAAAGCCAATTTCTTCATCATTTCAAAAGTTCCTCCAGTACAGATATTTTATGAAGCGTAATGATAGTACCGTTTAACGAATGTGTCAATATTTTGAGAGCGGATCTCTTGCATTTTGACAAAAAAATCCCGGCAGACGATGCCGTTTGCCGGTACGATAAGAGAATGATAAATATTTTATGAGGTGTAAATCAAATTTAGGTTAATAAAAGCATTCCTATTCCGCGACCACCGCAAAAAAGACGAGCGGTTCGCCGCCGCGGTTTTTTAAAGCGTGAGACATCCCTTTTTTGGTCGTAAAAATATCTCCCGGGAGCGCGGGGCATTCGCCGCCGTCATAAATGTAAACGCCCTCTCCCGAGAGGATCGCGTAGACCTCTTCGTCGCTGTCGTGGCGGTGCGGCCCGATGCTTGCCCCCGGCGCGAGCTCGATGCGGGAGGCGAGCGTCAGCGGTCCCCGCGCGGGAAGCGGAGAGGCGAAGATCCTGGCCTCCCCGTCGCCTCCGCGTATGTTCGAGACCGTCCTGGGCTCGCCGTCCTGCTTGATCAGAGATACGCTACTCATCGGAACTCATGTTCTTCAGCATTTCGTCAAGTTCGACATAGCTCGTCTTGCCGTTGCCGAGAAGCGGTATGGTCTCCATATAAAGAAGCTTTTTGGGGATCGCGATCTCCGCCATCCCGAGCTCTGACAGCCTCTGGCGCAGTTCGTCCCGTTTCATATCGGCCCTCGTCGTCACAGCCGTCAGCGTCTCGCGGTTCGCGCCGTGCATCATCGTGACGGCGTGCTGATCCTCGGGCCATATCTCGAACATCGCCTCTTCGACGGCGGCGAGCGAGATCATCTCCCCGCCTATCTTCGCGAAGCGCTTCGCGCGGCCGAGGATCGTCACGTAGCCCTCGTCGTCTATATGGACGATGTCTCCGGTGTCATACCAGCCATCCTTCGGCGGCTCCAATACTCCGGGATTGGAAATGCGCAGATAGCCGAGCATGATGTTGTCGCCTTTAAGCCACAGGCGGCCGCCGTCATGAACGCCGTCGACCGGTTCAAGGCGGTATTCAAGCCCCGCGACGATCGTTCCGACCGTGCCCGTCTTGTGGTGCGCGTAATAATTGTTGGAGACGACCGGGGCGGCCTCCGTGACGCCGTAGCCCTCGGTTATGCGGGTGTTGAAGCGCTCGAACCAGGTCTGCTGTGTGGACGGTTTGAGTTTTTCGCCGCCCTGCACGAGGAGGCGCATCGTCGCGAAGTCGTAGTTGTCGCTCGCGGCCTTCGCGTAGCCGGCAAGGAAGGTATCCGTCGCGAATAGCAGCGTTATGCGCTCGTCGTAGCAGATGGTGGCGATCGTCTTATAATGAAGCGGCGACGGATAGAGGTAGACGAAGAAACCGAGCGAGACGGGCATAAAGACGCCGCAGAGCCCGAACGAATGGAAGATCGGCATCGCGTTGAGGACGCGGTCCGAACGGTAGAAATCGACGCGCGTGAACATCTGCGCGTGGTTCGTGTTAAGGTTTTTATAGCTGAGGACGACGCCCTTCGGCGCGCCCTCCGAGCCGGATGTGAAGAGGATCACGGCGGGTTTCTCCGCGGCCCCCGGCGTCACCGGGTCTGAACGCAGGAAGGGCGTGCGCAGGGCGGCGGAGAGTTTTTTGCCGGTCGTGATCAGCGGAGCCACGTCCTCAAGCCAGAAGATGCGGATGCCGGCCTCCTCGATGGCGTTTGAAAGGGCCTCCAGCTTGCCGAGCTCGATGAACTTGCGCGACGAAACGACCGTCTTTACGCAGGCGGAGCGGCAGCAGTTGACGAGCGAACGCGGCCCGAGCGAGAAGTTCAGCATCGCCGGCACCTTGTCCATCTTCTGCAGCGCGTACATCGCAATGACGCCGCCGAGCGACGTCGGCAGCAATACGCCGATGTTGTCCCCCTCTAGGTTTTGTTCGCGCAGCGCCTCTTCGATAAGAAGGATGCGCGTGATAAAGCCGTTATAGGTTACCGGTTTGGCGCCGGCGTCGCTGAAAATGCGCACGTTGCCGCCGAATTCCCTGCGCGCGTCAAGAAGGATGTCCCAGAAGGGTTTCTGCTTCCTGCGCGCGGAGAGCGACGCCTCGTCCATGATGCGCTCCAGCGCCCGCCCGGCGGCGGCGTTGCGCTTCGAGCCCGTCAGCCCCTCGGGGATGTTGAGATTCTGGACGGGGAAGACGGTTATCGTCACCTCGGAAAAGAAACGCACCCCGCGTTTGTGCTGGATGCGCGAAAAGGGCGTGCGTTCCGTGCCCTTGATATGTATCGGCAATATCTTCGCGTCGGTATGGTCGGCGATCATCGCGACTCCTTGCGAGACCTTCATGGGATTGCCGATGATTGTGGGCTGCAGCTCGGGGAAGATGACACACCGCCCCCCGTTTTTCAGCAGGCTGAGGAAATATTTAAGCGTGAGCGGCGCGTCCGCGTCCAGTATATGCGTGTCCGCGATCGGCAGGAAAAATCTGGCGAAGCGTTTCTTCGTCAGCCGCCGCTCGATGGCGAAAGGGACCTTTTCCGGCAGAAAGGCCGCCAGGATCAGCGGGTCGATAAACGACACGTAGTTCGGCGCGATGAGGACCCCTTCTCCGGCGTTTTCCCAATTTTCCCAGCCCTTCACCTTCACCCTGAAGAAGAGACGCAGTATAAGTTTTACAATAAGTCGACGCAAAAAAACCCCTCCGATGGACCCGCAAAGAATAGTGGAAACTCAAGTCCAGTATAATACATTCATTATATCATGATATGACCGGATTCCGCAGTTTTTATTTTACTTTATAACGAATTAGGATACAATAAATATATCGTAAATATATATATAAATGGACAGAAAGGGTGGTAATGATGGAGAAGAAGGAGAAAGTATTTCTTATCGGTGCCGGAGACCACGCAAAGGTCGTGCTCTCGACGCTTGAGGCCTGCGGCGTGGAGTGCGCGGGGATCTACGACGATAACCCGGAGCTGTGGGGAAGGACGCTCTGGTGTCTTCCCATCATAGGAGCGGTCTCGGAGATGCCGGATACGCCTGAGACGATGGCTGTCATCGCGATCGGCTCGAATACCGCGCGCCGCACGATAAGGGAAAGATTCAAAGAGGTCTGCTGGCCGGTGTTCGTTCATCCGCAGGGAATCGTCCACAGTTCGGTGCGCATCGGCGAGGGGACGGTCGTCTTTGCCGGGTGCATAATCGAATCCGACGCGGAGATCGGGAAGCAGTGCATCATCAACTCCGGCTGCTTCATCGGCCATGACAGCAAGATCGGCGACTTCTGCCAAATGGCGCCGAAGAGCGCGATCGCCGACAGCGTGATGCTGGGCAGCGGCGTCTTCCTCGGACTCGGTTCGATGGTGCGCCCGTATACGACGATCCTTGATGACGTGACGGTAGGCATGGGCAGCTCTGTCGTCAAAAAACTCGGCCCTGGCGGCACCTACGTAGGCACTCCGGCGAGAAGGATAATGACGCCGGTGGTCGGAAGCGACTAGCTTAAAACCAGGCGCGGCCGCCGCTCCATAACGCGGATCATGCGCCGCGGAAAATGACGGACGGGGAGGCTTTTTCCGTATTTTGCGGCAGTCTCCCCGTCTTTCTATTGTTAAAAATCAAAAGCTTTATCTATCCGCTTTATTCAAGGATCTCAGGCAGGCTTCCAGCATATCGGCGATGATGCCCCGGTCTGCCACTGACAACGGCGGTAAATTGTCTATGCCGTGCCAGACTCTCCCGAGCATCATCGTTATCTCTGGTACCGTCAGATACCGCCTCTCTTCGTCCGCGATCCCATCCGAAGAAAGGCGCGGAGCCTCGCCGGGCGCGGAGCGTCCCTCGCCGCCCAGCCAGAATGCCAGTCCCTTGCCGGAACGTTCCACGACTTGCGATAAAATACGGTAGGACGGTTCTTTTTTGCCGCGTTCCAACTCGCTATAGTATGTGGCAGAGATATCCAAAATCTCTGATACTTTAGCCTGTGACCTGTCTCCCCGATATTCCCGCAGCAATTCCGCAAATGATTTAGCCATGTAATAGACATTAAACAGTCTCAATAAAAGAAGCAACACAAATAAGCGTATGTATCATACGTTATGGCGTTGATTCATACGCAACTGAAGATATGTGGCGCAGGCCGGGTATGCGTTTCAGCCTCCATCCGCCGCCCTGCCGGACGGCACTAAGATCACCTCCCGCCTTTCGTATCTGTCGACAGAGGGCGAGGCGGAACAGTTATCCGCCTCGCCCGAGGAAATCGTCGTCATATAGCTTCCGGTATGCGATAGGCAGATGCCGGTCACTTCACCGCCAGAGCCGCGGGGCTCTTGAGCCAGCGTATCGTCCAGACAAGGAAACCCAGGGAGATGACGCATCCGCCGACATCTCCGCATGGGAACGACATCCAGACGCCGAGCAGCCCGAAGATGCGCGGCAGCATTATCAGCGGGATGAACATGCAGAGCACGTGGCGGCAGAAGGAGAGAGCGAGCGAGGCGAAACCCTTTCCCAGCCCCTGGAGCGCCGAATTGGTGACGATCGTCACTCCCATGAACGGAAGCCCTATATACCCGACGCGCATTCCCGGCACGCCGATCGCAAGCAGCGCCTCGTCGTTCGTGAAGAGCCGCATCATCGGCCCCGCGAAAATTTCAGCGAGGGTGAAGCTGATAACATAAAACCCGACGGCCATGCCGAGGGCGCAGTATATCGCTTTTATGACGCGCTTAGGCATACCGGCGCCGTAGTTATACCCGATGATCGGCTGCGAGGCCTCCCCGATGGCCATCGCCGGCAGGAAGAGCAGGGAGTCAAGGCTGAGAAATATCCCCATCGCCGAAAGCCCGGCGTCGCCGCCGTATTTTATGATAAGCTGGTTCATCAGCGTCATATAGCAGACGAAAGAAAGCTCCATAAAGAAGGGAGCGCTGCCGACCGCGCATATCCTCTTAAAGACATCCCAGCGGGGCAGGCCGATGAAGTGCGCGCGGATGCGCAGGGGGGCTTCCCTCCGCCAGAAGAAAGAGAGGCCGAATACCGCGGAGACCGCCTGCGCGAGCACGGTGCCGTAGGCCGCCCCCGCGACGCCCATGTCGAGAGTTATGATGAAAAAGGCGTCGAGGATGACATTGCTGACCGCGCCCACGATCTGAGTGCACATGGCGAAGCGGGGATTCCCGCTCGCGCGCACGAGAAAATTGGCGCCGAAACCGAAAAGGCCCAGGGGCGCTCCGAGCAGGATGATGCGCAGATAGGGGCGCGCCATTTCGAGCACCTCGCCGGAGGCGCCGGAGAGGCGCAGCATGGCGTCCACCGCGAAGAAACTTGCCGCGATAGAGGCCGCGCCGACGATCGCGAGCAGGACGAACGTGGTGGTGAGCGCCTGTTCGGCTGGACGCCGCCGGTTGGCGCCGAAGAGGATCGATACTCTCGACGCGCCGCCGACGCAGATAAGCAGCGTGAAGGCCATCAGCATCATCATCATGGGAAAACTCACCGTTATCGCGGCAAGCCCGACAGAGCCGACATAACGTCCGACAAATATGCGGTCCACGATATTATATATGGCGCCGGCGATCATGCCGATTATGGCCGGCAGCGCGAAACTCAGGATAAGCCTGGGTATCGGCTCGCTCCCCATGCGCCTGTGCTGTTCTTCTTTTGAAACTGCAGAGTTAATGATAAAAACTTCCTTTCATTGTGATTATCACGCCATTATAACATACGAAAATAAAACGACGAATCTTCGCGAAAAGGCTTGACTAATCAGTGATTTTTTTATATACTTCCCTACGTTGAGCGCCGGGGTGGTGGAAATGGTAGACACGCACGTTTGAGGGGCGTGTGGGGCAACCCGTACGAGTTCAATTCTCGTCTCCGGCACCATTACTTAACAAACCCTCACGAGGCTGGTTAATGACCAGCCTCTTTTTATTATCCGGCGGTAATACAAAGCGATTCGCACAAAACGCAAGAGCGGCGTTTTGGCTCTCTGCTTTTCCGGCACCATTACTTAACAAACCCTCACGAGGCTGGTTACGTACCAGCCTCTTTTTATTTCCCTGACGTACAGACTAGGCGACCTCGCACGGCATCAAAGATGCCGGCTCCCTGCCTATCCGGCACCATTTACTTAAATACCCTCATGAGGCTGGTTTTTAACCAGCCTCTTTTCATTATCCGGCGGTAATACAAAGCGATTCGCACAAAACGCAAGAGCAGCGTTTTGGCTCTCTGCTTTCGGCACCATTACTTAACAAACCCTCACGAGGCTGGTTAATGACCAGCCTCTTTTTATTATCCGGCGGCAAGACAAAGCGATTCGCACAAAACGCAAGAGCGGCGTTTTGGCTCTCTGCTTTCGGCACCATTACTTAACAAACCCTCACGAGGCTGGTTAATGACCAGCCTCTTTTCATTATCCGGCGGTAATACAAAGCAATTTAATGACAGGCTGGGACGCTGCGTCTGCCTGCCGCGCCGAGACGGTAATTTCCTCCTAAAAGATTTCTTCATCGTCGCTTGACTTAGAGTTGACTCCAAGCCTTAATCTATGAAGCGTAAGGAACAAACAGACGATTTTCTTAAAAAACGGAGGATATAAAAAATGAGTTTTACGATGTATGTACCGACAAAGACGCTCTTTGGAGCCGGGATGCTGAACAAGCTGCACGAGCAGAGGATGCCGGGCAAAAAGGCGCTGATCGTGATTTCCAAGGGAAAATCGACTAAGGCCAACGGCTATCTCGCGAGGGTGGAAAACGAACTTAGACTCGCGGGCATGACGTGGGCGCTGTTTGACAGGGTGGAGCCGAACCCGCTGCGTTCTACCGTGATGGCGGGAGCCGCCGCGGCGCGCGAAAACGGCTGTGATTTTATCGTTGCGCTTGGCGGCGGCAGCCCGATGGACGCTTCGAAGGGTATTGCCGCGATGGCGGTCAACGACGGCGACCTATGGGATTATATCCATTCGGGCAGCGGCAAGGGACGCCCGCTCGCAAACCGGCCGCTGCCGATCGTAGCGATCACGACGACGGCCGGCACCGGCTCCGAGACGGACCCGGGCGGCGTCATCACGAACGAGGAGATGCATGAAAAGAGCGCGATCCTCGACGAAAATCTCTTTCCCGTGCTTGCCGTCGTCGATCCCGAGCTGATGGTCTCCGTGCCGCCCAAGTTTACCGCGTATCAGGGTTTTGACGCGCTCTTCCACAGCGTGGAGGCCTATATCGCGGGAACGGCGAACCTCATGAGCGATATGTTCGCGCTCGCGGCGATCGAGAATGTGAGCCGCTATCTCGCGCGCGCGGTGCGCGACGGCGGGGATATTGAGGCGCGCGAGCATGTCGCCTTTGGAAATTACGCCTCGGGCTTCGTGATGTGCGTCGGCAGCTGCGCGAGCGAGCATTCTCTGGAACACGCGATGTCCGCCTATCATCAGGAGCTGCCGCACGGCGCGGGGCTGATCATGATAAGCCGGGCCTATTACACGCACTTTATCGAGCGTCATGTCTGCGACGAGCGTTTCATCCGCATGGCGAAAGCGATGGGGATGGCGGATGCCAGCGAGCCGATGGATTTCATCAGGGTGCTGACAAAGCTGCAGGAGGAGTGCGGCGCGGCGGAGCTCAAGATGTCCGACTACGGCATCAAGCCCGAGGATTTTGAGACCCTTGCGAAGAACGCGATAGATACGATGGGCTTCCTCTTCCAGTGCGACAGGGAGCCGCTCAGCATAGAGGACTGCGTGGCGATATACGCGGCCTCTTATAAATAAAGACAGCCCGGAGCCGGTTCTCCTTTCCGCCGGCGGTACGCGAAGACGCCCTCTGTCAGACGGGGGCGTTTTCGCATGTTTAGCCCCGGCCGGATCGTCCTCAGGTCGGCGTACAGAGTATAGCGGCTCTTGCCGGCAGCCGGGACCGTGCGTTTTTCCCGGCGCTCGAAATCAGGCGTTTGACTTGGAGTCAGCTCTAAGTGATATCCTGTCTAACAAAGAAAATGTGTTTTATACTATAATGTTTAGGAGGATTTTTTTGATGAAGGCATTGGTAATGACGATACTGGCGATGGCGGCGCTCTTCGGCTGGGCGGTTCATGGCGAGGCGGCTCCCGCGCTTGCGGGCAAAAAGCCGCTGATCGTCTATTTTTCATGGGGAGGCAACACTCGTGTGGTGGCGAATCAGATAAAAGAGCTGACCGGCGGCGATCTGTTTGAGGCGCAGACGGTGAAGTCCTATCCGAAGGAATACCGAGCGACCACGGAGCAGGCGAAGAACGAGCTCAATTCAAACGCGCGCCCCGCGTTAAAGGTTTCGAAGCTGCCGAACCTTGGTTCCTATGATACGGTCATCATCTGCCATCCTAACTGGTGGGGGACGATGCCTACGGCGATGATGACGCTGCTTGAGGCTAACGACCTCTCCGGCAAGAAGATCGCGCAGGTCGTGACGCACGAGGGAAGCGGCGTCGGGCGCAGCGGCGGCGATCTGAAAAAACTGTGTCCGAAGTCGGAGATACTTTCCCCGACGGCGATCCGCGGCGGTGGAGTGAAAAACGCGCAAAGAGATGTGGAGAACTGGCTCAAAGAGACGGGCATATTGAAGTAAGGCCTGCCGGCGGTATTGTCTAAATAATTTCCTGATGGAGGGAATGGAAGAGATATGAAAAAGCTTGGATTCGGATTCATGCGCCTGCCGATGACCGATAAGGACGACCCTAAGAGCATCGATAAAGAGATGCTGAAGAAGATGGTGGATATCTTCCTTGAAAGGGGTTTCACCTATTTCGACACCGCCTATATGTATCATGACCATGCCAGCGAGGCGGCGCTGCGCGAGGTGCTGACGGAGCGCCACCCGCGCGGGGCTTTCACGGTGGCGACGAAGCTGCCGCTGATGTTCCTTGAAATAGAGGGCGATCAGGAACGGATTTTTGACGAACAGCTGGAAAAATGCGGCGTCGGCTATTTTGACTACTACCTCCTGCACAATGTCAACGTTCACACTTATGAAAAAATGAAAGAGTTCGACAGCTTCGGTTTCATCGCGAAGATGAAGGAGCGGGGGCTGATAAAGCATATAGGTTTCTCATATCACGACGACGCCGAACTGCTCGACCGCGTGCTTACAGAACACCCGGAGGCGGAATTTGTCCAGCTTCAGCTCAACTATCTCGACTGGGACAACGAGAGCATCCAGTCGCGCAGATGCTATGAAACGGCGCGGCGGCACGGAAAGCCCGTCGTCGTGATGGAGCCGGTAAAGGGCGGCGCGCTTGCCGAAGTGCCGGGCAGCGTGAAAGAGCTATTCAGGAAATATGCCCCCGAAATGTCGGCCGCCTCGTGGGCGGTGCGCTTTGCGGCGAGCCTCGACGGCGTCATGGTCGTGCTCAGCGGCATGTCAGATATGGAACAGCTTCTTGACAACGTTGGCTATATGGAAGATTTCAAGCCGCTTTCGGCGGAGGAGAAAGAGATCCTTGACGGCGCGAAGAAGATCATTTCCGACGCCAACGCGATCCAGTGCACCGCCTGCCGTTACTGCGTCGAGGGCTGCCCGATGGGTATTCCGATACCGGAATATTTCGCGCTCTATAACGCCGAGAAACAGTCGAATGCGGCGGTCTTCTCCATTTCCACGCAGGGGGTCTATTACGCCAACATCACAAAGACGCGCCGCAAAGCCTCCGAGTGCGTGGAGTGCGGCCAATGCGAACGGGCCTGCCCGCAGCACATAAAGATAGTCGAATGCCTCAAAAAGGTCGCCGAAACATTTGAGACGGAGGCCGCCGAATAGAGCGTCGCTCTTTGCCTCGTACTTAGCGCCGCTGGCCGCGGATCAGTTTTGGGGCGCCCTATTCGGTTTTGCGGATTCCGCCGCCGCGCCGCGCGTCGGTCCCTCTGTCGCCCGCCTACATACCCGGACGCCTTTGCGGACCGGGGATACTTGGCCTTTACGCGGTGAAGGAAATAATAACTTAGGCCGGGTAAAAAGTTGGCCGGAAAATGGTGATCGTATGAGGAAGATAATTGTCAAGACGGAGAGGCTTCGCATCGTTCCGCTTAGCATAGAAGAACTCCGCCTTCTGCATGACGGGGAGCCGGACGACGGCATGAAACAGGCTTACGGCGAAATGATGGACGCCGTGCGGAGATCGCCGGGACGTGAAGAGTGGGGGACCTATTGGAATATCTGCCTGACTTCGGGGACGCGGGTTGGCGGGCTCTGCTTCAAGGGCGCGCCCGACGCGGAGGGCGGCGTGGAGATCGGTTACGGAATAGACGAAGCCTATCGGCGGAACGGCTATGCCTCGGAGGCCGTGACGGGCGTCATAAAATGGGCCGCGGAACAGAGCGGCGTGCGCCGCGTGACCGCGCAGACGGAAGAGGAAAACGCCGCCTCCGAAAAAGTCCTCTTGAAGAGCGGCTTTGCGAAGGACGGGAGAGGAGACGAAGGACCCCTCTATAAAATAATACTTGTGAAACCGCAATAGTTCCTCGGCATAAAATAGAAAGAGCGCCTATGAAGATTTTCCCCGCGAAAGCCGCGGCGGCGCACGGCTGGCGCTGTCTCCGTGCCGCTGAGATCCGGCCTGTGCACATCAGCCGGCGCGTCAGCGTGCCTCTGTCGCGATCTAAGAGGTCAATAAAAATTGGGTGTAGGTGTTTTGAACGATCTTTTCAAGCAGGTCACTCAAAGCGGCCTTTTCATCTTCGCTTAATCCTGCTGTCAGCAAGTCCATACAGTTTTTTCCCTGCTGAACAAGGATAGGGTATATTGCTTGCGCCTTTTCGGTAGGGAATAGATCGAACGCCCTCTTGTCCTTTTTGTTTTGTTTCCTTGTGATGTAGCCCGCCTCCATGAGCTTGCCGATCGATTTCGCCACGACGCTCTTTTCAAGCGCGAGTTCATCCACCATCTCATTTTGCGATATGCCGCTCTTTCTGCAAGCGAGAATGACGATGGGGACTTGTGCCGCGGTTAAGCCAAGCGGTGCGGCCTGCTCATTTTTCCACAAATTGACCTTCCGATAGATCTTTGTAATTGCAACAATGTCCTTATCCGGTAAAAGCATTTCTCCGCCCCCATTCCGCATGTGTTTTCATTATACAAAATTTTTGGTGGCAACTGCAACTATGCTATTGACTTTCCGAGCGATGCGCGTATAGTTGTTTTTAGTGGCAGATGCCACTTGTTAACGGGGGTGTTTTTTATCAAATGAAAGGAATAAAAATAGACTGCTTTTTCACCTCTCAAAATCACAACCGCTGGCAATTTCCCCAAACACTTGATGCCGGAAAACTTGGCCGTTCGTTCGGATGGCCCCATTTCGGTATGCGTCGTTAATGCCGCACAGCTCTGGTATGTTCCGGCTCCGAAAGATTTGAAAAAGCGATCTGACTGAAAGTGGCATGGTGAAATAAAGCGCTCTCCCGGCGGCTGCGGCCAAGGCTTTTGTTGCTATGGGAAAGCGAACGCCGCAAAATAATTTGCTTAGGGGTGCGTTATGGAAGAAGAAAATATTTTTGGTTCGCTTCCAATGGGGAAATTGATCACGAAAATGTCCGTTCCCGTCATTGCGACCATGCTGTTTCAAGCGCTCTACAATGTCGTCGACAGTTTGTTTGTGGCGCGGCTTGGCCTCAACCCGTTAACCGCTTTGGGACTGGCATATCCCATACAGATCATTATGATTTCGGCAGCAAATGGGATTGGCGTAGGCATGAACTCTGTCGTATCGCGGCGCATGGGTGCGGACGATACGACAGGCGCCGGAAAGGCGACAGGAAACGCAATCACACTCGGCATCATCTGTTCCGTACTGATGCTGTTGTTTGGCTTATTCGGCGCGAAGCCGTTCTTTTCAATCAGCACAAATGACACCGAGATCATGGGATATGGCGTACAGTATCTTTCGATTTGCTGCATTTATAACTTTGGCCTATTCTTTTCCATTATTGGACAGCGTATGCTGCAAGCCGCGGGGCAGCCCGCATGGAGCATGGGCGTTCATCTGATCGGCTGCATTTTCAATGTCATATTCGACCCCATCATGATTTTTGGGTGGTTCGGCTTTCCTGCTATGGGTGTTTCCGGCGCGGCGACCGCAACCGTGGGCGGTCAAATATTATCGGCTGTCGCCGCATTCGTCGTTTGCGCCATCAAAAAGAAAAGCGTTGCTTTTGGGCTGAAAGATTTATGTCCCTCAAAGGATATTTGGAAGATGTGCAAGGTGGGCGCTCCCGCCGCCGCCGCGATGGGGATCGCTTCAGTCATGTCCTTCGGTATGAACCAAATCCTCAAGACCGAGGCGATAGGCCTTGCCGTGTTTACGGTGTTCTACAAGCTGTGGTGTTTTGTAATAATGCCAATTAACGGCCTGCTGCAAGGTGTCGTCCCTGTTATGGGATATAACTATGGGGCGAAAAAGAGAGAACGCGTTGCTTCCGCTATCAAACTTACTATTTTAGCCGGCGTCGTTATCATGTTCATCATAACGATTCTATTTCAGATGTTTACGGGGCAATTTATCTCGCTTTTTGACAATGGCAAAAACGGTGCCGACTTTATGCCGGCCGGCATTCATGCGCTGCGGATTATTTCCTGGGTTTTCATTCCCTTTGGTTTTGGGCAGGTAGGCAGCAGCCTTTTTCAAGGTATGGGGAAAGGGACGCCAAGCCTGATTTACGCCCTGCTGCATCAATGTATCTTACTGCTCCCTCCCGCGTGGCTATTCCTTAGATGGGGTGGCGTGGACCTGGTATGGTATTCATTTTGGGTCGCAGAAATCCTGTCGGCGGCCATTACTGCCTTTGTGTTTCGATATCAATATAGAAAAATCATGGCGGAAATGTAAATAAAAAATAGGCGGACACATAACTCAACAGAATAAAAGAAAATCTTCCGCCCGTTTAGGGGAAAGAAAAAACAGCCGGCCCTCCTTCAAAGCGGCCGGCGGCGGCGCGGCGCACGGCGGTCAAGGTGTCATAAATTTTTAAATACGCCATTGTTCGCGTATATTTTGTCCGCCCGGCCGCCGTTTTTTCCCCGGGCGCGGAGGCTGGATATTCCGGCCGCGCTCCCGCCGCTTCGGCACAGTAGACGTCCCATATCAATATTCCGGCAAAAATCGCCGCGCAAAGCAGAATGATTATTGTCAATGTCCTTTTCATACTTCTCCTATTTCCTGTACGGCTTTATGTTTCTAAGCCGCGAAGATCACAGGGGAGGCCCCGTCCGCAGGCATGACATTCACCCACCCCTTTATGTCGACCTGGTAATATTCCGCCGCCTGCTGCAGTTTTTTCATACGCCGCGTGATCGCCGCGAGCTCCGACCTGATGCGGTCCATCTGCTCGGCCAGCAGTTCGCGCCGCCTTTTCATGCCGCCCTCTTCTTCCGCCGTCAGGTAACTGCGTATCTGCGCGAGCGAAAAACCCATCTCCCTGAGTTCCTGTATCGTTTCTATGTTGTGAAGGTCCTCATCGGAGAAGAGGCGCCTGTTTTGCCCGTCTCTGTTCAGATGCGGGAAGAGGCCCTCTTTGTCGTAGAATCTGAGAGTATAACCGGAAATCCCCGTAATTTCAGAAGTCTGTTTAACAGTGTACATCTTATCCCCTCCATTTTTTCACGGTAGTTTTTGCGGCAAGGCGCTCCGCGCCTCCCTGACGACGATACTTTAGCGCGCCGACCTTACGCGGTTATGACGCGCGGCGGACGTAATGTTTCTTTGTTTTGCGAAACCTTGCGAGTTTGTCAGATTATGTAGTTGGATTATCGGAGCGCGGAGTATTACAATATCATTTAAAGAAACAGAGATTTTCGGAGGTATGGGCGATGGCCGCTGATCAGGCAAAAATATTGATAGTCGACGACGACCGTGAACTGCGCGAGCTGATCGCGGAGACGCTCTCCGAGTACGGCTATGATTCGCGCGCGGCGAAGAACGGCGCGGAACTCTTTGCCGCGCTCGAGCGGGAGGCTTTCGACCTGATACTGCTCGACATCATGATGCCCGGTGAAGACGGCCTTTCTCTCTGCCGGCGGCTCCGCGCCCCGGGCGCGCCGCACAGTGCCGTCCCGATAATCTTCCTGACGGCGCTGAAAGATACCACCGACAAGGTCGTCGGCCTTGAAATCGGCGGCGACGATTACCTCTGCAAGCCCTTCCACGCACGCGAGCTCATCGCGCGGATACGCGCGCTGCTGCGCCGTTCGTCGTTTTCGGGAGAGACGGGCCGCGTGGGGCTGGTCGGGAGCGGGGAGGCGGATTCGGCGCTTATCTTCGGCAGCTGGAAGCTCAACGTCATGGCGCGCCATCTCATAGACGAGGAGGGTGTCATCGTGCCGCTCTCGGCGGCGGAGTTCCGCCTGCTGATGCTGCTGCTCAGCCATCCGCAGCAGGTCGTCACGCGCGACATGATCATGGATTACCTCGCGGAGCGCAGCCTCAATATCTACGACCGCAGCATCGACGCGCAGGTGAGCCGCCTCCGCGCCAAGCTGAGGGATAAGGGGGCGAATCCGGGACTTATCAGGACGATGCGCGGCGACGGATACATGCTGGCCGCCCCCGTACGCAAGGGGAGTTTGTGATGAAGTCTCTCTGGAGGGCGGTAAAGCCCGATTCCCTCTTTGGTTTTATCCTGCTGGTCCTCATCCTGGGAGCCGCCGCGAACCAGTTTATAAACTTTTACGCCGTCTGCTCGATACAGCACTCGCTCGCGAGGGAGGTGCTCGGTATCGGCCATGACTATGTCTCTTCTGTCTATCAGGCGCTGAACACGATGGAGGGGCCGCAGCGGGAGGCATATCTCAAAAAACTTGATTCCTCGCGCGGCGTGATGCGCAAGCCTTTTCGTTTCAGGATGGTTCCCGCGCCCGCATGGCAGAGCGAGGACTATTACAAATCCGTCAATATGAAAAACGCCGTGGCCGGGGCGATCGGCGCGGCCGGCGCGGATGTCCCCGATATCCGCGCCCGGATGCTCTGGCCTGAATCGCCGGAGGCAACTTCCTCCGATTACGCCGGGTACATCTTCCCGATGCTGCAGGTGCTGATAGCAATGGACGACGGCGGCTGGCTGGAGCTGACGCAGCCGCTTTCGATCACCGACAACCGCCTGGTGTGGCGGCAGAGGATATTCGTCCTCTTTGAATCTCTGATATTTTCCCTTATCGTCATCATCCTCATCCGCTGCGCGGCGAAGCCGATAGAACGCCTCGCGCAGGAGGCGGACCGCTTCGGGCGCAACCCGGAGGCGGCCTGCCCGCTCGACGAGCGCGGCAGCCGTGAGATCCGCGAGGCGGCGCAGTCCTTTAACAGAATGAGGGCGCGCATCTGCGACAACCTTAATGAAAGAAACAACATGCTCGAGGCGATGGGGCACGACCTGCGCACGCCGCTCGCGCGCATCCAGCTGCGGCTGGACAGGATCGAGCCCGAGGAGCTGCGCGAGAAGTTCGCCGCGAACATCGAAGAGATCCGCTCGATAATAGAACAGGGGCTTGAGCTAGCGCGGAGCCTCCACACCTCGGAGAAGGCCGCGCCGATGGACGTGGTCGCCTTTGTCGAGAGTATCGCCGACGATATGGAGACAAAGGAGGGCGATATCCGGCTCGGCGCCATGCCGGACGACGATGCGCCGCTGCTTGTCCGCGCACGTCCGACCTGCCTTAAACGCAGCATCGAGAACCTCCTGACCAACGCGGTCAAGTACGCCGGCGGGGCGGTCGTCTCCGTGGAAAAAGACCGGGGCGATGTCGTCATCAAGATCGAAGACGACGGCCCGGGAATACCGGAGGCGATGTTGGAGAAGGTCTTTGAACCCTATTACCGCCTAGAAGGTTCGCGCAACCGCGAATCGGGCGGTACCGGCCTTGGCCTGTCTATCGCCCGTAATATGGTGCTGCTCAACGAAGGTTCGCTCGTCCTGAAAAACCGTCCGCAGGGAGGCCTCTGCGCGATGATAACGCTCCCCGCGATAGAGGCGAAAAAACGGGCGTAGACAGAAAAATCTTTCCTTCGCAAAAGGCTTGACTTAGAGAAAGCTCTAAGAGTTAGATTGAGGCTGTTGCGGAAAACCAGGTGCTTTTAGAACGGGAACGGCAGGCTGGCCGCTTAGGCTGCCGCCCTGTCGTTCCGTGCAAAAAGGAGTAAAGTGTAAGATGAAAAAAACGACGATGTTCTTTATAGTTCTGCTCGCGGCGGTCTTCGTACCGTGTATCTCAGCGCCTGTCCCGGCCTTGGCGGATACTCCGGTAACGATAAGGGAACCATTCATAAGAGACCTGCAGCTCCCTGTCGGCATGCTCTACGACGGCGAGGGCTCGCTTTATATAGCCGAATGGGCGGCGGGAAGGGTCTGTAAGTATGACTCTAAGGGCAGGAGGACCCTCGTTACGGAAGAGGTGGCGCATCCGTCCGGACTGGCGATGGATGAGGATGGCAGGCTTTTCATCGCCTCTTACAACGAGGGGATCATCTATATGTTTGAAGAGGGCCGCCTCCGCCGTTTCGTCTCGGGTTTTAACGTTCCGGCTGGGATACTGTGGCACGACGGCATCCTCTATGTAGCGAACCGCGACGCGGGCGAGATTGTAAGGGTCTCTCCCGTCGGCCGGAAAGATGTGCTTTCGAAAGGGCATCATTCCCCTGTGGGGATCGCCAGGTTTGACGACGGGAGCCTCGTCATAAGCTGTCTCGGCGGGCTCATTCAGCGTCTCTGGCCCGACGGCAGGGTGACGACGGTCAGCGACGCGCTGAAGTCGCCCGCTCCCGGCATCGTCAGGGACGGCGCTGGCGCGGTCATCGCCGCCGATTACGGCGGCACGAGGATCGCCCGCATTACGCTGGATGGTGTGGCGGAGACGGTAGCGGACGGCTTCTCGACGCCGGTCGGACTTGTACGGCGTCCAGACGGCGGCCTGGTAGTAGCCGCCTGGGGAGACGCGGCGGCATTCAAGGTGGAGCCCGGTATCTCAGGGCCCTCTGACAGCGCAGAAAACAAATTGTAAGCTGAAAGGAAGCGTGCTATGAATATGATGAAAAGGAAAAGCGTATTGTTGTTGACCACGGCGATCATTGTGACCATCTTTGCGGCAGCGGCCGCCGCCGCGCCGTTAAAGAGCCGCCCTTTAATGATAGAAGAACAGGGGAGTTTCGCGGCTGGAGGTAGCATTGTGAGTTCTCCCGGCAAGTTTGACCCCTATAAGTGGAATGGGGATGGGCAGACGCTGCATGGGGATCATGCGAGTGTCTTCTACCAGATACCCGTCAAGGCCCGTAAGCTGCCGCTTGTATTCCTGCACGGAGCTGGGCAGTCTGGCAGGACTTGGGAGACGACGCCCGACGGGCGCGAAGGCTTTCAGGATATTTTCCTGCGGCGTGGCTTCGGAATCTATCTTCTCGACCAGCCGCGGCGCGGCAGCGCCGGGCGCAGCACCGTCCCGATGGAAGTCAAGGCCATTCCCGACGAGCAGCTGCTGTTCGGTATATTCCGTCTTGGGACCTGGCCGAATTTCTATCCAAATGTGCAGTTTTCACGCAACCCGCGTGCGCTTGAACAATTTTTCCGTCAGGCGACGCCTAATACCGGACCGTACGATGCCGGAGTGGTTTCCGACGCGGTGTCGGCGGTTTTCGATCGCATCGGAGAAGGGGTGCTCGTTACCCATTCACAGGGCGGCGGCCCGGGTTGGTATTCGGTGATGAAAAACAATAAGATACGCGCCGTCGCCGCTTATGAACCGGGCAGCGATTTTATCTTTCCGCAGGGAGAGGAGCCGGCTCCGATGCCCAGCTCTGCGGGAACGCTCAAAGCGGTCGGCGTACCGCTCGCAGACTTTATGAAGCTTACTAAAATACCGATAATCGTTTATTATGGAGATAACATTCCGGGAGAACCTACAGATAATCCCGGGCAAGACAACTGGCGTGTGCGTTTGGCGATGGCACGCCTTTGGGCGAAAGCAGTCAATGAAAAGGGCGGCGACGTGACGCTTGTCCATCTGCCGGAGATCGGCATTCGCGGCAACACGCACTTTCCCTTTTCGGATCTCAATAACATTGAGATAGCCGATCTCCTCTCCAAGTTCCTCAAGGAGAAGGGGCTGGATAAATAGCGGCTGGCGTCTGCTAAAGCAGGGCGACAGGACAGGACGATAAAGATAAAGAGGATGGTTAAAGGATGAAAGTTTTGCTGGTGAACGGCAGTCCGCATGAAAAGGGCTGCACATATACGGCTCTCGGAGAGACGGCGAAAACGCTGAACGAAGAGGGGATAGCGACGGAGGTCTTTTGGATCGGCACAAAGCCGCTGTCGGGGTGCGTCGGCTGCAAGGCCTGTGTAAAGCTGGGCCGCTGCGTATTCAACGACTGCGTGAATGATTTTATCGCCCGCGCGGCGGAGGCCGACGGATTTATCTTTGGCACGCCGGTGCATTACGCCGCGGCGGGAGGGGCGATGACCGCCTTTATGGACCGTGCGTTTTATTCCGCGTTCCTCGGCGGCGGCAACCGCGCGTTTTATCTGAAGCCGGCGGCGGCCGTGCTGTCCGCGAGAAGGGCCGGAACGACCTCGGCTTTCGATCAGATCAACAAATATTTCGCTCTTCACGAGATGCCGATCGTTTCATCGCGATACTGGAATATGGTCTTCGGCGCGAAGCCCGAGGACGTATTGCGGGACGAAGAGGGGCTGTATACGATGCGCGTGCTGGCGCGGAACATGGCGTTCCTCCTGAAATGCAAGAAAGCAGGGCTCGCGGGCGGTGTGGAGCCGCCCAGGCGGGAGGAGCCGCGCTTCACGAACTTCATCCGCTGAAACGCCTCACGCCCCTCCGGCAAAGCCGCCGCCGACCCGTTTGTCCGACGCGGCGGCCCTGCCTGCCGTATCGTTGAAGGTTTTAAATATAATCGGAGATATACGGCTTTTTATGGATGACCGCGTTATCGAGAAATTTTATCGTTTCTCTGTCGGCGTCGATCCTCTCCAGCGCGGCAAGCTCCGAGGCCCGCTTGTATCCCAGCAGCAGCGTCGTCAGCGTGCCGATGGACATTGCGGCGGTGTGGCGGCTGGCCGTTTTTGTCACTTCGCACCTGCCGCCGGCGATGTCGAGGGTAAGGCTCTGGTCGTTCCATTCCAGGAAGGGATCGGATATGCGGAGCGTGACGCCGCCGTTTGCTTCGCCGCGGAAGCGGTATTTCTCCAGGAACATCCTTGTATCGACGAGGCGTCCCATGATGTAGGGACGGATCGTCTCCTTGATCTCGCTGTCTTCGAAGCTGAAGGCGATCGGTTCGCTGAAATAGTTGTAGCCGCGCACCTCGCCCACCATCGACTCATGCGCGCCGATGTATTTCCACAGCCCCTTGCGCGATTCCATATCGAGATAGATCATCTCCTTGATATACATGATATCGTCTTTGATGAGATAGACCATGTAACCGCGCGGCAGGTCGTCGTCCCGGTAATAGACGGCGACGGTGGTGTCGTCCTCGTCCCATTTCCAGTATTCGTCCCAGGCGAGGTTGTTGCGGAAGAGGCAGCCATGCGTCTGCTTTGCGAACTGCGTGTGCAGATCCATGAAGTCGGGGTCCTCCCAAGAGACACGCCGGACGTATCCCGCCGCCTCGATGTTTTTGGGCAGCTGCACGTCACGAATGCTGTATGACATCTTGTCCGAGATGATCTCCCAGCCCTTTTTGCGGTAGAGAGGGATGGAATACGGATAGAGCAGGGAGATCGACTGCCTGTTGTCGCGCATCTCGCTGAGCCCCTTCTTCATCAATTGGGACATCAGCCCCAGCCCCGAGTATTCGGGGTAGGTGGATACGCTTGTGATGAAAGCTACCTGATAGACGACGGAGTGAATGTTCATCTCCAGCGGGTAGACGGCGAACTGTGAGACGAGTTCGTCCCCGTCAAAACAGCCCCAGACGCTGGCGCGCTCCAACACGGGGAACTTTGACTGTTTGATGTCCTCATCCTCCCAGCCGCTCTCCAGCAGCGTCTTTTCCGTGACCTGAAAGGCGTAGCGCAGCAGGCCGTTGTATTGGTCAAGATCCTGTGCCGTTAATTTTCTGATGTCGATACTCATCCTGTCTTATCATTCCTTTACCGCGTTCTCTCTCCGGTTATGAGGATATTTTACCTCTTTACCGGGCGGAAAATCTTTGCCTCCTGGATAAATCCGATCAGCAGGGATGAAACGGTGACCGTCACCAGCGAAAAGGCGATGCGGCTGAGCGGGATGTAGCTCAGCGACAGGGCCAGCACGATGATATCCGTCACAAGGTAGGCCCTGGCGATCTTCCATTTGGTGACGCGGGCTATCGTCAGCGCCAGCGCGTCGTCTCCGCCGCCGGAACCGCCCTGTCTCACGATCAGGCCCACGCCCAGCCCGACAAATACCCCGCCGCAGAGGGCGGCGAGCAGCGGCGTGCCGGTCATATCGGGCAGTACGCGCGGAAACTGCTCCCATAGCCTGAAAAAACTCGCGAGGCTCAGCGTCGCCACCGCGGAGAGCCGGATGAAAGCGCCGCCAAGGTATTTGAAAGCCAGCGAATAACAGGCGATGTCGAGCACCGGCGTAACTATTGAGGGAGAGATCCCCAGCCAGTGATTCGCCAGCAAAATCATACCAAGCACGCCGCCCTCCGTCACTACGCCCAGTTGATGGATGTTGTAGACACCGAACGAACTGATCGCCGTACCTATCATGATTATAACTATTTTCCCGGGGGAAAGTCCCTCCATATTTTTCCGTATTAGATCGAGTAATATATTTTTTCCCATTTTGAAACGCTCCCTTTCGCAAATACTATAAACTCTGGCATAATACCAGGGTCAAGATAAATTTTGCGGCCTGTCCGCGAGGGGGAGCCTGACGGTGAAAAATTATTATAAAATCAACGAGATATCCAAACTTTACGGTATCGGCGTCGATTCCCTCCGATACTATGAACGGCTGGGAATCCTGCGCCCGCGGCGGGACGTAAACGGCTACCGGCTATACAGCCTGAAGGAGATGTACAAACTGAACATCATCCGCGATCTGCGGCGGCTTGATTTTTCCATGGCACAGATAAAGGAGTACCTGGCGGACCAGAGCGTCGCCAATACTTTGGAGCTGCTGCGCCGCGAACAGGCGCTGCTTGCGGAACGGCTGCGGGAGCTGCTGACGCGCGAAGAGCTGATCAAAGAGAGGATCGCCGTCCTCGATAACGCGCGGAATATCCGGACGGGAGTTTTTACCGTTAAGGACCTGCCGGACAGGTTTTGTGTGCGGCTCAGCGAACATATCGCGCGGGACGAAGAGATGGATTTCGCCGTCAAAAAACTTCACCGGCAGCATGAAGAGAAGATCAGGGACTTCGGCAATCAGATTATCGGAGCCTTCCCATCTATGGAGAATTTGAGGAACGGCATTTCCAATGTCTATGAAGCAGTGTTTTTTATTCTGGAACGGCGGTCGCCCGACTATGATTTCATCCTGCCGGCGGGAGAATATCTCTCTTATTTCTACGGCGGCGGCTATGGGCAGAACGCGAAAAGGATGGAGGAGCTGCTCGCCTATGCAAAAGAGGAGGGGCTGCGCCTGTCCGGCGAGCCCTTTGAGATGTACGAGATAGACAACCGCGACACCGTAAGAGAGGAGGAATTCCTCACGGAGATACAGGTGCGGGTGGCGGCCCCGCGACAGTGAGCGTCTTTTACGGGGATGTCCGGGGAGAGGCGGCCGCTCTCATAGGCGGAACCTTTGCTAAGCGGAAGGCACGCTCTCCCTTGCCTCTATGCGTCCCGCTATTATCAGCCCGAGCTCGAAGAGCAGCCAGGTCGGTATGGCGAGCATGAGCTGGCTGACGATGTCGGGAGGGGTGAGGATGGCGGCGGCGATCAGGATCGCCGTGGCGATGTAGGGCCGCTTGCGGCGCAGGCTCCCGCAGGATATCACGCCGAAGCGGACCGCCAGCAGGACGATGATCGGGGACTGAAACATGACGCCGAAGGCCAGCGTCAGCCATCCGGCCAGATTTAAAAAGTTTGCGAGCCCGATGCTCGGCCGGAGCTCCGCCGTGGCGAAGCCGCCGGAAAAGTTCATCATCAGCGGCAGTATGAGGCCGATGCTGAAGGCCGCGCCGCAGAAAAAGAGTAAAGATGATGAAACGATGCAGCAGCCGAGGGCCTTGCGCTCCCTTTTATAAAGCGCCGGCAGCAGGAAACGCCATAATTGCAGGATGTTCCACGGATAGGCGGCCAGCAGCGCGGCGATCAGCGCCAGCCGCAGCCGGACCCAGAGCACCTCCATCGGCGCGAAGTAATGCAGCGTGCCGGCCGATTCCGGAAAACACCACCGTACCAGCGCGTTGATGAGGTACGGCGACGCCAGATATCCGACGGGATAGAGGACGGCCGTCGCCGCCGCGCACCGCAGCAGCGCGTCCCTCAGCGCCTCGAGATGGGGGGCGAGGGTCTCTTCGTGATCGTTCGTCATTCTTTTCCCGTATTTTTATCTTCGCCCTCGGCGGCCCTTTCCGCCGCTTCCATAAATTCGCGGCTCTCGGCGTTCAACTCCTCCTTTGCCTTTTTAAATTCATAAGATGCGCGTCCCATTGCCCGCGCCAGTTCGGGGATGCGCTTAGCTCCGAATACGATGAGGATGAACAGGGCGATCAAAATTATTTCCGTAAATCCAAGTGACATGCCAAATACCTCCTGTTGTTTGTTGTCTTGCGGAAGCGGCGGGAACATTTACGGCAAAAAGCGATCTCCCCGCTTTGTCGGATCGTGTTCCTGTGATATCGCCGCTCTGATTGCTTACGCCGTTATGGCGCGCCAATGGCAAAAACTGCCGGCTTCCCGCAATTTTGCCGGGCTTTTCCTAAAGCGTTTTGCCGAGCCGGTAGGCCGCCTCAACGTATTTTGTGTTGTTCACCGCCCCCTCCGGCCAGACCCCGGGGACGATGATCTGCCCCGCGTCCTCCCAGCCGAGGTATTTCAGCAGCACGTTGTAATGAGAGATGATCGGCGCCGCTTCGGAGGCGGCGGTATTGGCGTAGGTCATCATCAGCACCGCCCTTTTATGGACGTGGATCTTTCCGTTGAGCGCGTAGAAGCGGTCGATCACGCTTTTGAGCTGCGCCGAGATCCCGAAATAATACATCGGCGTCGCGAAGGCGACCAGATCGGCGGGGACAAGATGTTCGCGCACGAAGGAGAAGTCGTCCTGATATACGCAGGGGCCGTCCATCCCGCAGTGGCTGCAGGCGGAACAGGGATGTACGTTTTTTAACGCGGCGTCGAAACGCGCGGTTTCATGCCCCGCCTCCTTCGCGCCGCGGATGAACTGCGCGGCGAGCGCGCCCGAATTGCTGTTTTTGCGCGGGCTGCCGGTGATCACGAGTATCTTCATTTTTTTATCGCCAGCTTTCCTTCCGACGTTTGCCGGCTGCGCGGCGGCGAGCAGCGGCGCGCCGAGAAGCGTGCCCCCCGTGACCGCGGCGGCCGTTAAAGATGCTTTGATGAAATCTCTTCTGTTCATGTCCGTTTCTCCTCTCTGTCTTGAACGTTTTTGTGCGATGGCTAAGAGGCTACACTCTGGAGCCGGCTCCAAGTCAAGCGCGGAAAATTTTTATGGCATCCGGAATAGGGTCATTATCGACGAGACAAAGAAAATGGCCGACATTGTCAGTTTCAACGCGCGCGGCGCGGAGGCGGCGCAGACCGACGAGTCGCCCTGAGCGAATTTTATCAGCGTGCCGGTGGGGCAGAGGAAGCGGCAGTAGGGGCGCGGCGTGACGAGCGAGAGCGCGAAAAAGACGCCCGCGAGGACCAGCACCGGCCAGGCGGCGCGCCGGAAGAGGAAGGCGGAGAAGAGTTCGTAGTCCATCAGCTCAAAGCCGACGCCGAGCCACATCAGCAGCATCATCGCCATCCATACGGCCTCCCGCAGCCGGCCGAGCCATTTTATCGCGTCGGCGGGAAGCTTTGCCTTGGGAACAGGTATCCGGCCTAAAAGTTCCTGCAGCGAGCCGAGCGGGCATATCCACGAACAATAGTGTCCCTTTTTTCCGAAGAGGGGCATGATGAAGGCGGCAAAGAGAAGCGCAAGCGCCGGCGCGGCATTCCATGACCTTACCCCGTTGGCGGCGAAGCCGGTCAGCAATGAGAGCGAGATGAAGGTCCCGCTCCAAAAGCCGAGGACCGCGGTGTTGGCCAGCAGCTGGAGGGGGCGGTATTTGGGCGACCTTATGAATAGGGGAAGAAACAGTCCGCAGAGAGCCACGGCGAGCGCCGCCAAAGCGCCGGCCCCGGGGCGGCTCCCTTCGCGCGGAGCTTCCGCCGCCGTTCCCCGCGCGTATTCCATGCCGCGCCGGAAGGTCCCGATCACGGCGTTTGACGATATCGTCGCGCCGCTCACCGCCGCGACCTCTTTGTTCAGCGCCTCCTCCGCCGTCAGGCCGTTCCAGGCGGAGAGGATATTGCTTTCCACCTGCGCGAAAAAGGGCGGCGTCTCGTAATTATCCTGTGCCTCGACGCGGACGACGCGCCCCTCTTTCATATATATGTGAAGCGGGATGCCGCCGCCGAAGCCCAGAATATCCTTTGCCAGCCCCTCGGTGGAGATGACGCGCGATCCGTCTTCCGCCGTCCATTCCGTCCGTGTTCCCCCGCCCTTCTGATCGCCCGGAGCGACGCCCAACAGCTTTCCGTCCCTGTTGAACGCGGCTGCCGCGATCAACAGCAGCGCGGCAGCGAGAAAGGCGATCCGGTTGAATTTTATTTTCATGGCATATTTCCCCCCGAACCTTATGTTTGCGGCGATTATAAATGCTGGAGTTGACTCCAACGCAAGCGGTCAAAGCCAGAAAATTTTTTAAAAATTCACACTTGACTTAGAGTTAACTCCAGCGAATAAGCTTTATCCGCGCCGCCGAAGAGGAGGCGCGCCCTGCCGCCGGCAAAAATTGCCGCGCGAGGCCGGATGCGTAAATAAAAATATAAATACGGAGGGATGACAGCAATGCCGCAGTTCAAGTATTTCATGATATCGATGGCGGTACTCGCCCTTGTTATGGCGATGACACTGCTGCTGGAAAGGGCCTGCTCAGCGGAGGAGATGGTTCCGGAATGGGCGCTGAAGGCGCAGCTGAGGGAGAGGAGCGATTTTGGCCGCCCGAAGTTTGAGGAACTCTTCAAGGGGCGCGACGGGGCGCGCTATGGCGACGAGGAGCTGGTCGCCGTCATGGACCGTTTCCTCTACGGGGATATCTTCCGGCGCGGGACGCTGACGGACAAACAGCGCGAACTCATCACGCTCGCCGTGCTGACGACGAACCGGAACCTCGACGACCTCAAGGCGCATGTGAAGGCCTCGCTCAACATCGGCGTCACGCCGGAAGAGATAAAAGAGGCGGTCTACCAGTGCGCTCCCTACATCGGATTTACCAAGGCGCTTGAGGGCGCCTACGCGATGAACGAGGCCTTCCGCGAGAAAAAGATCAAGCTGCCGCTCGCGAGCCAGGCGACGGTGACGGAAAAGGACCGTTACGCGAAGGGCTTCGTAACGCAGAAGTCCATCTTCCCCGCCGGACTTGACGGCATGTACCAGAGTTCGCCGGAAAACAGAAAACACATGGCGGAGTATCTCGCCTCCGTCTGCTTCGGAGATTTCTACACGCGCGGCGCGATAGACGTAAAAATGCGCGAGATACTCACCCTCTGCGTCCTCTCGGCGCAGGGCGGCTGCGAGAGCCAGGTCAAAAGCCATGTACAGGCCAACCTCAACGTCGGCAACGACGAAGATCTGATGATCGAGGCGATCACCCAGTGCCTGCCCTTTATCGGGTTCCCGCGCACGCTCAACGCGCTGGCCTGCGTCGCGGAAGTCGTTAAAAAATAGATCTTGCGCGGCGCGTAAGAACCTTTGACGGAGGTGGGGAAAATATACATTACCGAAGCAAGCAATAAAACCGGGCTGTCGGTGGAGACACTTCGTTATTACGAAAAAGTGGGGCTGATACCGAGAGTCGAGCGCACCGATGCCGGGCTGCGCCGCTACGGGGAGACGGACTGCTGCTGGATAGAGTTCATAAAGTGCATGAGGGACGCCGGCGTTCCCATAGACGTTCTCGTCGAGTACGTCCTGCTCTATCAGCAGGGGGAGTCCACCAGGCAAAAACGGTCGCTGATGCTGGCCGAGCAGATGAGGCTGCTGGACGAGAAGATCGCCGAATTACAGCGGACGCGCGAAAAGCTGCGTATGAAAATAACGTCGCATTAAATAAACAGGTTATCCCCTCGCGAAAAAGCGCGGGAAAAACAACTATAAAAACATATCACGGAGGTAAAACTATGGAGACAAAAATGTTAATGATCGCGATCGTATGCGCGGCGGCCGCGGGCCTCGCCGCGCTGGGACAGGCCGTCAAGGCCGAGGCCGCCGTCGCCGCGGAACCGGCGAAGATCCTGATCGCCTACTACTCGTACAGCGGCAACACGAAGGCCGTGGCGGAGCAGATACAGAAGGCGACCGGCGGAGAAATCTTTGAGATCAAGCCGGCAAAGGCCTATCCTGCAAGCTACAACGAATGCGTCGATCAGGCGAAAAAAGAGTGCGGCGAAGGCTTCAAGCCGCAGCTTGCGGGGGCGCTGCCGGACGTCTCCAAATACGACGTGGTCTTCGTCGGCACCCCGAACTGGTGGGGCACGATGGCGCCGCCCGTCCTCAGCTTCCTCTCCGCCCGTAATTTTGCCGGCAAGACCGTCATCCCGTTCATGACGCACGGCGGCGGCGGAGTCCAGCGCTGCGAGGCCGACATCTGCAAGGCGGCTCCGAAAGCGGCCTTTGGAAAGATCGGCGTCTTCTCCGGGAACGGCGGCTCCTCTGTGGCGGGCTGGATCAAGGAAGTCGTAACGGTCAAAAGATAGGGAAAGGATAAGATGATGATGATAAAAATAATAGCGCTGTCCGCAATACTTCTCTCCGTTTTATTTACTGTCGCCGTTAGAGAGGCGAAGGCGGAAGGCAGAGAAGTCCCGAAAGTCAGCCCATTTCCCATAGGCGAAGAAAACAGGGGATTCGCGCAGTATTTCAGCGGAAGGTCGTGGCTCGCGCCTCTGGCGGCCGACAGGCGGCTTAACGTCCCCATATTCAACGTCACCTTCGAGCCCGGATGCCGCAACAACTGGCACGTTCACACGGGCGGGCAGGTGCTGATCGCCGCCGGAGGCGTCGGCTACTATCAGGAGCGCGGCAAAACGGCCCGCCGCCTCGTGCCCGGCGACGTCGTCGAGATCGCGCCGGATGTGGAACACTGGCACGGAGCCGCGCCTGACAGTTGGTTCTCACATCTTGCGATCGAGTGCAACCCCGGCAGCAACAAAAACACCTGGCTGGAACCGGTGACGGAGGAGGACTACAAAGCCGCGGCGAAGGGGAAATAGGCGGATGGCGGACGAAGGTTGACGGCATAGTTTGATGCGAAACGCGAGTGGGGCCTGCCCCAAAGATACATCTTGCTGTGAACGCGCCTCGGCGCGGAGATGTCTGTTCACAGACCTCCTGACTTTTGCAGTTTCTCCCAGCTAAACAAGCGCTGAACCGTTGGTATATCACGGTTCAGCGCTTGTTATCTTTTACAAATTACGTAGTTCAAAACTCTTTAGGAAGTTCTGTGGCGAAAATGTTTTTGAAGATCGGTTTTAGTAGAGTAAGTTGTTAAAGGCTCATTGTGGTTTTTCTTATTTTTTGATCTCCAGGCAAACGATTTTATCGTTGCAGTTTTGATTCCACCAGGGGATCAGCGACAACAGGCCGAATAAGCCCCACCGTCTTCTAAAGCCTTCGTAAAACGTCCACTGCCGCAAAAACCGCAGCTTCTTATGCAGCGTTTCTATCTCTTTGCCGTCCGTCACGCCCCACAAAAAGGGGGCCTTCTTTGTGTCCACCGTATCATGGTGCTTTTGTTGTTTGATCATAAAGGGCGTCATGACTTCCATTAATAAAAAAGCGCCGGGGAAATGCTCTGCCGCGAGAGAAAAAAATTGACACATCTGTTCTTTACTGAAATACATGGATGCCCCTTCCATAATAATTAGGACGTCTTCACCGTTGCGAGGCACCATGCCGGGCCAGCTTTCATCGAATAGAGAGGCTGTGATCTCATGTTCCCGTTCATTTGTATTGGGGATAAGCTCTGACCGCAGCTGCATCACATGCGGCAGATCAAGGTTGTACCACTGAATACTGCCATTGTCCACCCGTTGGAATCTGGTATCCAGGCCGCAGGCCAGGTTGATACAGATAGCTTTCGGATGCTCCGCGAAAAAACGCCTCGCTTCTCTGTCCAGAATAGCGCTGCGTACCGCCACGCCGGCCTGAGATAGCTTGCCTTCAGCAAATTTGCTGAAATCATAATCTATTTTATTTATCAGTTCCGCCGCCGTCGGATCTTCAATCAAATGCTCGCCTTTTCTAGTTGTTTCGTAAGCTCTGGCCCATAGCGGGATCAGGGTCGTTTCTTCTACGCCTGTAAGTTTCATTAGTTATCCCTCCTGTAACACAATTGGTTAGCTATTGCTAATTATAGCACGTATTAAATATTTATACTATTTGAACGCTCTTGGATTCATGGCAAGCGCATCAAGAAAGATCCGTAAATTGGGGTTTACACGCGAATATGAGAGAATGGCAAACTGCGATTTATCCCTTTAAAGCCTCCCTCCCCGAGGGAGGTGGCAGCCGCATGTTTTTGCGGCTGACGGAAGGAGTGTTGCACTGCGTGGCGTATGTTTTCCGCGCCACGCAGTGCCCGCGGCGACAGCCGCGGAAGCACGCGAAAGAAGATAAGATCAAGAGCAAAACAAAACCCAAAGTCAAAACTCCTCCAGTCTCGGCGAAAAAGCACCGCCGAGCCAGCCCCCTCTAAGAGGGAGCCTCTAAAGGCGTAAACCAAAATCGCTGAATATCGACAAAGTGCTTTTTGTGGATGCCCGCTAAATCGCAGTTTATCTTTTCCCCGCAATCGCGTAAACCCCAATTTATCTTCCCTCCCAATCGAGTAAATCGGCGTTTAGACGTGCCGGATGCTAAATAACTTTGGGGTCTGCGCCCGGAGCCGTATATCAATACGGCGAGGACCGCAGACCCCAAAGTTATGACGCAGACGGTGCGTATAAACGCCGATTTACGCCAATTTATCACTGTCTGCCTGTTAATGTGTCTGCCCTGCTCTTACCTTCATTATGTTTTCGCACATAAACGCTCAAAGCCTCCCGCGCGGGCCGTGACCAATAGCTGCGCGAGTAGGCGGCTCTCTTGGGGACTGCCTACTCGCGCAGTGGTATTAGAACTGTCTTTACAGTATTTTTACCTGCATTTTTCCAACGCTATGACCTGCGCCGCCTCTGCCGCGCCGGCCGGCTGCAGTCCAGTGATCGCACCGCGGCAGGCGGTGACGGAGCTGTTGCGGTAGATGTAGCCTACGATGGAGCCGACCGCCTCGCCGCCGGTGATCGTTCCGCCTGCGGAGCAGTTCACGATCTGCATCGCGGCGGGGACCGGGTAGTAGCTCAGATAAGGTTCCGTCGAGAAATAGAAGCCGCTGCCTACTATGCCGCCGATACGCGAAGCTCCGTCCGCTTTCATCGTAAGCCCGCTGACGGCGCAGCCTTCTATCAACGTGGCGCTCCTTGCGTCGGCGGCCATCGCTCCCTCCGTGATCTTGCCCGCCGCGCCGACGAGCCCGCCGATCATGACGGAGCCCTTCGGCGCGGTGATCGTTACGTTGTCTACGGAACAATTTTTGATCGCTTTGTAATCCGTCGCGCAGCCGGCCAGGCCTCCGACGACGCTGACGCTGCCCCCGGAGCCGTCGCTCACGCTGATAGCCCCTCCGGTGACGTCGCAGCTCACGATAGAGCAGCCGGTCCCCATGTCGCTCATGCCTCCGGCAAGGATGCCGGCGCTGTTTCCCGCGCCTGACAGCAGGACTATGTCTGCCGACGCCGTGCAGCTTTCAACGCCGCAATAGCAGCCTCCGACGATGCCTCCGACCATGCTGATGCCGGAGATTGTGTTGTCTCCCACCAGCGCGACGTTTTTGATTGCGGCATCGTTTGTCTGAAGCGCCATGCCGACCACGGCGGCGACGCCGTTGCCCGCTTTGGCGGAGACGGCTGCGTTTTTGACTGTGAGGTCGCTTATCACGGCGCTTCCGGCGGTGCAGCCGAAGAGGCCGACGCCCCGCGCCGTCGCGGCGTCATTGATCTTCAAATTGGAGATCGTGTGCCTGCCGCCGTTGAAGGTCCCGGTGAAGGCCACGGAGGGGTCCGGCATGTCGGGGTCTTCCGCCGTCCCCGCGAATTTGCCGATAGGCGTCCAGCTTTTATTCTCGGACAGATCTATATCGGCGGTCAACTGATAGTGCGCGGTCAAATCATTGCGCACCGAGTCAAGCTGTTCGGCATTGGAAACCAGCCAAGGATCGCCCGCGGAACCGGAGCCGCCGGCAAAGGCGACATTGCCGCTGCGTTTGTTTGTTGAAACGTCTTCTTTTTTATTTTGGTTCTTACCGGCGGAAATTCGCGTGATCTTCTCACTTACCGACATAATCATGCCGCTCATATCATCAAGAGCAAGAACCCGCTCCGCATCCGCCGCGCCGGCCTGCTGCAATCCGGCGACAGCGGCGCGGCAGGCGGTGACGGAGCTGTTGCGGTAGATGTAGCCTGCGATGGAGCCGACCGCCTCGCCGCCGGTGATCGTTCCGTCGACGGCACAATTCACGATCCGCATCGAGGCGGGGACCGGGTAGTAGCTCAGATAAGGTTCCGTCGAGTAATAGAAGCCGCTGCCTACTATGCCGCCCACGCGGGAGGCTCCGGCGGCATTGACTGTGATGCCGCTGGCGGTGCAATTCTCGACCAGGGTAAAGCCTTTTGCGTCGGAGGTCATCGCTCCCTCCGTGATCTTACCGGACGCGCCGACGAGCCCGCCGATCATGACGGAGCCCTTCGGTACGGTGATCGTTACGTTCTTTACGGAACAATTTTTGACCGCGCTGTAGTCGGTCGCGCAGCCGGCCAGGCCGCCGACGACGCTGACGCCGCCCCCGGAGCCGTCGCCCACGCTGATAGCCCCTCCTGTGACGTCGCAGCTCACGATAGAGCAGCCGGTCCCCATGTCGCTCATGCCTCCGGCAAGGATGCCGGCGCTGTTTCCCGTGCCTGACAGCAGGACGATGTCGGCTGACGCTGTACAGCTTTCAACGCCGCAATAGCCGCCTCCGATGATGCCTCCGACCATGCTGATGCCGGAGATTGTGTTGTCTCCCACCAGCACGACGTTTTTGATTGCGGCATCGTTTGTCTGAAGCGCCATGCCGACCACGGCGGCGACGCCGCTGCCCGCTTTGGCGGAGACGGCTGCGTTTTTGATTGTGAGGTCGCTTATCATGGCGCTTCCGGCGGTGCAGCCGAAGAGGCCGACGCCCCGCGCCGTCGCGGTGTCATTGATCTTCAAATTGGAGATCGTGTGCCCGCCGCCGTTGAAGGTCCCGGTGAAGGCCACGGAGGGGTCCGGCATGTCGGGGTCTTCCGCCGTCCCCGCGAATTTGCCGATAGGCTCCCAGTTTTCATACTTGGACATATCTATATCGGCGGCCAGGATGAAGTGCGCCTTAAGATGATTGCGGACGTTGTTCAACTGCGCCGCCGTCCCGATCCGCCATGGATTTTCCGCAGTGCCGCTCCCGCCGGAGAAGCCTGACTCGCCGCCTGAACCGCCGCCGCACCCGCCGGCCGCGAATATCGCCAAAGTAAGTATCAATAACAGAGAAAAAAATTGTGGTATTTTACGGTTCCGCACCGTGGATCCCTCCCGAAATTTTTTAGTTAGTGCAAGCTAACCGCATTGCAGAATAACAGAACCGGCTGCGTATTTGTGGCCGAATCGGGTGTCTGCATGTTCGGATCCGGCATATCTTGTCATAAAAGCCGTATGCCGTCGTTTGCCTTTTGCCGCGGGGGTATGTTACACTACATTGAGTTAGTTAACGCTAACTAATTTCCGACCGCGGCAAAGGAGCGCTTTTTTGTGATCATACAGTTTTCCCAACAGGATTTCGCGCCGCGCTCTTTTGTCGCATCCAACTCTCCCGAAAACACCGCCGAGCAGAACTGCGATGGCGGCCGGTTGGAAATTCCCGAAAATATCGCCGGCGGCAGGGTGGCGGCGGATGCCGTCTCTCCCGGTTTGTCCCTGATTTGTTCGGAGATGTCATTTGCGAAAGACACATTTTTTCGTGAAGAATATCAGGATCGGGACGTTCTGCAAATCGCCTTCTGTCTGCAGGGCAACTGCGAATGGAGTTACGGAAACGGCGCGCGCCCGCATCAGCTCGCGCCGGCTGAATGCAGCCTGCAGTGCGGCGTTATGCGCAAATGCGACAGTTTTTTCCCGCGCGGACCGTATCGGGCTTTGAGCCTCTCTTTGGGACGGGAGCGTTTTGCCGACGTTATCGAGTGCCTTAAGGATGTGCGCCTGCTTGATTCGGGCGATATGATCCGGACGCGCGTCTTTGCCGGCACGCCGCATCTCCGGCTGCTTATCCGACAGCTCACGGAGTGTCCCCCGGACTATAAGTTAAGGAAGTTGTTTCTGGAGGGGAAGGCTCTTGAGCTTTTGTCTGTATTCTGCAGCGAGGTGATCGGGCGGAAAGAGAAGAAAGGCGACGTTTCCAGAGAAGACCGCCGCTGTCTCCGGCAGGCGCGGGAGCGTATCGACGAGCAGTTTCTTCTCCCGCTCACCATTTCGCAGATCGCCAAAGAGTGTCATATGAGCGAGACGAAGCTGAAGCGGGGGTTCAAGAATTGTTTCGGATGTACGGTATATGAATATATGGTCGAAAAGCGTATGGAGCTGGCCCACAGCCTGCTTTCGAGCGGGAAATACAAGGTGAAGGACGTCGTGTGGATGGCGGGTTACTCAAACGCCGGTCATTTTATCAAGATGTTCCGCAAGAGATACGGCCTTACGCCGGGCGAAATATCGTAAATGGCCGGAAAAATCGTATTTTTATATAGGTATAAATATTGTTATAATAAACGTGCGTTTTTTGTGTTCCTGACATAGCCCGGAAGGGAGGGCGGCGTATGCCGAGCGTTTATTTTACCGGCTCAGGAAAATTACGTTCCGAGTACGACGCTTCGGAGGCCGCGGCGCGGCTGATGCTTACCGTCTCCGAGCGCGAGGGCATACCTTTCGGGCGCAGCGTGCCTTTGAAGGTACATTTCGGCGAGCGCGGCAACGAGAGCTTCATCCGGCCGGCGCTGTACGACGGCATAATCGACGCGCTGCTTGCGCGCGGCGTCGCCTCATCGTTCATGGAAACTTCCGTGCTCTATGCCGGCCCGCGCATGAGGCGTGAAAGCCACATGCGGCTCGCCGCGGAGCACAGCTTCACGCGCCTGCCCGTCGTCATTGCGGACGGCGAAGCGGGCGAATCGTTTTACGAGGTCCCTATCGGGAAAAAGCATTTCAAGAGCTGCAAGTTGGGCGCGGCGTTCCGCGATTTCAGCCGGTTCGTCGTGCTGTCGCATTTCAAAGGACACAGGATAGCCGGCTTCGGCGGCGCGATAAAACAGCTTTCGATGGGGTTTGCCGCAAAGGGCGGCAAGCTCGCGATGCACATGGGCATAAAGCCGTTCATCTTCCGGCCGCTCTGCAGGCGGTGCGGCCTCTGCGCGGCCAACTGCCCGGTCCATGCTATCGCCAAAGATGGCGCATACCGCATCGACGCTGCGAAATGCATCGGCTGCGGCGCTTGTTTCGCGCTCTGCCCGCATAAGGCCGTCTCCATCTACACGCCGAAAAGCATCGTGCACGCGCTGCTGCGGCGCGGCGATTTCCTCGAACGCCTCGCGGAGTACGCTTACGCCGCCGCGCTTGGACGCAGGAATATCTACGTCAGCTACGCAATGAACGTAACGGCCAACTGCGACTGTATCGGCAAAAAGATGTCCCCGCTCATCCCGGACGTTGGCATATTCGCCTCGGCTGACCCTGTGGCGCTCGACGCCGCCTGTCTCGACGCCGCGGCGGCGGCCGGCGCGCGCTTCAAAGGCCGCCGCCAGCTCGAATACGCCGAGGAGATAGGGCTGGGCAGCGCGAAATACGAACTGATAAGCATCTGACGATAAAAGGCACACACACCGAGCGCTTCGCCGAAGATATACGCCAAAGCCCCGCCGCCCTGTTTCATGCCGGTAATAAACTGGAGGCACTTCCGCCAAGAGGGAAGGCCGTCTGGTCCTGGCTGGAACCGGTGACGGAGGAGGACTACAAAGCCGCGGCGAAGGGGAAATAGGCGGATGGCGGACGGAGGTTAACGGCATAGTTTGATGCGAAACGCGAGTGGGGCCTGCCCCAAAGGTACATCTTGCCGTGAACTCGCCTCGGCGCGGAGATGTCTGTTTACGGATCTCCGCGCCTTCGCTCTGCCGGCCTATTTTGCCAATTCGATGCGCATCTCGATCGAGCCCGGGAGCGTATCCATCACGGAAAGCGGCGCGTCTATCACCCCGATGTTGACCTGGAAGCCGAACTGCTTTGAGATATCTTCGTCCTTATAGAGGATCGTAAAATAATTCCCGTCTGTCGCAAAGTCGATATCGCCGTTGAGCCATCCGTTGTGCACATCCTTTTTATCGTAGGATAGCGGCCGGGCCATGACGCCGCAGTAATCGTGAGAATATTTGCTCATGCTCACCGTGTACGGCAGGCGCGATATAAGTTCCTTCGCCGAACGGCTGTCGTTCAGCGTCGCGGGGATGACCTTGTCCCCGACTACGAGCCGGACCTTCGTGCCGCCCGCTATCCGGCGTGTCGAATATTTTTCTGCGCCCTGCGCCTTTACGGGCGCGGGAGCGGCTTGGGCCGGGGCGGGACATGCCGCGCCGACGACGCCGCATCCGGCGAAAACCAGCAGGAGACTCAGCAGGCGCGCTGAGAAAAATGTTTTGCGCATGGTATCATTTCCCTTCTTGAAATCATGATATGATTTTTTCTGAGGCGATTTTATTTCAGCCTGAAAATAATAGCAAATACTTATTAATAATCATATAAAATGCTTGCAAAGCATGATTCCCATTTCTATAATCTAAGAAAAACTTAAAGGCGGGATCGTCATGGAACTCAGGCTTTTTCGATATTTTCTGGCCGTCGCGAAGGAACAGAACATCACAAAGGCCGCCAGGGTGCTGTGCGTTACCCAGCCGACGCTGTCGCGGCAGCTCTCGGAGCTCGAGGCGGAGCTGGGGACTCAACTGCTGATAAGGGGTAAGCGGAAAGTAACGCTGACAGACAAGGGCTCGCTCTTCCGCCGGCGCGCCGAGGAGATCGTGATGCTCGCGGACAGGGCCGAGCAGGAGGTAAAGACGCCGGACTATCTTGCCAAGGGCGATATCTATATCGGATGCGCGGAGACGGAAACGATGCGCATCGTCGCAAAGACGGCGAAGGAGCTGCAGCAGGATTATCACAACCTTTGCTATCACCTATCCAGCGGCAACGCGGAAGACCTGCGGCTGCGCCTTGAAAAGGGACTGCTTGATTTCTGCGTATTAATGGACCCCTTCGACAAAAGGGACTTCAACTATATAGAGCTGCCGGGAAAAGACGTCTGGGGCCTGCTGATGCGAAAAGACAGCCTGCTCGTCAGCCATGAGCGGATAACCGCCGCCGAACTGAAGGATCTGCCGCTGCTCGTATCGCAGCAGGAGGAGCAGAGCGCGGAGGGGCTGAAAAAATGGCTCAAGGGCAGGGAGCTCAATATAGTCGGGACATATAACCTCCTCTATAACACCACGCTGATGGTCGAAGAGGGTATGGGCTATGCGCTGACGCTCGACAAACTTGCCCCAACCGGGAATGACAGCGTTCTCTGCTTCAAGCCGCTCTATCCGGCGGTGGAAACGAGCTCCTATTTCGTCTGGAAAAAGTTCCAGATATTTTCCCAAGCCGCGAAGATATTCCTTAATAAGATGCGGGAGACGTACGAACGTTAGACCCGCCGGCAACAAAGACAACGGACGGCTCAGCGCCGGGAAGGGGAATGCCGTGAACTTATCGGACAGACCGCTTGCGAAGGCGCGAAGAATTTCAAAAAGCCGACGCCGGACCTGCGCGGTGTAATGGAAAAGGCCCCGCTGTATTACTCCCAAGATGCCGCGCGCCGCAGCTTTGCGGCGTGTTTTTTATTTGTCAGCTCTCATCACGGCCGCTGATTTTTTGTCGAATTTATCATAGCTTGTAAGCATTATTAATCATTTATAATAAGTATTTGCTATTGATATTGTCCCGTCATATAATTTTCGCAGCAAACGCGAAGGAGGGTGAGTTATGAAAAAAACGACCGCGGCAGCGCTGCTGATGCTGGCGTTCTCAGCCATCTGCTGTCTTACCGGAGACGCGGGCGCCGCTGAAAAGATACTGCTCACGGCGGGAGGCAAAAGTTTCACGGCAGAGCTGAACGACGGTCCCGCAGCGGCGGCTCTGTTAAAAAAGATGCCGTTTACGCTGGAGATGAAGGATCTGAACGAGAATGAAAAATTTGCGTATCTGGACGGAGCGCTGCCTGCTAAGGCCTCCGCACCGGGCACCATACGCGCGGGGGATATCATGCTGTTCGGAGCGGACTGTCTCGTCGTTTTTTACAAAACGTTCCCGACGGCTTACAGCTATACGCCGTTAGGAAAAATAGAGGGCGCGGAAACCGTATCGGCGCTCTCGGGCAAAGACGGCATAAAGATCACCTTTTCAAGAAACAAAACAAAATCAAAATAAAGAGAGGAAGTAAAACAAATGACGATCGACCTTGCACAAAAAATTTTTCTTGCCGCGGCCATCGCGCTGATCTCGGCGCTGGCCCTGGTATCGGCGAACGCCGCGTTCGCCGCTGACGCGGACCCGTGGTTTGCCCCGCTCCCTAAACAGGCTCCGGCTCCGCAATACGCCGACCACGGCGCGGACAACTTCTATAAGAGCGACAAAGTAACGGCGAAAGACGTCTCGTTCAAAAATCAGTTCGACATGAAGGTCGCCGGCAGACTCTTTGTACCAAAATCCTACAAGCAGGGGCAGAAGCTCCCCGCGATCGTTGTCGGCCACCCGATGGGCGCCGTGAAGGAGCAGAGCGCGGCGCTTTACGCGCAGAAGATGGCAGACCGCGGATTTGCCGCGCTCGCTGTCGACCTGCCTTTCTGGGGCTCGAGCGACGGTACGCCGCGCAACAGCGTCAACCCCGACCTCTACTCCGAAGCCTTCATGGCCGCGGTCGATTACCTTGGGACGCGCGATTTCGTCGACCGTGAGAGGATCGGCGGCATAGGCATCTGCGGCAGCGGTTCGTTCCTCATAAGCGCCGCGAAGATCGACCCGCGCATCAAGGCCGTAGCCACGGTATCGATGTACGATATGGGGCAGGCCATGCGTAACGCGCTTAATAAGTCGCAGACTGTGGAGCAGAGAAAGGCTTATATCGCCGCCGCGGCACAGCAGCGCTACGCCGAGTTCCAGGGCGGAAAGCGCAGGCTCCTGGGCGGCACGACGCACACGCTTGACGCGCAGACCGATCCCATCCAGCAGGAATTTTACGATTTTTACCGCACGACGCGCGGAGCCGCGGCGGGCAAAGGCCAGGACCTCAATACCACGACGCACCCGACCTTCGCAAGCGCGGTAAAGTTCATGAACTTCTATCCTTTTGAGGATATAGAGACGATCTCCCCGCGCCCGATGCTCTTCATAACGGGCGACCAGGCGCACTCTAAAGAGTTCAGCGAAGACGCCTACAAGCGCTCCGCGGAACCAAAGGAGCTCCACTATGTAAAGGGCGCGGGCCATGTCGACCTTTATGACAAGACAGACCTCATACCGTTTGACAAACTGAACGATTTCTTCACCGCGAACCTGAAGTAACGGACCTCCCGACAATAATCCGCCTTCAAAAAGCGGCGGCGCCTCCCTCGCGAAGCGCCGCCGCTTTAATATTTTTCCCCCAACCGCCGCCGATGTTTGCGCGGAGAAAGTGCCAAAGTCGGGATCACGCAGTTTGATGCGAAACACAGATAAAACGCCGGATAGAATCGCCTCTTCATCCGGCGTTTTATCTGTTGACTTAGAGCCTGCTCTAAGCCTTAACCTGAGACCGGCAAGACCGGCAATATGACGAGAGAGGAAGATAACAGCACCGTGGTCTTCGCCGGTTATCCGAATTGGTGGGGCGATATGCCGATGATCCTCTACTCCTTTTTAGAGAATGCAGACCTCTCCGGCAAAAGGGTCATCCCATTCGTCACCCACGGCGGCAGCGGTTTTTCCGGCACCGTCGAGACGATCGCAAAACTGCAGCCGCGTGCCGCCGTGGACAGGAACGGGATCAGCATCTCCAGAAACGATGTCCAGGATTGCGCGCCGGATGTGTCGGAGTGGCTTAAAAACCTGAAATAAACCGAGCGCACAGCGAAAGGGGGCGCCTTTATTGCAATCACCGGCAGCCCCTTATTTGTCTCTTTTTTGCCTATTCTACGACCTCTATCTTCATCTGCACCTCGTCGCCGTGACGGTCGTGCCGTTAGCGGTCATCCTCACGGCTGTGGATTTTGCCGCCGGGTGTTTCGCGCTTCCCTCATCCATAAGTTCCATCGCCACAGTGAACTTATCTCCCATAGCCGCCAGCAGCTCCATGCCGGACTCGACATGTCCCATGGGCACGAGGTCCTCATTGTAGCCGAAGTCCTTGTAGTAAAAGACTAGCGTGTTCCACGGAGTGTAGAGCGTCACGTCCGCCGCGTCGGGATCAACGCCGGTTTTGACCCCGGCGCTGCGGGAACGTCCACCGGCAGAGAGGCCGCGGCCAGGAGTAAGAGCGCAAAGACCGCCGGAAGCAGCAGCTTTTTCTTCATGGTCCGCCGCCTATTCGCCCTCGGGAAAATCAGTCGAGGCCGCGAGCTCTCTCTGTTCTTCAAAATCGGCGAGGCGTGCCCTGAGAGTGGAGATCGTGCGGTCAAGCGCCTGTGAGCCGAGCACCATCCGCAGCGGTGCGGGTTCCTTATCCGCGCTCTCAATGATGCGGGCCGCCATGCGGACGGGATCGCCTGGGGCCAGGCCGTTCGCGGCGTCCAGCATCTTGAGGAAGGCGTGGGCCGGATTGCCCTCATATTCCACCATCATCTTCGCCACCTTCGCGCTCCCATAGCGGAACTCGGTGCGGGCTCCGCCGGGTTCCACGAGCGTCACGCCGATGTTGAAGGGCGCGGCCTCCTGCGCGATCGATTCGCAGAAGCCCTCGATGCCGAACTTCGTGGCGTGGTAGAGAGAATTGCCGGCAAAGGCGACCTGCCCGCCGTAGGTCGACATCTGGATGACGCGGCCGCCGCCCTGCGCGCGGAGGTGCGGCAGAGCCGACCTTATCAGCTGGATGGAACCGGTGAGATTCGTGGCGATAATGTGGTCTATCTCCGCGTCCGAAAGCTCCTCTGCGGCGCCGAAGAGCCCGTAGCCCGCGTTGCTGACGACGACGTCTATCCTGCCGTGCTTCCTGAAAGCATCGTCGACGAACCTGTGGATCGCGGGAACGTCGGTGACGTCGAGAAGCCCGCAGTCAAAGGTGTCCGGATACTTCTCAATGAGCGCCGCGACCCTGTCACGGCCGCGCACAGTGCCGACGACGCGGTCCCCCCGTTCCAGGAGCTGCCTGCTCATTTCATAGCCGAAACCGCTGCTGACGCCCGTGATGAGCCAAGTACGTTTTTTCATTGTGATCTCCTCCTGTATTTATTCAGAAATTTTATTTATGCAGTCCAGCGCGTTCAGCGCGCGCGGATAACCGATAAAGGGTATGCACTGGGATATGACCTTGATAAGAAACTCTTTGCCGCTGCCGAGGCGGATATTCGCCGCGATATGGGAGGCAAGCTGTCTTTCGCAGCCGCCCTGTGCCGCGAGAAAACAGAAGGTCAGCATCTCGCGCCGCCGAAGGTCAAGGCCGCCGCGCGTGTACCAGTCGCCGAAGCAGTTGTCCGTCAGCCAGCGGTTGATGTGACGGCTGTCTTCCGGCCCTGACCTCCAAAAATCCTTCATACCGTCGCCGAAGATCTCGATCTGCGCCCGCTCTCCGGCCGCCAGCCGTTCCTCCGCCGCCGTCGTCGACTGCCCCGGCAGAGGCAGCCGGACGCCGCGCTCCGCTAGTATTTCGTTGGCGGCGCGCAGAAAGGGATATAACCTCCCGATGCCGAGATAGGCCGCCGCCTGGTAGAGCATCTCCTTAGCCTCCGTCGGCGTCACGCCGAAGTTCAGCGCCGCCGGCAGTATCGCGCGGTATTCGTCGATCCCCTGACAGCCGACCAGCGACGCGAGTATCGCCGTCATGCGCGTCCTCCCGTCAAGGTCGTCGCTGTTTACCACCTCGTCAAAGGCAAAATTATCAAATCTTTCGATAAATTCCGGGTCCGTGTCGAGAAATGTGGAACGATAACCGGGAAACATCCTCTCGTGATATTCTTTAGCCGCCGCTGTGATCGCCATATTCATTCTCCTTCATATTCTTTCGTCTGTGCTGAGACAATTGTAAAAGAAGGCTGGAAAACAGCAATTCCAACTGCTGATGCGATCAATAAGTTTTACTTATGCGAATCGCGGCAACAAAAAACGCCTCCCGTCATCTGACGGAGGCGGCATAAGGGCGCGCTTATTTCGCCTATTTATTGAGCAGTTTGTAAAGTATCTCCGCGAAAAGCTCCGCGTAGGGGTTTTCCGTGTCCTTTTTCCAGAATGCGCAGTAGTTACGGCGCAGCGGGCCGTCGGCATTCCGGATCGGCAGTCTGACGATCGAGGAGGCGGGCGGCGGAAGCGTGCCTACGGCCGCTACCGGCATAAAGCCCTTCCTGCCGGCGGCCATAAAACGGCCCTCCTCGAGAGTTTCGGCAAAGATAAATTTGCCGGCGAAGCCAAGCGCGCCGCGGTAAAACTCCTCTTCGCCGCGCCGCTGTTCCTTCGATGATACGAGGATACAAGCCATTTCCCTGAGCTCTTCGAGCGCCGCGTATTCCTTCGCGGCGAGCGGCTCCGCCGGAGACAGCTCCGCGAAGCAGCCGCAGCGGAGCAGGTGAAAGTTTACATATTCATCCGAAAATGCCCGTCGCTGGTCGCTCAAGACCAGATCGGCCGTCCCCTCGCGCAGTGCGTCGTAGAGCTCCTCGTGGGTGCCGCTAATGGTTTGCAGCGAAACCTCGGGGTGATCCCGGGAAAAATCCGCCGCTGCCTGAAGCAGCTCCTGTCCGCCGTAGCACTTGAGATAACCGACGCGCAGCCGCCGTTCCCCGAGGCCGATGCGCACGGTCTCGCGGCGCATGGTTTCCGCATCGGCGAGCAGCTCCCTCGCGCGGCGATAAAAATATTCCCCCGCAGGAGTCAGGGAAAAGCCTCTGCTTTCCCTGTGCAGCAGCTTTACTCCCAGGTCGTTTTCCAATGCCTGGATCTGCTGCGAAACCGCCGACTGCGAGATAAAGCATTCCTCCGCGGCCTCGGTAAAGCTGCCGCATTCCACGACCGCCGTGAAGTATTTCATCTGCCGCAAAAGCATAAGCGCGTTCACCCCCTGTCGGAATTATTCTTTCCCATTTTACAATAGCCGCCGCCGAAAAACAAAAAGGCGTGGTTTAAACGTCTGGTTTTCAGTGTTCGCGTTAATAAGGAGCGCCGTTGACGATGAAAACGTTCACCCTTTTCCCGTCGGTCAAAGATTCGATTAACTTGCGGGTTTGTATGTGACTTCTATCCCCGGCGGTGGCGTGCCCTCCCCTTTGTATATGCGGCGGGAATTGATGTGTTGATGCGCAGCCTGCGGCAGATGCTTGACTTAGAGCTGACTCTAAGAATTAACATGGACCCGTACGATATTTTTACGGAAGGGGTCTTTAACTATGTATGACAGATTTAGGAAATTTATCGGTATCGCGCTGGCGCTGCTGGTCATCTTGTCGGGCGGGGCCGCGAAGGCGGCGGACGAAAATGTCTCGATCGTTTACTTTACGAAGGACATCAGCCCGGCGGGGCTTTTGAAGGTCTATGACAAGGTGAACGCGGGTATCACGGGCAAGGTGGCGATCAAGCTGCATACGGGCGAACCGAAGGGGCCGAACCTGCTGCCGCTGCCGATGATCAAGGCGCTGCAGGCGCATATCCCCAACAGCAATCTCGCGGAGACGAACGTATATTACAGCAGTCCGCGCCAGACGACGGCGGGCCACCGCGAGACGATCAAGACCAACGGCCTCGACTTCTGCAAGGTGGATATCATGGACGAGTTCGGCGCCGTCATGCTGCCGGTCAGGGGAGGCCGGCATTTCAAGGAGATGTCGATGGGCAAGGGCATCATGGACTACGATTCGATGGTCGTCTACACGCACTTCAAAGGGCATACGATGGGCGGTTTCGGCGGCTCGATGAAGAATATCGCCATCGGCTGCGCCGATGGCAAGGTGGGCAAGGCGATGATCCACGCCAAGGAGGGGCAGCAGTGGGGGCAGACGCAGGACGCCTTCATGGAGCGCATGGCCGAGTCCGCGAAGGCGACGGTCGACCATTTCGGCAAACATATCACCTTCATCAACGTGATGAAGAATATGTCGGTCGACTGTGACTGCGCGGGAAGTTCCGCCGCCGCGCCGACCGCGAAGGATGTCGGCATCCTCGGCTCGACAGACCTGCTCGCGATCGATCAGGCGACGATCGATCTTGTGTATAAGCTTCCCGAGGCGCAGCAGAAGGACCTGCGCGAACGCATCGAATCGCGCCACGGCCTGCGCCAGCTCTCATATATGGAGGAGCTCGGCATGGGTAACAGGAAGTATAAGCTCGTCTCGCTCGATTAACGGATATCTCCCGGTCAACGACGGCGGCTTTGACGCGCTTGCCCCGCGAAAGCGCCGCCAGGCCGCCCTTTACGCCGCCTGTGTGAAGTTTTTCCATGAATCTTGTTCAAAACGCTTGACCTGAAGCCAGCTCTAAGTGGTATCCTATATGCTGTAACAGGTGCGGGGCGGCAGCGTAAAGATTTTCTCCCCGCGCCCGGTAAGGATCGCAGAGCCCTGACGCCTCACGAAGAGGCCGCGCGCCGCAGAAGCGGCTTTTTCGGGACGGCTCTCCTGCAATACGATATATCCAGCGGATCGATCACAATGATTGCCATGAAGGCGGTCTCCCTCATCGAAGGGGTCGCCGGCAGGCGTGATTTTCAGCAGATATTAGGAGGAATGTTTTATGCACATGTCAGACGCTCTATTATCGCCCTCCGTCGCTTTCGCGATGTGCGCGGCAAGCGGCGCGGCGATCGCCTGGTCGGTCGCCAAGATCAAGAAAGAGGAACTTTCGGAAAAGAAGCTTCCGATAATGGCTGTGGCCGGGGCTTTTGTCTTCGCGGCCCAGATGATCAACTTCACCATTCCCGCCACGGGCTCAAGCGGCCACATCGGCGGCGGGATACTGCTCGCGGCGCTGCTGGGCGGCGCTCCGGCGCTGCTGACTATCTCCGCGGTGCTCGTCATTCAGTGTCTTTTCTTTGCGGACGGCGGGCTGCTCGCTTTGGGCAGCAATATTTTCAATATGGGAGTCATTCCCTGCCTTGTCATCTATCCGCTGCTTTTCAAGCCGCTGATGAAGAAGGGGACAGCCTCGGGGCGGCTCACGCTTGCCTCGGTGGTCTCCGTCGTCGTCGCCCTGCAGCTTGGGGCTTTCTCGGTCGTCCTTGAGACGCTCGCCTCGGGCATTACGGCGCTGCCTTTTTCGTCGTTCGTGCTGCTGATGCAGCCGATACATCTGGCGATCGGCATCGTCGAAGGCCTGGTGACCGGCGCGGTGCTCTCATTTGTCTGGAAGACGCGTCCCGAGATACTTGAAAGCGCGGAGAGCGGCGATGATATCCCCGCCGGCGTCCCGCTGAAAAAGGTGCTTGCGATGCTCGCGGCGCTGACGCTGGTGACCGGCGCGATACTCTCTGGCTTCGCCTCCTCGTATCCGGACGGACTTGAATGGTCGGTCATGGGCGTGACGGGTTCGGAAGAGCTCGAGGCCTCCGGCGGCGCATTCGAGAGTGCGGCGGCGATACAGGAAAAGACGGCCTTCATGCCTGATTATGACTACGCGGAGCCAGCGGAGGGCGCTCCCGTCTCCGGCACCGCGGCGGCGGGCATCATCGGCTCGCTGATGACCTTCGCGGCGGCGGCGTTTATCGGCGCGGTCATCTCAAAGTCGAAGCGGCATAAAAAGGCGGCGGCGAACGCATAGCCGTTCCCTCTGATTTTTGTTTGGAAGTGAGACCGGATGGCGGACCTGCGCGGCAGCATCTATGAAATATATTCCCTGGAGCAGCTCGCCGGAGGCGGTTCCGCCATCCATTCCCTCGATCCCCGGGTGAAGATAGCCGGAACGCTGTTTTATATCGCCGCCGTCATCTCCTTTGGCAGAGGCGAGCTCTCGGGGCTCGCGCCGTTTGTCTTCTATCCCGCGGTGGCGCTTTCGCTTGCGGACATTCCCTTTGGCATGATATTCAGGAGGAGCCTCGCGGCGCTGCCCTTTTGCCTCTTCGCGGGGATATCCTCTCTGTTTTTTGAGCGGACGGTGCTCTTTACCGTCTGCGGGTTCGGCGTCACGACTGGCTGGGTCACCCTTTTCGCGATAGTTTTCCGCACGCTTCTCTGTGTTTCGGCGGTGCTGATACTTGTCGCCGTCACGCCCTTCCGTAAGCTGACAGGCGGACTTCGCAGCCTGCGTCTGCCAGGCATATTGATCTCGCTCTTCGAGATGACCTACCGTTATCTCGGAACTCTGGCCGGCGAGGCGCTGTCGATGTACACCGCCTATTCGCTGCGCGGCGGCGGCAAGAAGGGCGTCGAGATGAGGGATATGGGCAGCTTCGCGGGGCAGCTGCTGCTTCGCAGCTTTGACCGCGCCGAACGCGTTTACCAGGCGATGAAGTGCCGCGGTTACGGCGGCGCGCCGCCGGCAGCCGCGAACGGAGGCCGCCTGACGCCGAACGATCTGATTTTCCTCGTCATTCTCTGCGGTTCTTCGCTTTTATTTCGACTCATAAATTTTCCCAGGTTGATCGGGAGGCTCATCGAATGCTTGATATAGAAAAACTATCCGTCATTTACCCCGACGGCACAAGGGCGGTGGAAAACGTCAGCTTCCGCCTGGCGCGCGGCGAAAGCGCGGCCCTGATCGGCGCGAACGGCGCTGGCAAGACCTCGCTCGTCATGGCGCTGGTCGGCATCCTGCCCTCAACGGGCGTGATCATGGCGGCGGGAACGCTGTTGACGAAGAAGAGCCTCACGGAGATACGCTCGAAGGTCGGCGTCGTCTTCCAGAATCCGGACGATCAGCTTTTCATGGCTTCGATCTACGATGATATCGCCTTCGGCCCGCGCAACATGGGGCTGTCCGAAGAGGAGACCGCCAGACGCGTGGATGAGAGCCTCGCGCTTTTGCATATAGAGCACCTGCGCGGCAAGACGGCGCTCAAGATGTCCGGAGGCGAAAAACGCATGGCGGCGTTGGCGACGGTGCTCGCGATGGAGCCCGACATAATGCTTTTTGACGAGCCGACCGCCTTTCTCGATCCGCGGGCGCGGCGCAACCTGATAAATGTACTGAAGGCCCTGCCTCACGTCAAACTCATCGCGACCCACGATCTCGCCTTCGCGGAAGAGGTCTGTGAACGTTCGATACTGCTCAAAGAGGGCGGGATATTCGCGGACGGCCCCTCGCGGGAGCTGCTCCGTGACGGCCGGCTCATGGAGGACTGCGGCGTTGAGGCGATAGAGGGATGCAAAAGGAGTGTTTCATAATGGAACTTAATGATTTTTTCAAGGAAAACACGCGCGCAGCGCTGGCCTTCTCGGGCGGCACGGATTCCGCCTATCTCCTCTATATGGCGCTCAAGTGCGGCGCTCAGGTGCGCCCCTATTATGTCAAGACGCCCTTTCAGCCGCGTTTTGAACTTGACGACGCGCTGCGTCTCGCGAGGGAGCTTGGCACGGAGCTTACCGTCATCGAATATGACATCCTCGACGACGGCCTCATCGCCGCGAATCCGGCTGATCGCTGCTATCACTGCAAGAAGAAACTTTTTGGCCTGCTGCTGCGCGAGCGGGCGGCTAACGACGGCTTCCCCCTCATCATCGACGGCACGAACGCCTCCGACGAAGCGGGAGAGCGGCCCGGGATGCGCGCGCTGTGCGAGCTCGGCGTCCGTTCGCCGCTGCGCGAGTGCGGCCTGACGAAGACGGAAATACGCGCGCGTTCGCGGACGGCGGGACTTTTCACCTGGGACAAGCCGGCCTATGCCTGCCTTGCGACGCGTGTGCCGGCGGGGCGGCGCATCGACCGCGAACTGCTCCAGCGCGTGGAGGCGGCGGAGAGGGAGCTGTTTGCCCTCGGCTTCACCGACTTCCGCGTGCGCGTCTTTCACGAGGCCGCCCGCATCCAGCTTTCGCCGGAACAGATGGCCGAGGCGCTGAAAAGACGTGAAGATATCCTTGCCCGGCTGAAAAAATACTTTGATATCGTCCTTCTTGATATGGAAACGAGGTAAAAGATGGAGAGAAAAGAGCTCAGGAATCTGCTTGAAAGACTTTCCGCCGGTGCGGCGGACGTGGACGAGGTGATGACGAAGCTTAGGGGAGAACCCTTCCGCGACCTCGGTTTTGCGAAACTCGACAGCCACCGCGTGCTGCGTCAGGGCATCGCCGAGGTCATCTACGGCGCGGGAAAGAGGCCGGAGCAGATCGCGGAGATCGCCGGCGCGATGCTCGCGGACGGGCAGAGGACCGTGCTCATCACGCGAATGAGCGCCGAGGCCGCCGCCGTCGTGGAAAAAACCGTTCCCCTCTCTTATCATGAAATGGGGCGCGTCGGCATCGCCGGCGAGATGCCGCGGCCGGACGGCCGCGGAAAGATCGTCATCGCCACCGGCGGCACCAGCGACATGCCCGTCGCCGAAGAGGCGGCGCTGACGGCGGAGGCGCTCGGCAACGAGGTCACGCGCCTTTACGACGTCGGCGTGGCGGGGCTGCACCGCCTCCTCTCGCACACCGACGACGTGATGACGGCCTCCGCCATCGTCGCGATCGCGGGAATGGAGGGGGCGCTCGCCTCCGTGATCGGCGGCATGGCCGACTGTCCCGTCATCGCCGTACCGACCAGCATCGGCTACGGAGCCTCGTTCGGCGGCCTGTCGGCGCTGCTTTCAATGCTCAACTCCTGCGCCAGCGGCGTCAGCGTCGTCAACATCGACAACGGTTTCGGAGCAGCCTACCTTGCCAGCATGATAAATCATATAGGAGTGAATTAGAGAATGAGGACTTTATATCTTGACTGCGGCATGGGGGCCGCGGGCGACATGCTGACGGCGGCGCTGCTGGAGCTTCACCCGGACCCCGCCGCCTTCCTCGAAAGGATGAACGCGCTCGCGATCCCCGGTGTGGAGGTATCCGCCGCGCCCTGCGTCAAATGCGGCATCACCGGGACCCGCGTCACCGTCACCGTAAACGGCGAGGAGGAGGAGAGCGCGGAGGGCGAAACGTGCCGCGACTGCCGCGAACATCATCAGGCGCACGCGCATGAGCACGCGGCGCATCATCATCACGAAAAGGAACACAGCCACGCGGGGATGCATGAGATAGAGCACCTCATCTCCCATCTCGACCTGCCGGAGAAGGTGCGTTCCGACGTGATCGCGGTCTACGCGCTGGTCGCCGGCGCCGAGTCCAAGGTGCACGGCCGCCCGGTCTCGGAGGTGCATTTCCATGAGGTGGGCGCGATGGACGCCGTCGCCGATATCACCGCCGTCTGCCTGCTGCTTCACGAACTTGCGCCGGAGAGGATCATCGCCTCCCCCGTCCATGTCGGCAGCGGCCATGTGCGCTGCGCCCACGGCGTGCTGCCGGTCCCCGCGCCGGCGGCGGCGGAGATACTGCGCGGAGTGCCGATCTACGGAGGCGCGGTGCGCGGCGAACTGTGCACGCCCACGGGAGCCGCGCTGCTTAAGCATTTTGCCGCCGACTTCGCGCCGCTGCCGGTGATCAAAATATCCGGGATAGGTTACGGCATGGGCAAAAAAGATTTCGCCTGGGCGAACTGTGTAAGGGCGATGATCGGCGATGCCGAATGACCCTTTGATAGAATATCTGAACGACGAAATAGAGGCCGTTTGGAGCGTTGTTCCAAACGGCCTCTATTCATACAAGGAGAGCTGTCATCTATAAGAAAAGATCTGTGAGAAGGCCGGTCACGGCTGCGAATATCATCGCAAATAACAGGTAGAGGGCAAAATTCTTAATCCCCAGCACGATCTTCAGCGCGCCGAGGTTCGTCACCTTCGTCGCGGGACCCGTGATCATGAAGGCCGCCGCCGCGCCCATGCCCATGCCGCTTTGCATCCATTCGGCGAGCAGCGGGACGGTGCCGCCGCCGCAGACGTACAGCGGCACTCCGGCCGTCGCCGCGGCGATAACGCCCCAGCCGCCGTCTCCGCCGAAGAGGCCGGCGACCGCCGTCTGGGGAACGAAACACATAAAAATCGCCGCGAGGACGACGCCCGCAAAGAAGTAGGGGCCGGTGGCCCTGATGTTCCGCAGGATGTTTTTCAGGAGGCGCATCGCCATATCGGGGTCGGTGTCGCGGTTTTCCCCCTCCGCGAAACCGGAAAAATTAAAAAACTTCCCGCCGCGAAAGAGATACCTTACACAGAGCCCCGCCGCCGCGCCGCAGATGAAAGATGAGAGCGTCCTGACGGCGAGCGCCTTCATCCCCAGCGCCGCGCTGTAGATCATCAGCTGCGGGTTGAGCAGGATCGAACTCATCATAAAGGCCGCGAGCCAGTCGTCATTCATGCCCTTTTCCGACAGCGAGGCGGCGATCGGTATCGTTCCGTACATGCAGAGCGGCGAAGCGATGCCGAGAAGGCTTGCCGGCACCACGCCGGCGGCCCCTAAGCGCGCGCCGCGCATCGCGCCGAGCAGCCCGTGTATCCTCTCCTTCGCGAATACCGAGATCGACGAGCCCATAAGGATGCCAAGCCCCCAGAAGGGAGCGATATCCTTAAATAGCGTTATGAAACAGTGGCTGAAATATGCAAATTCATACTCTATCATCTTTTATTGCCGCGCCTCTCTGGCCCCTTATTTTATGACGATGCTAATCCTTAGAGCCGGCTCTAAGTCAAGCGCCATGCGCCGCCGGAAAAGGCTGGCGATATTTTTTATGTCTCTGTGTAAGGTAAGATCACGGATGTTTCGGGCGGGTTTATTAGGATGCGGAAGCCCCTCCGCGCGAACGCTATGCGCGCCGCGCGGCCTATACGGCGAAGCTCTGTGCTGAAACCTCTTCCCGGCGGCGCCAGCGCCCGACGGCGTTTTCCGTCTCCGTCATCAGGCCGCTGTCATAGTGTTCGAGCTGGTAATCCGCCTCGCGGAGACAGCCGTGGAGGTGCTCTATCTTGCTCATCAGGCTCCGGCGCGTCTCAAGGAGGATGACCTTCCGCTCCTGACGCGTGCCGCTGCCGAGCATCGCGAGCTTGACGTAGCTGAGGATCGACTCCAGCGACATGCCGATCTCTTTGAATCTCTGAATGAACATCACCCACTCGATCACTTCATCGTTGTAGTCGCGCAGGCCGCTCTCCGTTCTGGGAACGGGAGGTATCAGCCCGATACGTTCATAGTACCTCAATGTGTCCGCCGAAAGCCCCGTCTTTTCCGCCGCTTCGCTGATCGTCATTTCCGTCTCCTCCTTTTGTCTTACGCGCCGCGCCCTAATTTCGCGGCGGCGTCTCATCCTTAGCTTTTCTTATTATGTAGTCCAGGCAGTCGAGCGACTGCTGTTTAACGTGGATATCCTCAAGCAGGCGAAACCGCTGCCGCTTCAAGAGCCTGATCCGTTCGCCGCCGGTCTTTGCGTCCTCGTCCAGCAGCACGGGATTATCCCTCAGTGTCTCCGGCGAGATCCCCGCCTTGAGGAGCGACTCTATCCTGCCGATACGCCGCAGCTCCTCCCCCCGATAGTCGCGGTCCCCGTCCGTGAGCCTCCGGCAGGTCAGCAGCCCGGCCTCTTCGTAATATCGGAGCTTTGCCGGATCGATCTGGAAAGAACCGCAAACTTCGTCAATGGTCATTTGTGCCCTCCGCCGCCAATAAAAATAGTGTAAGCGCGGCAGCTTGCGGAAGAATCCTCCTCCCTTGCCGATCGCGCTTACACTATAATTTTCCGGGACCAATATGTCTAATGCTTATAATTTATGATTCAGTCATGCCTAAAAAGCATTTCAGGTGTTCGATGAATTTCGTCGCCGCGAGGCTGAAAGGCTGCTGGCGCTTCCAGGCAAGCACGGAGGTCGAGGTCAGTTCCGGATACAGAGGCCGGAGTGCCAGAACATTGTTGTCGAGATAGGGAAGCGAGCCTTCGACCGTGACGCAGCGCCCCATCCCTTTTTGTACCATGATGGAGGCGTTTGTGCTCATGCTGTGCGTAAGAATGACGCGCTCACGGTCAAATGAGCTTCCGAACCAACTGAGCAGTTCGTTGCGCACGCCCCCGCGGATCGGGAGGATCAGCGGCCCCGTCATCAGGTCGTCCGCCGTCACATATTCGCGCGCGGCCAGCGGGTCGTCGGCGGGCATTACGGCGACCCAGCGTTCCTTCACATCCAGCCTGATAAATTCGTATTTTTCGATGTTGATCGGCTCAAGCAGCAGGCCGATGTCGGTCAGCCCCTTGTCCATGCGTTCTTTGGTGAGGTCGGCGCTCGCGGTAAATATTTCATAACGTATGAGGGGATGTTTCGTGCGGCAGGATTTTATAATGTCTCCCAACAGCTGTACCGAGGCGAGTTCGCCGGCTCCGATCGACACCGTGCCGTCGATCAGTTCGTTTTGTTCCAGGAGCTCCCTCTCCGTCTTATCGACGAGTTCTGCGATCTCCTCCGCGCGGCGGCGCAGCAGTATCCCTTCGTTCGTCAGCGCTATCCCGCGCGCGCCCCGGCGGAAGAGCCTGACGCCGACCTCCTCCTCCAACTGCGCCAACTGCCGGGATAAGGTCGGCTGCGTGATGTGCAGCATCTCCGCCGCCTTTGTGATGCTCTCTTCCCTGACCACGGTCAGAAAATAACGCAGGACCCTGATCTCCATCTTCCGCACCTCCCCGTAAATTTTGCCTCTGCCCGCTGCTTTTCTTTATTATAGCAACATATCGGCGGCAAAGGTTTTGCGGAGAAACCGGCCGCGGCAGCGTAGCGGCGATGCCGCCGGGGCGCTTTATTTCATGCGCGGATCTCATCGCGTTCATGGGAAGGGAATTGTTTGTCGGGATCGCGCGGCGGCCTGTTCTGCCCGGCGCCTTCATCGCCGGTCTTAGGCGGTGTTTTTTACCGGCAATGACAGTCTTGAGCGGCGAGAGGCGCGCTTCATGCTGCTGAATATGGGTCAAACCAGCCTGATTTTTATTGACATAATCTGCCGCGCGGTCATGTCCGCAGATTGGTCCGCTTTGTCTGTCCGGACCTTTCCGCCCGCCGCCGGATGGCGTAAGATTGGCCGTTTGAGTTCGCTCTAAGTCAAGCCTCGCGGCCGGTTTTAAAAGCCGCTTGACTTAGAGCCGCCTCTAAAGTGTAACCTGTCATTACGGCGGCAAACCGCCGCGCGGCATAGGTCTCCGAAAAAAAAACGGCCCGCGGATAATACGCGTACCATAAAGGGGGTGGTGGAGGAATAAACATACCGCATAACGAGCTGTCAGAAGATGACGCACAACTTCCTCCCAGGGAACCGTCTTGGTGAAATGCTTCCGCTTTGGCGGCCGTTTTTTTCAAAGAGACCGGGGTAACTAACTGAAATGACCCACTGACTCCACAAAGGGAAGCATTTCCAAAAGGCGGATAAGGTACAAATGGGAGGCTATAAGGCGAAGGATATATTCCGAAAGATAATTAAAAATAGATCATATCACGCCGGAATGCCGGGCGTGCCGCGCGGGGCGCGGGCTTTGCGCGCAAAAGAGGGAGACGGGCGCGGCCCGCTAAAGGCAAAGTCCCGCAAGCGTCCGTCCCGCGGCTACGGAGAACAGGCAGCAGAGGACGCTGAGGACGGCGTAGAGCGCGGCGTGGCCCATTTTGCCCTGCGATATCAGGGCGAAGGTCTCGAGAGAGAAGGTGGAGAAGGTGGTGAAACCGCCGCAGAAGCCTGCCTGCAGCATCAATATCACGGAATGGCGCGAAAGGCCGTGCCTCTCGGAAAACAGGCTCAGCACGCCGATCATGAACGAGCCGAAGATATTTATCGCGAGCGTCGCCGCGGGAATTACGCTCTGTGACGATGCCGCTTTCCCCAGAAGATAGCGCAGCGACGCGCCGAAAAAACCGCCAAGTCCCACAAACAGCATGCCTTCCATGACAAAAATTCCCCCAGTGTCTTGTGTATATCGGCAAAAAAAGACTCCCGTCTCTTTGGACAGGAGTCATCATCGTAAAAACGAATTTCGGGCGAACTCCATCGCCCTCGTATGCGCATAATTATACCACCGTCATGGCGCGCGCGTTTTATCTTTTTGCCTGAAGAACATCAGGATCGCTCCCAAAAACAGCAGGAACGCCGGAAAGAGTATCGCGCTGTCGTCGTAAACATAGGTGAGCCTGGAACCGATGACGACGGACAGGGTGAATACCGCCACGGTGACGAGGTATTCAAAGCTGCGCGACACCTTCTCCATATCGCGGTCTTCCCGGTAGTCCATCACATATTCGATAGCCCCGCGCAGGTTCATCATCGCCAGCGTCGAGGTGAAGGGGACTCCGTTCATCGAGCGGAAGGCGTCGAACTGCATGGCGCAGGCGAACGAGACCATCGCGTTCGCGACGTTGTCGCCGTAGTGAGGCATGAATGATATCAGCACCAGCACCAGCGCCTCGGCGGCGACCACGATCTGACGCCATTCTATATGTTTCAGCGAGCTGTAGCGGAGCCGTATCCTTTCGGTTATGTAGGTCCCCAGCAGGAAGGCGGTCACCGGTATGAGATAGCTGATCGAGGCGGCGATCCTGCCGCGCGCCAGATTGACCCCCAGGAGGATCAGGTTTCCCGTCTGCGTGTTGGCAAAGACATTGCCGCGTCCGATGAATGTGTATCCGTCGAGAAATCCGCCCGCCGCCGCGAGAATGGCCGCGAGCAGGAATGATTCCGAGGGATCGATGAAGTCCATCAGCTTTATCTTTGGCAGTTTTATCATATCCGGCCTCCCGCGTCGATTGATCGTCCGCTCTCTTATATCCCGATCATGCCGACGGCGCATCAATAAACCTACAGATAAGCGGCTAGGCAAGAGGCATGAGACGCGCAAAGGCCCCACCGTGCCGCGGACGGCGGCGCCGTTCACGAAAGCGCTCCGTTGTGCTATCCTTCTGTTGTGTTGATAAACAGGCATGGAGGTGGGAGCGAAATGCTGTCCGAGATCATTTACGCGGCATTTTCAGGAGAAATGCTGATAGAGGACGCCGTTTTTGAAAACGAGATGGTTTCGGCGCTGGACCTTTCGGGGTTTCGTTTCGATTCCGTACGCTTCGTGAAATGCCGCTTCGACGGCTGCGAGTTCAACGCGGCGCGCTTCAACTCCGTCTCCTTTGAAAACTCCGATATTTCAAACTGCCGCTTCAAAGAGAGCCTCTGGCGCAAATCTGTATTTCTGGATTCAAAGGCCGTGGGAAGTTGTTTTATCCGCGCCCTTTTCAGGGACGCTGCGATAACGGGGTGCGACTTTCGTTACGCGAACTTAGACGGTATGCTGTGGGACGGCTGCGAGGTCAGAGCCTCCTCTTTTAAAGAGGCGGTCCTCTCAGGCGTTAAATTCCGGCGCGCCCTGTTTCACGAAACGGACCTTTCCGCCGCCGATTTCTTCAAGAGCTCCCTCAAAGGGATAGACCTATCGGATTGCAGCATCGACGCCATCGCCGTATCCGACACCCTGGCCGAACTGCGCGGCGCGAAGGTGAACGCGGCGCAGGCGGTCGAACTCGCGAAACTTATCGGCCTGAGCATTGTCTGACGGCGGCATGAAGCTCGTTCTCTCGCGGCCCCTCTATCCGCTATCGGCTAATTGAACGCGCAAAGATAAAAAGACCGCGTGCTGCTTCACGAAAAAGTGCCGCGCGGCTTTGAAAGGATAGGGTATATAGCGTTTTCTTTGTTGCAGGCGGCTGATGTCTATGAGATTATGCTCAAGAATGTTCTAAGCGACAGGAACAGCGTTATTACAAATAACCCGGCTAACAATATATTACGGAGAGAGGTATTTACTTTATCCCCCATAATATCCTTGTCCGCGGATATCCTCCAGACGATGAAGCATATCGCCGGAAGCATCATGCCGTTGATCGCCTGCGCGGAAAGGACAAGCCAGATAGGCGCGCTTCCGAAGACGAAGACTATTATCATCGGCACAACGCCCGCGCCTATTGAGATGATACGGCTTCTTGCTGCTTTTAAATCCTCCTCATAGCCCCATGCCTGATTGAATATCATTGGCATCAGCAGCATCCTGAACAAGCCGGACGAGAACGCGGCGCCCCAGAGGCCGAGTGAGAACAGGATTCCCGCGTAACGCCCGAGCAAAGGTGTAAGCTGCCGTGCCATGTCGCTTGCGCTCTTTACCTGTATGCCCAGAGGGTGCAGTACGCTTCCGGAACAGACAAGAATCGCGATGGATATCATGGCTGTGACTGTCAAGCTGACTAGCAGGTCAAATACGGCGGATTTCTTCTTTTCCAACGTGGGAAGGTTAACTTCCTCAGGCCTTCCGTACATGAACTTTCCTTTAAGCAATGCCGACAGAGATACGGGGATGTCGGGAACCATCGTCGTTCCAAGCAGAGCGATAACCAGGAACCAGTTGCCGCCGGGGATTCTGAACGAGAACCCGTCTTTTATCAAATCGCCGACGGAGGGGCCGGATGAGAATGCCGTTATCACAAAGGAGACGACCATGAGCCCTACGAGAACCTTTGTGAAGTTTTCAAGCAGATCTTGTTTAGACATCAGCGCCATTGCCAGCGCGCTTATGATCATGATATTTGTCCATGCGACAATAGAGAGCCCCGGAACAAAATAATTCATCGACATCGCCGCTCCAATAAAATTACTGGCTTGGAAAACCAGCGTACCGAGATACAGCAGTATAAACAAAAACTTGGGAACCGCGGGATTGTATTTTTTACGCGCCGCATCCATTACGCTCATCTGACGTTCGCACACAAGTCTTATCGCTGGCTCCTGGTAAAGATATGAGGCAAAACACGCAAAGACAATTACCCACAGCGGATCATAGCCGTATGCGGCGCCCATTGTTGACAACGTCGTGACAGAACCTGGGCCGATAACAACAGCTGCGATGATAATCGCCGGGCCGATGCTCATGAAATAGTCTTTAAAAGTACGTTTCTTCTCAAGAATGCCATCAGCTTTTTTCTCGCTCATAAAGATGCCCTCCTATATTTATCAGATCGTTTTAAATGTGTATTGAACAAAAAAGTTAAATGATTTTTTTGTCACAGATAAGCATATAGCCAGGAGAATGTGCGATCATCATCTTAGGCTTCGCCTTTTTTGCGACAGCTTGCGGAGTAACGCCGCAAGCCCAGAAGACGGGAACTTCGTCATCGTTTATGGAAAGGGCATCTCCATAGTCAGGACAATTTACATTTGTTATGCCGATCTTGCTTGGGTCACCTATATGTACGGGCGCGCCATGCGCATATTCCATTTTTGACGTGATTTCAACAGCGGTATCTATAAGATCTTTTTTTATTGGGCGCATGCTGACTACGTAATTTCCAAAAAACTTCTTTGTCGGGGCACAGGCAATGTTGGTATCGTACATCGGCACGCGTTTATTTTCCTCATAGTGTTTAAGGCGTATTCCCGCGTTCACCAGAGCCGCTTCAAATGTCAGGCTGCACCCAATCAAAAAGCCCGTCATATTTTTATCCCAATATTGCTGTACAGACAACGGCTCTTCAACAAGTACCCCGTTTTTGTAAACTGAATATTTAGGAATATCTGTCGTAACGTCACTTTGGGGCGCCATTTCTTTCGATATCGGCGTTCCGTCGCAAAGTACCTCAAGCAGCGGACATGGTTTGGGATTCATATGAGCAAACTCCAAAAACTCTGGAGAATCCTCGTCGCTTAAAATGACCAAATTCGCCTGTATGTATTCAGGACATAGCCCTGCCGTGGGAATTGCAGTTTCACTTTTGCGGAAGAATAGTCTGGCTTCTCCCGGAGATTTGAAATAGAAATCGCTCATATGAATCCCTCCCGATAATTTTAGAATTCAGCTATCACCCTTGCCGGGAATCCGTCGCAGCCTTTGACCTTCAGAGGAAGAGCTGTCAGCTTAATCACATCTTTGTCTATATCCAGAGTATTGTTAAGATATTCGACAAGAATGACGCCGTTCTGAAGGAAAATATCGTGAATCGGCGAGTGCTTGCCGTATCCGGTATCCGATAGCGGGTCGTCAGGAGAGGGAATGTCCAGAGCGACGAATATCGCGCCCTGATCCACTATATACCGCGCGGCTTCCGCCGTTATCCAAGGCCAGCGATCATAATACGCGTTGCTTCCCCATTCTTTGTACCATCCGGTTTTTATGAGCAGCCTGTCGCCTTTTTCAATTTCTGTTCCGCAGTTCTTGATCTCTTCAAGAGTAATTTTGTCTCCGCGGCTTTTGTTCGAAAAATCTATTACTTTAGCCGTTCCAACGATTGTTTCAAGCGGAATCATATCAATGGTGATCCCATTTTTCACCATATGCGCGGGAGAATCCATATGCGTGCCGGTGTGAGAGCCTAAAGTTACCGCGTAGCTTCTCCTCGCTTCCATATCGATGCGTCCCATTTGCTTTACATCCACTACAGGATGCCACGGTGAGGGATAGGTGGGCATACCCTCATGAAGCTCAAGAGAAAGGTCAAGAATCTTTGACATAATAACTCCTCCTTAAAATATTTGTTTTTTCAAGCTTGCGCAAAGAGCACAAAACAACAGTATCAGTCTGTGAAAACTAATAATATTTATAGTTGATTGACCGTGATTAAAAACTATGCAGCTGAATTGCCGTGTTCTATATAAATAATTTTATATCGCCTTTACCATGCCGCCGTCCACAAGCACGGTCTGCCCTGTGATGAAGGTGTTCGACGGCGCGCAGAGGAATGCCGCGAGCTTGCCGTACTCCTCCGGCTTGCCGTAGCGGCCGAGGGGGATGCCCGCGAAGGCTTTTTTCTGGAGCTCTTCGACGCTTATCCCCGCCTTCTCCGCGCGTATCTTATCGAGCTGGTCTATGCGCGCCGTGCCGATCCTGCCGGGGGCGATGACGTTTACCAGGATATTGTCCCTGCCCAGCTCCTGCGAGAGTGTCTTTGCGAGGCCGACGACGCCCATGCGGAATGTGTTTGAGAGGATAAGGTTGTCCAGCACCGCCTTGACCGAGGACGAGGTGGAGCAGAGGATGCGCCCGCCGCCGTTCTCCCTCATCTGCGGCAGGACTTCGCGTATCGTCCTGATGTAGGAGAGCAGGCAGAGCTCGTATGCCTCCTGCCAGGCCGCGTCGTCAAAAGCGTCGAAGGGGCCCGGCTTGGGGCCGCCGGTGTTGTTGACGAGCGCGTAGACGGGGCCGAATTTGTCCGCGGTCTCCTTCACGAGCGCTTTGATGTCGCCGGGGGCTGTGATGCTTCCAGTGAAAACGGCGGGTTTTCTGCCGGTCTCTTTATAGATATCCTCCTGAGCCTCGGCGAGCTGCTCCGCGAAGGGGCTGAAGAGCATGACGTTCGCTCCCTCGCGCGCCATCTCCGCCGCTATCGCCTTGCCCAGCCCGCTGCTTGAGGCCATTACCAGAGCGCATTTGTCTTTCAGTCCGAGTTCCATTTTTAATTCCTCCCTGTCGTTGTTTTATTTTTTGAGTTTAAGGTCGATCACCGGGTTCACGAGCGGTTCGAAGGAGAAGCCGTCAGGCCCCGTGATGCGGCATTCGGCCGTGTCGCCGTCCTGGATATGTACCGCGCGCGGCGTGCCGGTGGAGAGGATGTCGCCCGGCAGCCAGCCCTGCATATGCGAAACGAGCGCCACGAGCTTCGATGGGCAGAATGTCATGTTGGAGACGGTATTCTTGGCGTGGACGGCTCCGTTGTGTATCGTCGCCACCTCGAGCGCGGAGACGTCGGGAATCTCATCCGGCGTCACGAGCTGCGGCCCGAAGGTGAGGAAGGTGTCGAAGCCCTTGACGATCGTCAGATAGCGCGGGTTGAGGCGCAGTATCGATTCCTCCGTCATGTCGAGTATAGTCGTGTAGCCGGCGACATATTTGAGCCAGTCCTTTTCCTCGATGGATTTGCATCTCTTGCCCATGATGATGCCGAGCTCCGCCTCAGCCGTCGTCTTCTGCGCCTCTGGCAGCGCGGGAATCTTTATCTCATCGCCGTGGCCGGCTATGCAGGAGGCGGGTTTGTAGAAGCTGCCGGGGAATACCTGCGGCGTCTTTTCGCCGAGGTCGCCGGCGTGATCCTTGTAGTTGAGGCCGATGCCGAAGATGCGCCGTGGATTGCGGTAGAGCGGGCCGTAGATCACATCGCCGTAGGGGATCGCCTCTTTTTCCGCGAGCGCCTCCGCCTCGATCCTGCCGCCCTTGTTGTACCACTCGGTCAGCGGCTCGAGCTGTTCTTTTTCGATAAGCGCGAATATCTCGCCCTCCGGTTCAAAGCCGGCCCGCGCGCCGAGCGCCGTCAGAGGAAGGATGCCGCTCTTTGTTACAAGTCCCGCCCTCTCTGTGTTCCACTTACGAAATGTTGCAAGTCTCATTTATAACTCCTCCTGTCTTTCTTTTTTATTTTCCCGAGAGTTCGGCGAATGCCTGTTTCATTTTCCCGCAGCCCTCGGCGATGTTGTCGAGGCTGTTGGCGAAGCTCATGCGCAGATATCCCTCGCCGTTCCTGCCGAAGACGTTTCCGGGCACCAGCGCGACCTTTGCCTCTTCGAGCAGGTATTCGGCGACCTCGGCGCAGGGGCGTCCCAACCCCTTCACGTTGATGAAAATGTAGAAGGCTCCCTTCGGCGTGACGCAGCTTGCGCCCTCCATCTTATTTATCGCTTCGACGGCGTAGTCGCGGCGGCGCTCAAATTCCCTGACCATCAGCTCGACCTCGTCCCCCTCGTCGCGCAGGGCCGTGATGGCGGCGCGCTGTACGAATGACGGGGCGCAGGTGGTGTTGTGCTGGTGTATCTTATTCATGGCGATGATGAGATCCTTGGGAGCCGCGGCGTAGCCGAGACGCCAGCCCGTCATCGAATAGGCCTTGGACAAACCGTTGAATGTTACCGTGCGGTCCGCCATGCCTGGCAGAGAGGCGATGCTTGTCTGACGCTTTCCGTCGTAGACGAGGCGCTCGTAAATTTCATCCGATACCACGAGCAGATCGTGAGCCTTCGCAAGTTCCGCGATGCCCTCAAGCGTGCCGCGCGAGAGGACGCCTCCCGTGGGGTTGCATGGCGTGAGCAGCACTATAGCCTTAGTGCGCGGCGTTATCTTGCTCTTTATCTCTGCGAGGTCGGGCTCAAAGCCGTTCTCCTCGGTGAGCGAATAGGAGACGGGACGCGCGTTGAAGAGCGCGGGGACATTAAGATAATTTATCCATACGGGGTCGGGGATGAGAAGTTCGTCCCCCTCGTTCAGTATCGTGCAGAGCAGGTCGAAGACTGCCTCCGAAAGCCCGGCGGTGACGAGTATATTCTCCGCGGCGCAGGGAATGCCGTTCGCCTTGGCCAGCCTCTCGGCGATCGTCTCGCGCAGCTCCATCATGCCGAAATTCGAGGTGTAGAAGACCTCGCCGTCGCGCAGGCTTTTGATCGCCGCCTCTTTTATATAGGCGGGCGTGTCAAAGTCCGGGCGGCCTATCTCGAAGTGTATGACCCGTTCTCCCGCGCGCTCCATTGCCAGCGCGCGTTCATTTACTTTGCGTATTCCGGAGGGTGTGAGCGCACACACCCTTGAAGCAGTGAAATCCTTCATTGCTATTCCCCTTTCGAGCTATATTCATTATTTTCAGCGGTCCCATGGCCTTTTTCTTGATTTAATACTAATAAAATATCTTCTTGTTGTAAAATACTTATTACAATATAATCTTATATAGTTGTTTCTATAGCTCCCGATAAAAGGTAGATGCTGCCACAATGTTAAAGGATATCGAATATATATATGCCGTATATCAGGAACGCAGCTTTTCCAAGGCTGCGCGGAGGCTTTTCATTTCTCAGCCGTCGCTCAGCGCCGCCGTCAAACGCATAGAGAACGAGCTCGGCCTGCCGCTCTTCAACCGCAGCACGAACCCCGTGAGCCTTACCGAGGCGGGGGAGTATTATATAAATTTCGCTGATAAGATCATGGAGACGGAGCGCGAGATGCAGGAGCACTTCGCCGCGCTCGCTGGCGGCGCGCCTGCGCGGCTGAATGTCGGCAGCTCGATGTTTTTTTGCTCTTATGTGCTGCCGGAGATAATCGAGGCGTTCCGCGCACGTTACGCCAACATCACCGCCACGCTCTCGGAGGGCAGCAGCGTCGCGCTCTCAGAGCGTCTGCGCGAAGGGGCGCTGGACTTCCTCCTTGAGGCTGAGCAGCTTGATAAAAATGTTTTTGAGTCTGTGCCCTGGACGGTCGAGCGCATTGTGCTCGCCGTGCCCGCCTCCAATCCTATTAACGAAGAGCTCTCGGAGTTCCGTTACTCCTTTGAGGAGATGGCGGCGGAGAGCACGGACGCGCCCTTAAAGCCGGCCGTGCCGCTGGAGCGCTTCGCGGAAGAGGAGTTCCTGATACTGAAAAAATGGAACGACATCCACCGGCGCAGCCTCGCGATCTGCAAGGAAGCCGGTTTTACGCCGAAGGTATCGATGTATCTCGAACAGATGATGACGGCCTATTACCTTGTCTGCGAAGGCAGGGGCATCGCCTTTGTGCGTGATACGATCCTTGACTGTCTCGCGCCCTCCGACAAAGTATTTTTTTACCGCCTGGATAACAGTGAGGCGTCGCGCGGCATTTATCTCTCTTACAAAAAATCCGGCGTTCTGTCACAGGTACAGCGCGATTTTATTGACTTCATGAAGACGGAGAAACTCTCGCGGCGGCGCTGACGGCGAAAGCGGACGGAAATGTTTCCCGCCCGCTTCCGCGATTTATATGAAAAGAGGAGGTGCATCCTCTGAAAGCTAGAGAATAAATTTATCGAGGACGAAGACGACGGCGCACGAAAGCACCGAGACCTGCAGCAGGCTGCCGCCGAACCAGGAGAGCGCCGCGGCAGCCATAAGCGCCGCGACGGCCGTCAGCGTGCTGCCGGTGGCGTCGATTATCGCGGGAAAGGTCATCACCGCGAGCGTCACATAGGGGACATAATAGAGAAAGGCGCGCACGCGCCTGTTTTTTATTTCGCATCTGATGACCGTCAGCGGCAGGACGCGGATGAGGTAAGTCACCGCCGCCATTATCAACAGATAGAGATAGACGTTACGCGGCATTTGTCCGCCGCTCCTCCCTCAGCGGGAAGAGGAAGGCCGCCGTGCCGGAGATGGCGACCGTAAGGATTATCGTGCGCACTCCCGCCGAGAGCTCCACCGCGGAGAGGCGCGAGAGGGCGAAGCTTGCCGCCATCGAGACGGCGATGAGCAGGGCGATGACCGTATTCTTGCGCGCCGGCGGCACTATGACGGCGATAAACATGCCGAAGAGGCCGACGCTCAGGGCGGTGACGATATTCTGCGGCAGGATGTTGCCGACGACGACGCCGAGAAACGTGCCGAGCGCCCAGCCGGGAGCCGCGGCGGCGACCATGCCGTAGGTGTAAAAGGGATTGAGGCGCTTCGGCTGCGCGACGGACAGGCCGAATATTTCATCAGTGATGTCCACGGCGAGCAGCATGCGGTGGCGAAGCGGCGTTTCGGGCGATATTTTCTGGCTCATCGCGCATGACATCAGCAGATAGCGCGCGTTCGCGACGATGATCATGATGACGACTTCAAGGTATCCCGCGCCCGCCGCGATGAGGGAATAGCCCGCGAACTGCCCGGCGGAGGCGTTCTGCGTCACGGCGCTGAGCAGCGCCTGAAAGGGGCTGAGCCCGGCGTTCTTCGCGCCGATGCCGAGAGTGAATGAGACGGCGATATATCCCAGCAAAATAGGTATCGCGTCGCGCATCCCCTTGGAAAAATAGTAAATGTCTCTCTTGGCCATCTCTGTGATTTTCCCCCGTAACCTGTTGTTTTCACCGATATTTTTACAACTTTTATTGCAAGCAGTCCAACGAATATTTATAATAAATATATTAGTAAGACTAATAATAAAAAGGGGCGCGCGATGAACAGATATGAGGTCTTTGTAAAGGTGGCGGAGTGCGGCAGCTTTACCCGCGCCGCGAATGAGCTGGGATATACCCAGTCGGCGGTGAGCCAGATGGTCCACACCCTTGAGGAGGAGCTCAGCACGGTGCTGCTGCGCCGCGAGAAGGGCGGCGTCGTCCTCTCGGCAGACGGCGAACAGTATATGCCCTATATTCGTTCGATCTGCGCCGCTCACCGTGAGCTGCGCGTGAAATGCGAGGAAATGCGCGGCCTCGTCGGCGGCAACATCAGGATCGGGACCTTCACGAGCGTCAGCCGCAGCTGGCTGCCGAAGCTGATGAACGAGTTCAAATCCATCTATCCCTTCGTGCACTTCGATCTGCGGCAGGGCGACTACCGCGGTATCGAAGAATGGATATCGGAAGGCACCGTAGACTTTGGCTTCACCTGTTATGACGAGGTCAAGGGACTTGTCGTGACGCCGCTGCGCAAGGATGAAATGCTCGCGGCGCTGCCTCCGGGACACCCTCTCTCCGGCAGGGAATATGTTACGCTGGGCGAACTCTCGAAGGAGCCGCTGATACTTCTTGACGAGGGTGAGTTCAGCGTCGCGCTGGACGCCTTCCGCCGGGAAAATCTCGAACCCGACATCCACTACAGAGTCACGGACGACTACACCGTCATCTCAATGGTCGAGCAGGGGCTCGGCGTCTCCGTCCTCTACGAACTGGTCCTGAAAAATGAAGAGCGCAGCCTCGCGGCGCTGCACATCGAGCCGCCCGTGGAGCGCACGACGGCGCTCGCCTACAGGAACAAGCGGACTCTCTCCGTCGCCGCGCGACGCTTCATAGATTTTGTCCTGGACCATTTCAGAGTGGGGAAATAGCGGCCGGACGGCATCATCAATGTACTAGGCTGAGCCTTCGTGCGGAACGAAGATGATGATCGTTGTACCGGTTCCGGGCCTGCTCTCGACCGTCAGGCGGCCTCGGCAGAGGTATTCGAGACGGTTTCTCGTATTCTCAATCCCGACGTGCCGGCTGCCGTCGCGGGCCAGTGTTTGAAGGTTAAATCCGGAGCCGTCGTCGGAGACGGACAGCAGGGAACCGTTCGCCAGCCTCTTCGTGGCGACGGTTATCGTGATGGTCCCGCGCCCGTCGCCCCTGCCATGCCGCACCGCGTTTTCAACGAGCGGCTGCAAGGTAAGAATGGGGAGCATGAAATCCGTCGTTTCCAGGTCAAAGATCAGCTCCACCCGCCGCCCGAAGCGGAGCTTCTCGATGTAAAAATAATTTTCCAGATGCCGCAGCTCGTCGTCAAAAGGGATGGGCTTCTTATCCGAAAGAGAGGCCATGCTTCCGCGCAGATATTTCGCGAAATGCGAGACGGCCTCGGCGGCGGCCTTAGGGTCCTTCGCGCAGAGGGCTTTGATCGTCGAAAGCGAATTATAGAGGAAGTGGGGCTCTATTTGGCTCAACATGATGGTGACCTTGCTCTCCGCCAGCTCCTTCTCCATGCGTTCGGCCCTCGCGTCGGCGTCGGCGCGGCGTTTATATTCCCAGATAAGGATAACGCTCTGGATGATGATAAAAAAGGAAAAACTTACGCAGACCCATATCGGCGGAGTCTCTATGATCCGCAAATAACCGAGATTGTCCGCTATCGCGCCGAAGAGGGTGGGAACAAAAGAAATGAGCACCGGCAGGATCGCCTTATCGCCGGATTTCCGATACTCGATGACGAGAGAGACGATGGCGAAGAGAAAGAAGGCGGTGTTTACCGCGGCGCTGAAAAGCATGGGCCGATAGATGTCCGTCGTTCCGGTCCATGAAAGCGCCGCTAGAGCCAGGAATATAAAAAGTCCCGCCGCCGCGGAGCACTCGGCGGCGCGCCTGCGCCAGCCGCTCATATAGGTGGCGGCGTAAGAGGCGAAAAAGAAGGCCGTCAGATAGAGGCAGGTCACCTCAAAGGCCAGTATCACCCGCGGAAATGGAACGAGCAGCGTCGAAATGTCGTAATTTATCGAGATCCAGCCGCCAGCCGCGAAGGTGAAGCCGGCATTATAAAAGAAGCGCAGGAATACATTTCGGGAGGCGAAGAAAAAAAGCAGCGGCGAGGCCAGCAGCTCCACCGCGCCAAGCAGCGGAACGAATATCCCGATGAAGAAAAGCAGCCCGATCCGCCTGTAAAGGACATCCAGCAGCAGTTCGCCCGAATCCCCTGCATAAATATTTTCCAGCAGTAGCTTCACGGGCGAGTCATAATCCTTCGCATGGACCCGCCGCAGCTCGATCGTCACCTCGTCGCGCGGCGAGATGCCGGGCGACAGAAAACCGTGCCACACGTCGCCGGGGCTGTTGATATAACGGTTTGGCCTTCCCGAATATCCGAACGAATAGAGTTCGCGCCCGTTCACCGACAGCCGCAGCCGCAAATTCACCATCCTCAGTATGACGAACCTGTTTATAGCGATCTCCTCGCGGAAATGTCCCTTTATATAAACGGGACGCCCCTCCTCCGCGCCGCGGAATTCGGAGAGGCCGGAGAGCGGGCGCCATGCGCTTCCCTCGGTGCGGTACTCTCCGTCGATTGATATATGTGAAAGGGCGCCTTTGACAGCGAGCCGGCCCCCGCCGGAGAATAATCCGCCGATGATGAAAATGGCGGCGATGACGGCGGCCGCCAGGAGGGAAAATCGTATCTTGCCGAGAATATTCTTCATGCCGCGCCGCTCCAGTCTCTTCGTAAGTATCCTCCGCCTGATTTTAGCATAAAGATCACAGCTCCTCCTGCCCAAGTACCGGCAGGTCATAGTTTTCGGCACAGTTGCCCTTTTGTTGGCGTTCGTTTTTTATAATTGGCCTATATAAAGGGATTACTCAGCAAACGGCACAATGAAAATCAAATACAGGATCATGGAACGGCACCATTTCTAAGCACCTGCATTGACTCTGCCAGATCTTAAATACGGCGCTTTTTCAGCACAGCTTAATTATACGAGGAGGATATGTTATGAAAAAAAAGATATTTCAGTACGCGGGGGTCCTGTTTTGCGCGGCGTATCTAATATTTGGCATGACGCCTGCATGCTCTGAGGCTGTCAGTCTTATCGGAGAAGAGCGGGCCAAACAAATAGCATTTCAACACGCGGGAGCCAGCGAGTCTGGCGCAAGGATATTGAAACTAGGGCTTGATAACGACCACGAGCACACGGAGTATGAAATTGATTTTGTATTCGGAGACTTCAAATACGAATATGGCATCGACGCCGTAAGCGGCGCCGTAAGAAAATTTGGGAAAAAAGCAGGCTACGGAACGGCGGCCCATGCACAATATATTGGCCCGCAGGCAGCTGAAAAAATAGCTTTTGACCACGCAAAGGTAAAACGCGGCGACGTGCTTTATCTCAGGACCAAGCTCGACCATGACGATGGAATGGTTAAATACGAGGTCAAATTCTTCTGCAACGGGCTGAAATATGAATACGACATTGAGGCAAAAACGGGACAGATCCTGGAGTTTGAACAAGATAACGATTAACAAAATCTGGTTTAAGGCCAGGAATTTAACATTAGGAGGTATATTTGATGAACGAACCAGCTACAACTAATAAAAAGCACGTTAGAAGCATAGGCGCGATTGCACTGATATTGGCCATAACGGTCATAAGCGGCCTTTTTGCCCACTACATGCCGACAAAATCCAATGCAGAGGATGTTCGGATTCCACAAGCATTTATCATCAACACAAGCGCAGATCTTGCGCTGTTCCGCGACAACGTCAACAACGGCACCTCAAGCGATATATATGCGTACCTTTCCACGGACATCGTACTTTCAGGAGACTGGACTCCTATCGGCACCGAGGGACATCCTTTTAGCGGAACTTTCATCGGCGGCTGCCACATGATATCCGGCCTGACGATAACGGCTTCCAAGAACCAGTACGCGGGGCTCTTTGGATACGTTAAAGGCGGAGCTGTGGAAAACCTCACGGTCGACGCTTCTATCTCCATAATGGGCTCGACGCACGCGCTGTATTCAGGCGTTATAGCCGGGCGCGGAGAATCCGCGGCCTTTCTCAACTGTACGGCGACAGGCGCTGTCGGATTGGTAGTCTCCACCAACAACAATGTTTACGGCGGCGGGATCGTGGGTTATCTCTCCGGGATAAACTCAAAGATCCTGAACTGCTCATCGGCGCTTGGAAGCGTGGCGGCGGAGGTCGGGGCGTCGACAAATTACCAGGCATACTGCGGAGGAATCGTTGGCTATAACGGAGGCGGCACTATCACCAACTGTGCTGCCACCGGCGGAATTGAAGCGGAATCTCCGATAGATACGACCTATGCCGGCGGAATCGTTGGATACAACATGGGCGGAAAAATCACAAACTGTCTTGCAAATGCCATTGCGGGAGGAGCTGATTCCACGACAGGCACGACCTATATGGGCGGTATCGTCGGATACAACGACGGCAGCAGTGCCATTACGAACTGTTCTGCAAGCGGCACAGCCGGTGTTGAGGCGTCATCTGCTCCCTCCATCATTGGCGGGATTGCGGGATACAACCATAATAGTGCTACTATCACAAACAGTGCCTCAGCAATAGCCCTTACAACGGAACAGCACGGCACCTATATAGTGGGCGGCATTGTCGGCATAAATTCAGGCGACATCACAAATAGCGGCTGGCTCAGCACAACGGCGAGCTTCGATGTCGGCGAGGGCGAGCACGGAAAATTTGCCGTCGTCTCATATGACGCGGCTCTTTCAAACGACGTCGTCACCACCTGCCTGCCGAACCTTCTCGCGTCAACGGATCTCGTTCCGAAGCAGCTCGTAGTCACTGTGGGCAGCACCGACCAATATATGCTGAAGACATACCCGGGGAAACTGGGCACACAAGCGTCGTTCGATAGTTATGTCACTAACAGCGCTTTTGGCATCATGGACACCGCTTTAGCTGAAGTTGCCGTCAATGCCGCAAGCTATGACCATGCGGACGTGACTGGAAAGGCCGTAGGCGGCACGCACGCGACAAACGCAATGAAACTCTGCGCTACAGATTTTTCCAACATCGGCAATCCGATTAACACGCCGCTTGACCTGACAGGCGATGATAATATCCCCAAACTCTCCATTGGAGTCGTCGAGATAAAGGTCCCCGTGACCGCCATCTCTGTTGATAAAAAGATAGCGAGCACGGCCATAGGCAATCTTGTTTACATAGTCGCCACCGTTACACCCGCTGATGCCACTCTCCAAAGAATTACATGGAGTTCCAGCAATCCCGCAGTGGCTACGGTCTCGCCAACAACAAGCCTTTCCGGCGCGAGCGTCGGAGTAAAAGGCATTGCTGAGGGCAGAACAGTGATAACTGCAACCTCTGATAACGGTGGTTTCACCGCCTCGTGCGATGTCACAGTGACAAAAGAGGGGCCAATCGTAGTAGACGACCCATTCTCGCCGATTAAGCCGGTGCTTCCGGCGGATAAGCCCTCCGGCGTTGAGGCGACACTTGTCAAAATAGCTGTTGCGGCAGATAAAGCTGCTATTCTATCTGGCACGCGCCTGCTTCCCGCTGACCTCACAGTAAACGGCAAAGGACAGCTAATTGTGACCGATGCCATAGCCTCGGCTGCGGTAAACAGTGCAATCGAAGGCAAAAACTTAACTGTGGTGAAAATCAACAATTTGCCAATAGCCGCTGCAAGCCTTGACATTCTTGGAGACACATCGACATACGCCTATGAAGTCTCTGGTGATAAATTGCTGGCGGACTCGCTTTCAGAGCTTAAGCTGGTCAAGATTCTCCCTGGCGGCAAAGGAGAGCTTTTCAGCGTGGCCACCAAGTCGGCCGACTTCAAAGACAAGTATGTGACGCTGTTGAAATCAGGCACAAGCACGATACACACAGATGCGATAGTGCCAACGGATACCTACACTCTTGTAGCCTTTGTCAAAGACGGACAAAGTTTTGACCTTGACGAAGCCGCAAACGGTGTAGTGATTGACCCGATGGCGGTGCTTCAGGCAAAGACACAAGGCGGAGGAGGAAGCAGCAGCGGCGGCTGCAGCACAGGCCTTGCTGGATTGATGCTCTTGGCTGTGATACCACTGGTATTGAAAAAGAAAAAATAACGACGCACAAATAGCCTTTGATATTTGAGGGTGCACAAATTAACTGTATGAGTCGACGGCCTTTCAATATTTGAGAGGTCGTCCTCTCGTGCGGTGTGCATGATATGTCCATTTGTAGGTAACCTGCTTATGTCAGCAAGGTAATAATTTGCATCGCAGGAAGGGGAAATACTACAGGCAGAGGTGGCGCATGGTTTAAGGAGGTTCTGGTGATGGAAAGGCATTTACTTCTTTTGCGGAAAGCGGCTCTTTGCCTGGCGGTCGTTATGACCCTCCTTCTAGCTTGGCGGCTCATCTCGGATAAAAATTCCCGCGTCTCCGTCGAGAGTCTCTTTGTTCCGGTCAGTTTGATGGGTGAGTACAGTGTCGACGGCAGCCCGTGGCTGCAGCTGTGCAGCGATGCCGACTTTGGCATAAAGGCTGGAACTACCTTCTTTTTCCGAGGGAATTTTTCATGTGAAGTCGAAAAAAATATGCTGATCATGCTTCGCATCACGGATCTTTACGTTGAAATATCGCAGAACGGTCACCGGATATATTCTTTTGGGGAAAAGCGTCACCCGCTCTTCAAAAGCCCCGGAAACCTTTGGCACGCTTTTTTCTCGCCGGGGATAAGCCCTCGCGATCATATCGACATTGAGCTGCGCCCGGTTTACGGCGACGACTATCTGCCTGCTGTCAGTAGGTTTCTCAACAGCATCCACTATGGAAGTACAGATGGACTATGGCGCACGGAGATGCATGAATACGGCCTCTCTTTCCTGATTGGCGTTGTAACACTCGTGATGGGGCTGCTTGAGCTAGCCGCCGCAGCCGGGCTTGTGCTGCTCAAGCAGCCGCTTGCTTCGCGCTGTCTCTACGGCGGTGGTTTTTCCGTGAGCTGCGGCCTGTGGTTTGCGATACAGTATGGCTTCATTTCGTTAATCGTGCCATATCCAGCGTTGATTGGAAGCATCGACGTTCTCAGCTTTTATTTTATCGGCCTCTTTTTCATCCTATACATTGGAACTTTTCTTACTGGAGCGAGAAAGAGTGTTGCGGCATGTTCCTCCTCCTTCATTCTGACTCTCATCATTGGTATACTGGTGCTGGCACTTTCCGGAGTGCGCGATGCCTATGACGAACCAGATCTTCTGGTTGTCACCGTCGTCTGCGGAATGTTGGCCGCGCTCGCGGCCATGTGGCGCGAGTATCTTTTTACGTGCAATCGGGGACTGCGGACTGTTTTTTATACCACGTTGCCGGTAGGCATAGGCATTATGGCGGACATGTTCCTCTTTCTGAGGGATGGCAGTGAAAACACCATATGGCTCAACGCCGGTGTTTTTGTCTACGCAGTGGTGCAGTGGAGTTTTACAATCTGGCAGTTCAAGGTGAACACCGACGCATCTGTGCGTGAGGAGCACATGCGCGGCGAGCTGGCGCAGAGCCGCATTGCGATTATGCTATCGCAGATACAGCCACACTTTCTCTTTAACGCGCTCGCCACAATAAAATCTCTCTGCGTGAAGAACCCAAAGGCGGCGCGCGATGCAATAGACGCTTTCGCGAAGTATCTGCGCGGCAATATGGGTTCTCTAAACAAAAACAGATTAATACCTCTTGAATCGGAGCTGCTCCACCTCGAACATTACCTTTACATAGAAAAATTACGTTTTGGTGATAGAGTCAATGTAGAATATAATTTGAAGTGCAGGAGTTTTATGCTGCCAGCCCTCACAATCCAGCCGATGGTGGAGAATGCGGTTAAGCACGGCATCAGCCTAAAGCCAGGCGGCGGCACAATTTCTGTATCGACCTTCGAGGAACGCGCTGGCTTTGTCGTGGAGGTGGCTGATGACGGAATCGGCTTTGCGCCGGAGATGTTCAAGGAGGGCGGGCGCAGTCACATCGGAATAGAGAACACGAAAAGCCGCCTTAAGTTTATGTGTGGCGGTTCGCTTGCAATAACCAGTGCGCCCGGTGCAGGAACGAAGGCTGTAATATACATACCTAAAGAGGTGAAGGGATGAAGGTAATCGTAGTTGACGATGAAGAACTTTTGCTTGAAGATCTTCTGCTGCAGCTTCAAGAAGTACCGTCCGTCATTTCAACGGTCGGTTTTACCGACCCTGAAAAGGCATTGGAATATATTTTGCATAATGAGGTGCATGTTGCCTTTCTGGATATAAATATGTGCGGTATGGACGGACTGACTCTTGCCGCACATATCCAGCGTGAAAAACCCGCGGTCTCGATAATCTTTCTCACCGGGTACGGCGAATACGCGGTGGATGCCTTCAAACTGCGGGCTTCCGGATATATCATGAAGCCCGCAAATAGCGAGGATATAATCACCGAGCTTTCAAATCTGCGCCCGGTGGGGCCGCGGCATGATCTTGGCCGCCTCCGCGTGCAGACCTTTGGCTGTTTTGAGGTCTTCGCGAACGGAGCGCCGCTGCGCTTCAGCCGTTCGCGCTCCAAAGAGCTATTTGCCTACCTTGTGGATCGCCGGGGCGCCTCCGTATCTATCGCCGAGCTTGCCTCGGCACTCTGGGAAGAGCGGGATTTTGACAAGTCTCTGCGAAACCAGATACATACCTTCATGTCCGATATCGTAGCCGCGTTGAAGGCCGTCGGGGCCGCCGAGGTCGTGATAAAGCACAGAAACAGCTTCGCCGTTAATGTGGATGGCCTTGAATGCGACTACTACCGGTATCTTGAGGGCGATCCCCAGGCCGTTAAATCGTTCACCGGCGAGTATATGGCGAACTATAGCTGGGCGGAATATACGACGGCGCAGTTGGTGCGGAACCGGGAAGAGGGAGAGAACTAAAACTTTGCGGCGGCGAATGGATACCCGCCCTTAAGGCGAGCGGCATCGCCTGAGGGGCGGGGTTTTTTTGTCCGTGTGCGGCTGATTTAAGATTGGACAAATCTCAGGCGGATAAATAACCGCTTTTGTTTTTTTCGCGGCGGCCGTTATAATAACCTGTGAGAGAGTTGTCGGCTGGGGGAATGAGAAGGCTTCTGGATAAAATATCCGCGGATACGGCGGAATTTATAGAATGGCCGGTCGACCATGTGGCGGCAGAGGAGGCCTTACGGCCTGAATTGGCGGAGATGCGGATATACGACGCTCCGCTGATTGGTGTTGGCGCGGCTGATGACCCGCTTTTCGCGGAACGGCGGCGCGCATCGAGGGGCAGATGGCGGTAGCCGCGCTCGGCGGGTACATCAAGTCTCTTCTTGAGAGCGAGGAGTTTATGACTGTATTTCCAACCGCCGACAGCCGTTTCAGGATGCTGTACCCCTATGCCTCCGGCAAATGCCGGACGGGGGCCCTTGCGAAAGCAGGATGATGAAGGCGCGGCAGGTCCGGGGGAACGGAGGATGCCGCCGCCGAAAGGAATGGTATGGATGAGCGAAAAACTTGAATTTATGATCGTGGTCGATATGCAGAACGACTTTGTGAGCGGCAGCCTCGGCAGCGAAATGGCCCGCGCGATCGTGCCGGACGTCGCCGAAGCTGTGGAAAGATTTATCTCTGAGGACCGCGGGCGGCTAATATTCACGAAGGACACCCACGAAGAAAATTACCTGGAGACAAGCGAGGGCCGTCACCTCCCCGTACCGCACTGCGTCAGGGGAACGTGGGGAAACGAGATCATCCCGGAACTGGCCGGCTATGCCTCGCGCGAGGGGGCCGTCATCGTGGAGAAAAAGACCTTTGGAAGCGTCGGGCTCCCGGGGATCATCCGCGCCGCGGCAGCCGAAGACAAGGGGAAAAAGAGCGCGGACGGCACCGCCGGCGAATCTTTCGCCTTTTATCTTCTTGGGCTTTGCACCGATATCTGTGTCGTCAGCAACGCGCTGCTGCTCAAAGCGAATTTTCCCGAGGCGTCGTTCAGGGTGGACTCCCGCTGCTGCGCCGGCGTGACGCGAAAAAGCCACGAGGCGGCGCTGGAAACGATGAAGATGTGCCACATCGAGGTCGTATAAGCGGCCGTAAAGGCAGAGGCCGGTTAGGCCTCTGCCGGAAGTTCCCGCTCAGGTTCAGCACAGGCCGCCTGCCGTGACCTTTCCCGCCGTCATGCCGCGGGGCACGGCTCGGTCCCTCTTTCTCTCTCCATTGCGGCGTTTCGCGGCGCCGGGGCTTTCAGCGCCCGCAGCGCGTTAGCCACGGCGAGAAGCGCCACCCCGACGTCGGCGAAGATCGCGAACCAGACGGAGGCGTCGGCAAATATCGCGAGCAGCATCACCGCGACCTTGAAGCCGAGGGCCATCGCGATGTTTTCCCAGACGATCCGCTTCGTTTTGACGGCGATCCTGACGGCCGTCGCGATCTTGTCGACCTCGTCGGTCATTATCACCACGTCGGCCGCCTCTATCGCGGCGTCCGAACCGATGCCGCCCATCGCGATGCCGATATCGGCGCGGGTGAGGACCGGCGCGTCGTTGATCCCGTCGCCTACGAAGGCCGTCTTTTTCTCCTCGCCTGCCATCAGCTTCTCCAGCTCCGCCGTCTTATCCTGCGGCAGCAGCTCCGCGCGGACGGTGTCGATGCCGGCTTCGGCGGCCGTCTCCTTCGCGATCGCCGCGTTGTCTCCGGTCAGCATCACGAGGCGCGATATCCCGGCCGCGCGCAGGTCGTTCATCGCCGCGCGCACGCCCGGTTTGAGTTCGTTGGCGATCAGCAGGGCGCCGAGGTATTTCCCGTTGAGGGCGACATGCACGGCGGTCTTAGCGTATCCTCTCAATCCCCCGATGCCGATATCCTTCATGAGCTTTGTGTTTCCCGCGTAAAGGGTCCCCTCTTTGACGCGCGCTTCGATGCCCTTGCCTGCGAGCTCGCGCGCATCGGACCGCTCCGGCGCTTCGCCGCCGAAGGCCGCCATTATGGATCTCGCGATCGGATGATTTGACTGCGCCTCGGCCTCCGCGGCGCGTCGAAGCAGCTCCTCTTTGGAGACGCCCTCCGCGGGCAGCAGTTCCGTGACCTTGAAGACGCCGCGGGTCAGCGTGCCGGTCTTGTCAAAAGCGACCGTGCCGAGCCGGCTCATCGCATCCAGATAGGAGCTTCCCTTCACGAGGATGCCGCTGCGCGCCGCGCCGCCGATGCCGCCGAAGAAGCTGAGCGGGATCGAGAGGACGAGGGCGCAGGGGCATGAGATTATGAGGAAGGAGAGCGCCTTGTAAAACCACGCGGCAAACGTCCCGTAGCCGGCGAGCGGCGGCAGCAGCGCCACCAGCGCGGCGATACCGACGACGGCCGGAGTGTACCAGCGCGCGAACTTCGTGATGAACCTCTCCGTGGCGGATTTTTTGCTCGCCGCGCCGCGCACGAGCTCCAGTATCTTTGAGACGGTGGATTCCGAAAACGGCTTTGTCACGCGTATCTCCAAGGCCCCGTCCGTGCTTACGGAGCCCGAAAGCACCTCGTCGTCCGGCGCGGCGCGGCGAGGCACCGACTCCCCGGTCAGCGCTCTCGTATCAAGGAAAGATGTGCCGGAGAGCACGACGCCGTCAAGCGGTATCTTCTCTCCCGGCTTTACCGAGATCGTCTCGCCGACCATGACCTCCTCCGGGCTGACGGCGACTGTTTTGCCGCCGCGCAGCACGTTCGCGCGGTCGCTGCGGAGGTCCATGAGGCTCTCAATGCTGCGCTTCGATTTTGCTACCGCGGAATCCTGGAGCATCTCTCCGACTCCGTAAAAAACCATTACCGCGACCGCCTCGGCCATCTCGCCGATCGCGAAGGCCCCCAGCGAGGCGACGCTCATGAGGAAGTTCTCGTCAAAAATCTCGCCCTTCATGATATTGCGCAGCGAGGAAAGCAGCACCTTCCAGCCGGCGATCAGGTAGGCCGCCGCGAAGCCCGCGGCCTTCGCATAGGGTGGCAGCGGGGCGAAGGCGACCGCAGCCGCCAGCGCAAAGGCGGCGAAAAGCTGTATCAGCGTTCCCTTAATGCCGCCGCCCTCTTCGCGGGAATGGCAATGCCCGCAGCAATGCGCCTCTTCGTGCTCGTGATCATGCTCTATTTCGTGCCGGTGTTCCATTTAAACGACCCCTTTCTGTTATACATATACCCGTATAGGTATATGTATAACAGAAAAAACTACTTTGTCAAGAAGTCCGGAAAGATTTTTTACGACATGCGCGAGAAATGTTCGAGAGTCTTTACGAAATCGGCGATGGTCTTTTCGGCGTCGCCCTGTTCGATGCCGCGGCGGACGCAGTGCTTGAGGTGTCCCTCGAGTATTACCTGCCCGATCTTGTGCAGCGCGTTCTTCGCCGCGTTTATCTGGATGAGGATATCTTCGCAGGGGACGTCCTCGCCGATCATCCGCTCGATGGCGTTCACCTGTCCCGCGACCTTCCTCAGCCGCAGATGCAGATTCTTTGATTCAATACATTCCTTCATGACGGCACCCCCCTCTGTAATTTTTCAAAAATACCTTCGCGGGGTGTAAAAGTCAAGATAAAAAAGCGCCCTCACGGCAAACGCGTCAAGTCTTTTAACGGAAACATCGGACAGTCCGCGCCGCCGGCCGGCGGCGCGCCCGCTACAGCCGCTCGTCGACCTCTCCGATGAATCTCTTCTGCTGCCACAGCCATTGTTCCGGAAACTGCAGTATGCGCCTTTCCAGCTCCCTGTTTATCTGCAGCGTCAAAAAGTCGACCTCGGTCATATCCCCCTGCGCGCCGTCTTCGGGAGGAAAGCCGATATTTATCCTGCATCGGTAGGGAGATATCCGGGTGCAGGTGACGACCAGTACCGCGGCTCCGCTCAGCAGCGCGCAGCGGGCGGCAAGCGTGCCGGTATTTGTCATCTGCCCGAGAAAGGGCAGTTGGGAGCCGCTGCTCCCTCCGTGCCGGTCTCCCGCGACGCAGATGACGTCGCTCTTCTGAAACTCGGAGGCGAGTTGGTCTGACAGCGATTCGTCATTTAAGGCGGATATTTCATCATGCCTGCCGAAGAGGCACGAAAAACGCATCTGTCCCTCCATCCAGGCGGCGATGAGCGGCCAGTTGCCCAGGCACGCCGATACGGCAATGACCCGCCTGCCGTTTGAAATAGCTTCCTCAAGGAGTTCGAATCCCCTGACCTCCGCGGCGACCCTGTTCACGTATGCGGGGTCCTTCTGCCATGCGGCGTATTCGAAAAAACTCCATAAGAGGTTTTTATACGATTCCTTCAGTATTTGCTCTCTCTTGAACTTCGGCTTTGAGGGAAAGATGAACTCCAGGTTACGCCTGGCGATGTCTCTGCGCGGTCCCGCGATCCCGGCGAGCATGCAAAAAAACTCCACGGCTAACTTTGCCGTGGGGCCCTCTCTTTTGATAGTTTTGTTGAACAGCGAAAAAAAATTATCCCGGCAAAAAATGTCCGACATGACGATACAGCGACGCCTATTCCCGGCGTCCCGTTATTCCCCCGCCTGGATTCTCATCCTGGCTTCTTCCGATCTGTTCTGCGGGTCGCCGTTCAGCGCCGCGCTGCCGATGGTTACCTCACCGCAGATAACGCCGCCTCTTTCAATCGCGATCATATTCGTCGTGACGTTGCCGATGACGAAGGCTCCCTGCCTGAAATAGGCGTCCGCAGACGATGAGATGTTCCCCGATACCTTGCCGTCCACAAATATCTCCTTGGACATCATCGAGCCGACGATCTCCGTGTCTTTGCCTATCTTTATCGTGCCCTCCGCGGCAAGGTCTCCGGTGATCTTGCATGCCTTGAGGTCGATATTTTCTCCCGAGATATTCCCTTCGACGCTGCCTGATATGACGATGTCGCCTTTGGTGACGACATTCCCAACTATGATGCCGCGTATATCCAAACTTCCCTTCGAGACGACCTCGCCGTTGATGGCGGTATCTTCGGAGATGACGGAGGGATCAGATTTTTTGCGGTCATTCTTCCTTGGCTGTGTGAGGGCCAGCTTAGGCGCCGCAGTCTCCGCCTCTGTGACAAACGCGGCGATGTCCTGCTTCTCCGCCGGCCTCTCTTCCCTGTTCTGGCTTTTCTGCAACAGGAATATCTCTTTTAAGGCGGTTTTGAAATTCTGGCGATAATCCATGATTTCTTTCTCCTTATCTCTTATCTTATGTGTGTAAACGTGATGGGCCTGTCTTCGCTGCCGAGCGCTTTAAAAATGTAATTCTCTTTTTTCAGGCGCAGGATGATCTGTTCAAGCGAGGCGAGCGAAAGTTCCGAAGTATCGTGCATCAGGACGATATTGGGCTGGTCCCGCCTGACGTTGTTCGCCACGTTGTCGATGATGTTCTTTTTTATCGTCTTTTTGACGGCGTCTCCCGCGGAAACGTTCCAGTCATAGAATTTGAACCCGCGGCGCAGCATTTCAGCCGTCAGCTCTCCGTATATACGGGAATTGAAGACGTTTATACTGCCTCCGGGAAAGCGGAATATGGCGCACCTGTCGCCTGTTGCGCGGTATATCGCATCCTCGGCCATTGAAAAATCTTTGAGATATGAATCCACATTCATATATATCTGGAGGTATTTATGGCTGTACGTATGGACGCCGATGGCGTGCCCTTCGCTCTTTATCCTTCTTGCCACCGAGGGGTATCTTTGTACGTTTATCCCGACCAGAAAAAATGTCGCCTGAACGCCGTGCTTTTTTAAGAGATCCAAAAAGGCCGGCGTATATTTCGAGGGGCCGTCGTCAAAGGTCAGGTACACGACGCCATCCTGAAGCGCCCTCTCCTGCCCGGCTGCGCCGTAAAGTTCACTGTAGGCGCTCTGATAGCTAAAAGATGGAGGGCGGTTTTGGGGCGTGCCGTTGCTTTCAGAAAGAGATTTTTTATCGTACTGCAAATCGGATACGCGCTCCTTTTTTATCTCTGACGGTTCTTTCCGTATAAAAACATCTATAAGATATTTGCCGGATAATACGGCCATAAGCAACAGTGCCAAAATGATTAAATGCCTAAAAAATGCAACGCTTCCAAAATAACGCATCAGCCACCGCCTGAATCCTGTAAACAAAGAGATATTCCATCTGGGCTTTATCTTCTCATGTAGGTGAGTATATCAATAATTCTTGCATAATGCAATTAAAAATAAGTGTAAAATAATTGCAATAACGGTTGTGCGTATACATATTATATGAATTACAAAATTCAAGGCGTTCTGTGCGGGAAAACAGATGAAAACGCTGAAAAGATAAAAATATGCCGCGGCAAGTAAAGTTTGGTGCAAAGCGAAGAGCTGGGAAAGCCATTTTAAATGGAGGTCTTTGCCTTGCGGCTCATGGTAAAATAAAGGTCATTGAAAACGGGAAAGGACGCTTCCAATTTCCGCTTCGGTAATGGCCGTGCGGAAGGATAAGAACGTGCGAATGTTTCATGACGGCTAATTAGACGATCAAGAGGTGTATGTTCATGTGGAAAATTCAAAAGGGATCTACAAGCGTGAGCCGTACGTTCAGGCTGCCCGAGGAGATGGTGGAGGTGCTGGAGTCGCTGGCTTCGGAGAACAGGCTGTCCCTGAACCAGCTCGTCATTCAATGCCTGAGGTATTCTCTCGAACATCTCGATCCTCCGGAAGAAACAGCCCCTAAAGAAAGATAGACACAGCCGTACTGCGTCTCGTAAACGTCATTAAAAAACAAAAGCATCCGGCGGTAGATGCGCAGGATATCTTTGTTTTTGATTTATACCGAATAGACAGTCCTTTCTGCTTAATTTTTAAATATCGATCAGCATCGAAACGGCGCAATATACCAGCAGCAGCGCCATGACGGCGTTCACCGGCCTGCTGTATTTTTTGAAGAGGAGTTCGAAGAGCGCGCCGAAGAGCGCCCAGCAGAGAGTGCAGGCGAAGCCGACGAAGGCGAGGAATATTATGAAAGCGGCGATGACCGGCAGCCCGTGATAGTGCGGCAGGATGAACGAAGACATCGTCGTTATACAGTACAGGATCACCTTTACGTTGACGAACTGCAGCGCCATCCCCGAGAGAAAAGTATTCGTAACGGCCCGTCCGCCCTTTTCATGAGGCGCGTCGCGCCACACGGTCCAGGCGAGCCACAAGATATAGGCCGCGCCGACATAGAGCATGAGCGGTTTTACGGAAGGGATGACGTCGTATAACAGCGAGCTGAAAAGCGCGCTGAGAGACATCACGACGAGAAAGCCCGCAAAGACGCCGAAATTGAATGGCAGGGACCTTCTGAAGCCATACCGGCTCGCGTTGGACATCGACATGATATTGTTGGGGCCGGGGGTAATGGCGGTAAGAATGACATAGGAGAAAAACGCCGCGAAATTCATAACGATCACTGCCTCGCTTATTTTTTGTATGATATAATGAATACGTTCGGACGTTATACTGTCCTTTGTTGGATATACTATACATATCGTGCGATATATTGTCAATAAGCCAGAGGTGTGTTCTATGGAAAATATCAATTCGGTCGTCGCCGACAACCTGAAACGCCTCCGCGATGAGCGGAAGCTGAGCCTGGAGGCGACGGCGAAGCTCTCCGGCGTCAGCAAAAGCATGTTGGGGCAGATAGAGCGAGGCGAGGCCAACCCCACCGTCTCGACCGTCTGGAAGATTGCGGGCGGCCTGAAGATATCCTTCACCGACCTGATGACGCGCCCCGAAAAAGATTACGAGACGGTCGACATCAGACAGGTCGAGCCGCTGCTTGAGGACGGGGGCCGTTACCGCAACTTCCCCGTTTTTTCCTTCGACGCCGCCCGGCGTTTTGAGATGCTCTACGTCGAGATAGACCCCGGCGGCCGCCTGGAGGCCGAACCGCATCCCGCCGGCACGCAGGAATTTATCACCGCCTTCTCCGGCGAGCTTGCCGTGACCGCCAACGGCGAGGCCTTCTCGATCAAAGGCGGCGGCTCCTCCCTCCGCTTCAAAGCCGACACGCCCCACAGCTACAAAAACACCGGCGACGAGATCTGCCGGTTAAGTATGATTATTTATTATCCGGGGTAGGGTTTGTACTAAGACTAACTATGACAAACAAAACCTTAACTAATGAAAAATGAATAACAATTTTCATCGGGGCAAACGCATCAACCAGCCGACAAAGGGTAAATTGGCGTAAATCGGCGTTTATACGCACGACTAACTTCATAACCGAGGGCCTGCCAATGCTCACCGCACACTAGTGCGCCTCCGCTTGGCAGGCCCTCGGTTATTTCGTTATTCGCACGTCTAAACGCCGATTTATATTTTTAAGCCTCCCTCGCCGAGGGAGGTGGGCCGGCGCGCGGTTTTTGCGCCGGGTCGGAAGGAGTGTTGTACTGTTTGGCGCGGTTTTCCGCGCTAAACAGTGCCCGCGGCGCAAGCCGCGGAAAAGGCGGAAGAAGATAAGATCAAGATCAAAACACAAAACCCAAGGTCAAAACTCCTCCAGTCTCGGCGGAAAAACACCGCCGAGCCAGCCCCCTCGGCGAGGGGGCCTTTAAAAGCATAAACCAAAATCGCTGAATATCGACAATTTGCGTTTTGTGAGTGCCCGCTAAACCCCAATTTACCATTTATCTGATCGTTTTTGATGCGTTTGCCCTGCAATTTTCATAAAACAGCTTGACAAGAAATCCATGTTAGTAATAATATTAAAAAATGCAGTCTTGAGTTATGAAATATCGGGACTATCCAATTGAATAGCGGCAAACGCGATGATGGAGTTACGGTTGCGAATTTCGGATACTACAGACGGCCAGCGAACCAAAACAGCGTTTTTCTGTTTTGAGTGAGTCGGCTGGTCTTGCGGCATAAAAAACTAAATACTGTTAAAACGCGATGATGGAGTTACGGTTGCGAATTTCGGATACTACAGAGAGTCGGCACGCAGGTGAGAGCCGATGTTGAAGAAGCGCAATACGGCCTCGCTCCGGAGCGGAATCCCCTAAGGCGAAAGCTGTTAAGGGATTACGGCTGGCCCCGTTACAGGCGCCAATGAGCGGCCGCGGATATTTCGCGGCAATCAGGGTGGTACCGCGATGATTTGTATATTCGTCCCTGAGGCATGTTATGCCTCGGGGATTTTTTTATGCCCGCGGGGCGCGGGCATTGGCGGGAATTTAATTGTAGAAACAGTAAAAGGAGTGTTGGCGATGAAGAGAATCAAATTTACGGACATCACGCTGCGCGAGGCGGCGCGCGGACTTGAGGGGGCGCTCTCCTTCAAAGAAATCATAGAGATGGCAAAGATCCTCGACCGGCTCAACCTTGACGTTATCAGCCTCGCGCCGATCGCAAATGTGAAGATCGATTCGCTGCTGGTGCGCACGGTCGCGGCGGCGGTGAAGAAGAGCACGCTCTCCATGCCTGTCGGCTATACGGAGGCCGGGGTGGATACGGCGTGGAGCGCCGTCGCGGAGGCCGCGCATCCGCGCCTCTATGTGGAGGCGCCGCTCTCGGCGGTGCAGATGGAGTTTGTCTGCAATAAGAAGCCAGAAGGGATCATCGAGATGATCGGCAAGCTCGTGCGCAAGAGCCGCGGGCTTTGCGAAGATGTGGAGTTCGCCGCCGTCGACGCCACCCGCAGCGAGCCGGAGTTCCTCTATCAGGCGCTGCGTACGGCGCTCGCCGCCGGCGCTTCCACCGTGACGGTCTGCGATTCGGCGGGGACGATGATGCCCTACGAGTTCAATAATTTTGTCAAAGAGATATACGCCAACGTGCCGGAGCTCAAGGAGGCGGCGCTCGCCGTCAAGTGTTCCAACGAGCTTTCGATGGCGGCGGCCTGCGCGGTATCGGCCGTCAAGGCGGGAGCCTCCGAGGTCGACGTGGTCGTCAGCGGCGGCTGCGCGCCCGAGCTGGAGACGGCCTCGCACATCATCCGCACTCGCGGCGACGACTGCGGCTTTTTCAGCGGCATAAAGTACACGGAGCTGCATCGCTCGATCGCGCAGATGCACTGGATCTCCCGCTCCGAGCGCAGCAAGACGAGCGCCTTTGACACGGGATTCTCAATATCCGACGGCTCGGGTATCAGGCTGGACGCGAACGACGATATCACCGCGGTCGGCAAGGCGGTGGAGCGTCTCGGCTACGACCTCTCGGAGGAGGATATGGTGAAGGTCTACGATACCTTTATCAACGTCGCCGCCAAGAAGTCGGTTGGCACGAAGGAGCTGGAGGCGATCATCGCCACGAGCGCCCTGCAGGTGCCGCCGGCCTATGAGCTGGTGAGCTTTGTCATCAACAGCGGCAACGTCATCAGCGCGACGGCCAATATCCACTGCCGCCGCGACGGTGAGGATCTTTTCGGCCTCGCGGTCGGCGACGGGCCGATCGACGCCTCCTTCCTCGCGATCGAGCAGATCACCGGACACCATTACGAGCTCGACGATTTCCAGATTCAGGCCGTCACCGAGGGGCGCGAGGCGATGGGCTCGACGCTCGTCAAGCTCCGTTCTAACGGCAAGCTCTATTCCGGCAACGGGATTTCAACGGACATCATCGGTTCCAGCATCAGGGCCTATTTCAACGCCCTGAATAAGATTTCATACGAGGAGAATCACAGATAATGAAGCTTTCATTTTCGACTTTCGGGTGGCATGACTATACATGGGAGGACTTCTGCGCCGTCGCCAAAGACGGCGGCTTCGCGGGGATAGAGGTACACAATATCCACGAGCCGACGCTCGTGAAGAAAAACAGTATCTTTGACCCGGCAAGGGCCAACGCCGCGCACCGCGAGATGACCGAGGCTGGGCTTTCGATCCCCTGCATCGACGCCTGGCATAATATCGCAGACGGCGCGAAGTTTGAAGACAACTGCGCCGAGATCATGGATTATATCAATACCGCGAAGAGCCTGCGCGTACCCTATGTGCGCCTCGGCGCGAAGGATACGGGAAGTTCGTTCGCGGATGAGCGCGCCGCGGTGATGAGGGTGCTGGAAAAAATGCTGCCCGCCGCGCAGGAGGCCGGCGTGACGCTGCTGATCGAGACCATAGGGATATTTTCCGATACCGATAAACTCTGCGATGTGCTCAATTCCTTCTCCTGCGACAACCTCGCCGCGCTCTGGGATATGCAGCATACCTTCCGCGACGCGGGCGAGGCGCCGGAAAAAACGGTCAAGAATCTCGGCGCCTATATCAAACATGTGCACCTGAAGGATTCCGACGTCGTTGACGGCGTGATGGAGTACCGTCTCATCTGCGAGGGCAGCCTGCCGGTCGACGCGATGATGCGCGCCCTCTATTCGCTGAACTATGACGGTTTTATCTCGATGGAGTGGGACCCTCAGTGGGTGCCCGATATCGAGAGCATCGAGCTGATCTCCCTGCATTTTGTAAATACGATGAACCGTTTCGGCAACCCCGCGCGCATGGTGAAATCGAAGCGCCTTTATGAGAACAAGCGCGGCACGGGGCTCTATCCGTGGCAGAAGGACAAGCTGATCGAAAAGACCTTCGGCGCGGTGCTTGACCGTGTCGTCGAGGAATTTCCCGACCAGTACGCCTTTAAATACACGACGCTCAACTACACGCGGACCTATTCGGAGTTCCGCGACGACGTCGACGAATTCGCGCGCGCGCTGATCTCGCTCGGCGTGGGCCCCGGCAGCCACGTGGCGATCTGGGCGACGAACCTGCCCCAGTGGTACGTCACCTTCTGGGCGACGACGAAGATCGGCGCGGTGTTGGTCACCGTCAACACCGCCTACAAGATCCACGAGGCCGAGTACCTGCTGCGGCAGTCCGATACCCACACGCTCGTGATGATCAAGGGCTTCCGCGATTCGCACTATGACGAGATCGTCAAAGAGCTCTGTCCCGAACTGGAGACCGCCGCGGCCGGCAAGCCGCTGGCCTGCCGCCGCCTGCCCTTCCTGCGCAACGTCATCACCGTCGATTTCAAGATGAAGGGATGCCTTACCTGGGAAGAGGCCGTCTCCCGCGCGCACATGACGCCGCTGGAGGAGGTGCACCGCCTCGCCGCCGCCGTCGACATCCATGACGTCTGCAATATGCAGTACACCAGCGGTACCACGGGCTTCCCCAAAGGCGTCATGCTCACGCACTACAACGTCGTCAACAACGGCAAGTGCATCGGCGACCGCATGGACCTCTCGACGGCCGACCGCATGATGATCCAGGTGCCGATGTTCCATTGCTTCGGGATGGTGCTCGCGATGACTGCCTCGATGACGCACGCCGCCACGCTGTCGCCGCTGCCCTATTTCTCGACGAAGGCCTCGCTCGCCTGCATCAATCAGGAGCGCATCACCTGCTTCCACGGCGTGCCGACGATGTTCATCGCGATGATGGAGCATGAGGATTTCGACAAAACCGACTTTTCCTACATGCGCACGGGGATCATGGCGGGCAGCCCCTGTCCGATCTCAAAGATGCGCGACGTCGTCGACAAGATGAATATGAAGGAGATCGTCATCGTCTACGGACAGACGGAGGCCTCGCCGGGCTGCACGATGAGCGACACCGGCGACTCTCTGGAGGTGCGCGTCGAGACCGTCGGACACGCGCTGCCGGAGATCGAGTGCCGCGTGGTGGACCCGGAGACGGGCGAAGAGCTGCCCGACGAGGTGCCGGGAGAGTTCGTCGCGCGCGGCTACAATATAATGAAGGGCTACTACAAGATGCCCGAGGCGACGGCGGCGGCGATCGACGCCGACGGCTGGCTTCACACGGGAGATCTCGCCTGCCGCACGGCGGCGGGAGATTACCGCATTACGGGCCGCCTGAAGGATATGATCATCCGCGGCGGCGAGAACATCTATCCGAAGGAGCTGGAGGAGTTCCTCTACACGCATCCGAAGGTCAAGGATGTGCAGGTGATAGGCGTCCCCGACGAAGCGCTCGGCGAGGAGATCTGCGCCTGCGTCGTGCTCAAGGAGGGGGAGGAGGCCACAGAGGCCGAGATCAAAGAATTTTTCCTCTCGCACATGGCGCGCCACAAGTGCCCGCGGTATATCGACTTCGTCGATGATTTCCCGATGAACGCGGCGGGGAAGATCCTGAAATACAAGATGCGCGAGGACGCGGTGAAGAAGTACGGGCTGGAGAATGCGGCGGCCGTCAAAACCGCTTAAAACCGGCGTTTTGGTTTGCTGCATATAAACGCCGATTTCCTTCGGGCGGGGGAAAGATAAACTGGGATTTATCTTTTTAAGCCTCCCTCGCCGAGGCGGCCAGGGAGCCAAATCAGAGTTTTTCTGATTTGTGCGACTCGGCTGGCAGTTACACCAGAGGTGGTAGCCGCGTGTTTTTTGCGGCTGACGGAAGGAGTGTTGCACTGTGCGGCGCATGTTTTCAGCGCCACGCAGTGCCCGCGGCGGAAGCCGCGGAAGGCCAAAGACAAAACCAAGGTCAAATCTCCTCCACCCGCCTGCGGCGGGAGCCCCCTCGGAGAGGGAGCCTTTTAAAGGGCAAAGCCAAACCCGACGACTCTAGGCTCCGGCTCGGAGGCCGGAGCGCTAAACAGCAATTTATCCTCAATAGATACATTGTGATAGAATCTATAAGACAGTCTCCTATATTGGTTCATTAATTGCGGCAATAGCTGGCAAAGTAGTTAAGATAAAATTCCGGAACGCTTGAAAGGGGTCCGTGCAGTGAAAGAAAAAAAACTGGTAACGATGGACGGAAACGAGGCGGCGGCCTATATAGCCTACGCCTTTACCGAAGTGGCGGCGATATATCCGATCACTCCCTCTTCGCCGATGGCGGAGAAGACTGACGCATGGTCCGCCAAGGGCAAGAAGAATATCTTCGGGCAGACCGTCTCGCTGATAGAGATGCAGTCCGAGGCGGGCGCGGCGGCGGCCGTGCACGGCGCGCTTGAGACCGGGGCGCTGGCCGCCTCTTTTACATCTTCGCAGGGATTGATGCTGATGATCCCGGTGCTTCACAGGCTCTCGGGGCAGCGTCATCCCGGCGTGCTCCACGTGGCGGCGCGCACCGTCGGCACCCACGCCTTCTCGATCTTCGGGGACCATTCCGATGTGATGAACTGCCGCCAGTGCGGACTCGCGATGCTGGCGACCGGCAGCGTACAGGAGATCATGGATCTCGCCGGCGTCGCCCACCTAGCGGCGATCAAGGCGCGCATCCCCTTCATGCATTTCTTCGACGGCTTCCGCACCTCGCACGAGATAGATAAGGTGGAGGAGATGTCCTACGAAACACTCGCCTCCCTGCTCGACAGGGAGGCGCTCGCCGCGTTCCGCGCCGCCTCGCTGAACCCCGAGCGGCCGATGATGCGCAGCACCGTGCAGAATCCCGACATCTACTTCCAGGTGCGCGAGGCCAACAACGGCTTCTACGACGCGCTGCCCGCCATCGTTGAGGAATACATGGAGAAGATCAGCGGCATAACCGGCCGCGAATACCATCTCTTCAACTACTACGGAGCGCCGGACGCCGAAGAGGTCATCGTCGCGATGGGCTCCGTCAGCGGCACGGTGGAAGAGGCCGTCGATTACCTCAACGCGCGGGGCAGAAAGACCGGCTTCATCCAGGTACACCTCTTCCGTCCCTTCTCGCTGAAACATCTTTTCGCGGTACTTCCCGCCACGGTGAAAAAGATCGCCGCCCTCGACCGCTGCAAGGAGATGGGCTCCAACGGCGGCCCGCTATATCAGGATATATGCACCGCCTTCACCGGCACGGGGCGCGGCGTCACGATCGTCGGCGGGCGCTACGGCCTCTCCTCAAAAGACACCGACCCGACGCAGATCATCGCCGTCTTCGACAACCTCGCGAAGGCCGAACCGAAAAACGACTTCACGATCGGCATCACCGACGACGTGACACACCTTTCTCTGCCGCTCGGCGACGCGGTCTATCCCGACGGCGCGCGTCAGATGTCCTTCAAATTCTGGGGGCTCGGCGGCGACGGCACCGTCGGCGCTAATAAAAACACCATCGACATCATCAACAGCTACACCGATAAATATGGCCAGGCCTATTTCGAGTATGACGCGAAAAAGTCCTTCGGCGTCACCATCTCGCACCTGCGCTTCTCCGACGGCCCGATACGCTCCTCATATTTCGTAAAGCGGGCCGATTTCGTCGCGGCGCACAACCAGACCTACATTCAGAACTACGACATCGTCAGCGAGCTCAAAGAGGGCGGCACGCTCCTGCTCAACTGCCCGTGGGAGCCGGACGAACTTGAGGGGAAAATTCCCGCCGACATCCGCCGCAAGCTCGCGCGCAAGAGGGCGAAATTCTACATCATCAACGCGACTAAGATCGCCGAAAAACACGGACTCGGCAGCCACGTCAATATCCCGCTTCAATCGGCCTTCTTTCATCTGGTTGACCTGATCCCGATAGACGAGGCCAAACAATATATGAAGGACGCCGTCAAAAAGACCTTCTTCGCGAAGGGCGACGAAGTCGTCAGCCGCAACATCGCGGCAATAGACGACGGCGGCGCGATGCTCGTGAAGGTTGATATCCCGGATTCGTGGCTCGATGCGCAGGACGCGCCGAAACCGCGCCGCGCCGGCGAGCCGGCGATAGTCGAAAAGCTGCTCGCGCCGATCAACCGCCAGCAGGGCGACAGCCTCCCGGTCAGCGCCTTCAAAGGTTACGAGGACGGCACCGTCGAACTTGGCCTCACAGCCTTTGAAAAGCGCGCCATCGCCACAAGCGTGCCCGAGTGGGACCCCGCGCGCTGCATCCAGTGCAACCGCTGTTCCTACGTCTGCCCGCACGCCGTCATCCGTCCCTACCTGCTCACGGAGGCGGAAAAAGAGGCCGCGCCGGAGGGTTTCCTCACAATGCCGGCGATCGGCCAGAAAGACATGTACTTCTCCATGCAGGTCAGCCGTGACGACTGCACCGGCTGCGGCAGCTGCGTTACGGTATGTCCGTCTAAAGAAAAGGCGCTGACGATGGTGCCGATAGAAAAATCAAAATCGCTGCCGGAACAGTGGGCCTACGGCCTTACGATCTCCGACAAGGAGGGCAAGTTCGACCCCTGGACGGTGAAGGGCAGCCAGTTCCGCCAGCCGCTGCTCGAATTCTCGGCGGCCTGCGCGGGCTGCGGCGAAACGCCCTACGCGAAGCTGATGACGCAGCTCTTCGGAGACCGCGTCTACTGGGCCAACGCCACCGGCTGCTCGCAGGCCTGGGGCGGCGCGATGCCGGGCATACCTTACACGAAAAACAAAGATGGCAAAGGCCCCGCCTGGTCGAACTCGCTCTTTGAAAACAACGCCGAATTCAGCCTCGGCATGTTCCTCTCCGTGAAACAGCAGCGCGAAGCGCAGAGGCTGCGCGCTGAAAAGCTGCTCGCGGCCGGCATACCGGCGGCGCTCAAAACGGCGCTTGAAGAATGGCTCGCGGCCTTCGACGACTTCAACGGTTCGGCCGCGGCGGCGAAAAAGCTGACAGCGCAGCTCGAAGCGGCACAGCTCACGGACGAGGCGGCCGCCGCCGCGCGTGAAATGCTCGCCAACAAAGACCAATTCTCGAAAAAGAGCTTCTGGATGTACGGCGGCGACGGCTGGGCCTACGACATCGGCTTCGGCGGCCTCGACCACGTGCTTGCGATGGGCGAGAACGTCAACGCCCTCATCGTCGACACCGAGGTCTACTCCAACACCGGCGGCCAGTCGTCGAAATCGACGCCGATCGGCGCCGTCGCGCAGTTCTGCATCAGCGGCAAAAAAGTCGCGAAAAAAGACCTCGGCGCGATGCTGATGACCTACGGCAACATCTATGTGGCGCAGGTGGCGATGGGCGCGGATATGAACCAGCTCATCAAGGCCATGCGCGAAGCCGAGGAATACGAGGGCCCCTCGGTGGTCATCGCCTACACTCCCTGCCTCGCGCACGGCATCAAAGGAGGCATGGGCAGCGCGCAGGAAGAGATGAAGCGCGCCGTGGCCGCGGGTTATTGGACGCTCTACCGCTACGACCCGCGCAAAGAAAAGCCGCTGACGGTAGACTCAAAGGCCCCGACGATGGACTATGAGGAATTCCTTGACGGCGAAGTCCGCTACTCGGCGCTCAAACGCACCTTCCCCGAAAATGCGAAGAAATACTTCAAAGAGGGCAGCGAAGAGGCCGCGGCGAGATACGCCAGATATAAGCATATAGAAGAAAACCAGTAAATCGGCGTTTATACGCGCCGCTGACTTAGCTCAACAAGGCCGGAAAATCCTCGACGCACCAAAGTGCGCCTGCGGTTTTCCGGCCTTATTTCGCGTGGTCATTGGCACGTATAAACGCCGATTTACTCGATTGGGAGGGAACGATAAACTGGGGTTTATATTTTTAAGCCTCCCTCGCCGAGGGAGGTGGGCCGGCGCGCGGTTTTTGCGCCGGGTCGGAAGGAGTGTTGCTCTGCGTGGCGCATGTTTTCCGCGCCACGCAGAGCCCGCGGCGCAAGCCGCGGAAGGCCAAAGACAAAACCAAGGTCACATCTCCTCCACCCGCCTGCGGCGGGAGCCCCCTCGGATGAACAGAGTCCCGAAAATCGGACAGCCAAATAAAGCCCCTGGATTATAATAAAACTAAATACATATAAAGGGGGCTCTTCTATGCGTAAACGTAAAACAGAAGAAAGAATAAAAGCAATTGAGATGCACAAACAGGGAATTCCACGAAGGCGGATTGCTGAAGAACTTGGTGTTAGTCATGATTCTGTTAAAACATGGATATCTTTATATAAGAGCGGACAGAAGGACTTACTGGATGATACAAGGAAAAAAAGAACCTACAGCAAGGCTGTAAAACTTGAAGCTGTTTCGGCTCATTTAGAAGAGGGACGTACTATGGTAGATGTTACCTCATCTTTTAACATTTCAAGTCCCTCTCTTTTAAGGCGATGGTGTAAGGAATTTATCGAACAAGGGGATATTTCTAGTTCAAAACAAGACTGTCCAGATAAGAAATTGGAAGTTACAAATAGCATAGAAAAGATTAAAGAGCTGGAAATGCAGGTCGATGTATTAAAAAAAGCCTTAGAGCTGCAAAGGTGGTGATAGAAAGAAATATTAAATACAGAATCATTTTTGAATTTTCAACAAAACATTCTGTCTGTGTAATGTGTAGATTTTTGTCCGTATCTCGTTCGACATACTACAGTTGGCTAAAGCGGCGTGGAATGGAAGATAAAGACGGTCCTCTCATAGAAGCAATAAGAACGGGACAGAATATCAACAAAAACACTTATGGGTACAGGCGAATGACTCTGTGGCTCAACAACTTCATTGGCATTCATGTAAACAATAAGAGGGTAAGGCGTGTTATGAAAAAAAGCGGGACTTCAAGCGGAAATAAGAAAAAAGAAAAAGTTTAAAGTGATGTCAGGAAATATCCACAGCTATGAGAATATCCTGAACAGAGAATTTCGTTCCGACAGACCAAACCAGAAACTGGTTACTGATATCACATATATACGAACAAAAAGGGTAATATATTCCTCTCCATGATAAAAGATCTCTTTGATAATTCCATACAGGGATATCAAATCAGTCGTAATAATAATATTAAGTTAGTAAGCGATACATTGAAGAAAGCATTTGAAAATAATAATAAGGTGGTCGCTGATGGACCAATCCTCCACAGCGACCAGGGGTTTCAATATACAAGCCATGCATATTTCAACCTGACACAAAGATACGGACTCAAGGTCTCGATGTCAAGGAAAGGAAATTGTTTGGATAACGCCTGTGCAGAAAACTTCTTTAGTCACATTAAATCAGAACTCGTCAACCGAGTAAAATGGGAGAACTACGAGGAGGCCAAAGATGCTATAGACGAATATATAAGGTATTATAATAACGACAGGATACAGATAAAATTGAAAAAGGCTCCGATGCAATATCGAAGTCTCTTTATTGAATAAATTTTTGATACCCTTGGGAGCTTTTATAGCGTTGTCCGGTTTGCGGGACTCTGTTCAGGAGAGGGAGCCTTTTAAAGAGCAAAGCCAAACCCGACGACTCTAGGCTCCGGCTCGGAGGCCGGAGCGACGGAAGGGCAGCCAGATAAATCGCTGTTTATCTTTTCCCTACAATCGCGTAAATCGGCGTTTAGAAGTGCGAGTTGCTAAATAAAACGGGGGCTCCGATACCGGAGCCCCCGTTTTATGACGCAAATCGTGCTTATAAACGCCGATTTACCAGTTTTTTCAGTCGCTCAGCCTTCCGCCTTCGGCGAATAGCGTTTGTTCCGTTATATAGGAGGCGCCTTCTTAATAGGCCATGTCCTCGTCTTTGGCGATCTTCGCCGCCGCCCAGGCCGGCACCGGCGGTAACTGCTCGTCCTCCGGCTTCAGCGGAACGTCGATGAGGCAGGGGCCGTCCGCCTTGAGGCATTTGGCGAATATCTCTTCAAATTCGCTCATGCTGCCGGCGCGGCAGCCCGTAAGGCCCAGTGATTCGGCGAATTTGACGTAATCGACCTTCGCGAAATCGGTGAATTGGCGGAAGTTCCGCGTGATTTCCGCCCCGGTATGGACGCGCTGCGTACCGCGTATCCAGCCGAATGTCCCGTTGTTGAAGAGGACGTATATTATCTTCAGGCCAAGCCGTGCCGCCGTTTCCAGCTCCGCGCCGCAGAAACCGAAGCTGCCGTCGCCGATGAGCCCTACCACGGGAGCCTCAGCCGCCGTGCCGCAGCGCGCGCCGATCGCCGCCGGTATCGCGTAGCCGAGCGCGCCCATCGAGAAATTGTAGGCGGCGCGCCGTCCAGCGCGCGCTATGCGCAGAAAGCAGGAGGAATAGATCGCCGGGCTGCCCGGGTCTACGGCGAAGAAGGCGGTGTCGGGCGTCAGCCTTTCGATCGCGCGCACGAGCGAGAGCGGGTGCGGTTCGTCGCCGCAGCGCGCCATGATCGCTTCCAGCTTCTTCTCATGAGCGGCCTTTTCTTCGGCGCAGCGCGCGGCCCACGCGCCTCTGTCGGGGCGCGGCCTCTCCGCCAGCGCCGCCGTGAGCGCCGTCAGCGTTTCGCGCGCGTCGCCGAAGAGCGGCAGCGCGTCGTAGTTGTTGCCGAGCTCGCGTTCGGCGATATCTATCTGGATGAATTTCTGCCCTGAATTTGGTGAAGGCAGCTTCCAGCCGTCGGTGTTCGCGGAGTCGGTGCTCGTCGCGGCGAAGAGTATGACGTCGGCCTCTTTGACCATCCGATTGTTCCATTCGCGCCCTCCGCGCGCGCCGATGACGCCCAGCGAAAGCGGCTCATGTTCGTTCAGGCAGCCTTTGGCGTTGATCGTCGAGCCAACGGGCATCTCCTGCATCTTTGAAAGGGCCGCGGCCTCCTTCCACGCGCCGGAGTGCACGACCCCCTGGCCGCATATCATCACGGGCCTACGCGCCGCGGCGAGCAGCGCGGCCGCTTCGGTCACATCCGCCGCCGCCGCGCTGTTTCTGCACCCGGGGAAGGTCGAATAACGGCTCTGCGCGTAGATCTCCCCATCCGCCGCCTCGCCCTCAAGGGTGTTCATCGGGATACGGATGTGGACGGGGCCGGGACGTCCCGTCGTTGCCGTGCGGAAGGCGCGCCGGAAGAGGTGCGGAATCTCGCTCGCGTCGGTCACGGTAAAGGAGTCCTTCGCGATGCTTTTGAAGAGCGCCGACTGGTCGAAACCGGTCAGCATATTTTTCGGCCCCGTCTTGAGGTCGATATCCGTCGTTATTACGATGAGCGGCACGCAGGACTGGAACGCCTCGACGACGCCGGGTACCATATGCGTCGCGCCGACGCTCGGCCCCTCGCAGACGCCGACCCTGCCGGTGGCTTTTGCGTAGGCGTCAGCCATGAAGACTGAATTCCTTTCGTCCCGCGTAAGATGATATTTTATCTCGGGATATTCCTCCCATGCCTCATATAGGGCGAGCGTCGTTTCGCCGGGCAGGCCGAATACGTCGGTAACGTCATAGGCCCGCAGCATTGCAAGTATGGCTTTGCTTGCTTTCATTATATTTTTTCCTCCCATAACAAATTTTTTATAAAACAATGATTCATCATAAATGATGTATTGATTGTTATAAGATTACCCAATTATTGGCGTTTGGTCAATAGTGTAAGAAAATATTTTCTAAAAAATTTTTACCCACAAAACTGATAATACTTAAAAAATCCTTGAACAGAGCTGCTTTAAGTCTTTTATTCGCAATATTGACACATGGCCTGAGGGAGTTTATAATGAAATTACGCACTACTCTTCATTGATGAATAAAAAATAAATATCGCAGGGAGGCTTATCTACATGAGTAAAATAAAGATCGTGGTAGTCGGCGGCGGCTGGGGAGGCTGCGCGGCGGCGATAGCGGCTGTCAAAGCGGGAGCCGAGGCCGTGCTTCTTGAACGTACCGATATGCTGCTCGGTACCGGGCTCGTGGGCGGGATCTACCGCAACAACGGACGTCAGACGGCTGCCGAGGAGATGACCACGCTCGGCGGCGGGGATCTCTTCCATGTCATGGATGAATGCGCGGGCCACAAGAACATCGAATTTCCCGGCCACGCCCACGCGAGTCTTTACAATGTATATGAGATAGAGCCCGCGGTCAGGAAATGCCTCGCCGGATTAGGCGTCAAGGTAGTCGCCAACGCCTCCGTGGTCAAGATAGATAAAAAAGAGGGCAAGGTACTTTCCGTCGTCACACGCGACGGCGCGGTCTATGAGGCGGACGCCTTCGTCGACGCGACGGGAACCTCCGCCGTGCCCGGCAACTGCGTGAAATACGGCAACGGCTGCGCCATGTGCATCCTGCGCTGCCACAGCTTCGCGCCTCGCGTCTCTATCTGCACGCTCGCAGGGATCGAGGAGTGGAACGGGCGCAAGAAGGACGGGTCGCTCGGGGCGATGAGCGGTTCCTGCAAGCTCTTCAAGGAATCACTCTCCGAAAATATCGTCAGAAAACTCAACGATACCGGCGTCTGCGTCGTGCCGATCCCGGCCGCCGCCAACATGAGCGAGAAGCTCGGGATGAAGGCCTGCCAGCAGTACGCGACGAAGGACTTCGCGGAAAACATCATCCTGCTCGACACCGGCCCCGCCAAGTTGATGACCCCATACTTCCCGCTGGAAAAGCTGCGCCTGGTCCCCGGCTTCGAGAAGGCCCGCTATGAGGACCCGATCGCCGGAGGCAGGGGGAACTCTATGCGCTACTTCCAGTTTGCCAACTGCGCACACAGCCTCCAGGCCCGGGGCGAGGTCGATAATATCTTCTGCGCCGGCGAAAAGGGCGGCGCGATGGTGGGGCACACCGAAGCGGTCGTCACCGGCACGCTGGCGGGAAACAACGCCGTGCGGCTCGCCGCCGGCAAAGAGCTGGTCGAGCTGCCTAACGGCCTTGCCGTCGGAGATTTCATCAACCACGTCACGGACGAGATGAAGAGGGACGAATGCCGCGGCACCAAGTATACCTTCTCCGGTTCCGTCTACTTCGAGCGCATGAAGGAGCTGGGCCTTTATGTCTGCGATCCCTCTGAGACGGCCAAAAAGGTGGAAGCCGCCGGACTCAGCGGCCTCTTCGCAAGGAAGATCTGCTGAAACTGTCACTGCGGGGCCGCCTGACGCGGCCCCGTTTTTTCGCCGTTGACTTCACTTTTGACATTGTAAGGAGGCATACCAATGGTAACCGAACTTTCAGTCATTCATTTCATATATGTGGCAGTAGTCTTCGTTTGTATCGCTCTTATGCTCTGCCGTAAAGATATCGTCATCGTCTGCGTCCTCGGGACCCTGTTGATCGGCGCCATCCATACCGGTTCGGCGATAGAGGCCATTCAGGTGCTCTTTCGGGCGCTTATGGTGGCGGGGGAGGATCTGTTCGCCATCATGCTCGTCATCTCGCTCATGGTGGCGATGCTCAGGGTCCTCAACAGGATGGGCGCCGACTACCTGATGTTCCTTCCGTTCAAGAAGGTCATAACCGGAGCTAACCAGTCATACCTCTTTCTCGGCATCGTCTCATATATCGCAGCCTCGCTCTTCTGGCCGACGCCGGCGACGGCGCTCGTCGGAACGCTGCTGATCCCGATCTGCATCAAGGCCGGGCTCACGCCGATGGCCGCCGCCGTCGCCGTCAACATCTTTGGCCACGGCATGGGGCTCTCGGGCGACCTCGTCATCCAGGGCGCGCTGAAACTTTCGTCTACAGCCGCCAATATCACGGTGGACGACATGTACTTCAAGGTCGCGCTGCTCTCGATAACCACCGGCGTCGTAGCCGGGTTTGCCGGCTGGCTTATGCTGCGCGAAGAGCTGAAAACCTTCAAGGGCTCGGACGAATGGAAAAAATATAAAGAGACCTCCGAACAGGAGGGCAGCTATAAGCCCTGCGCCGTGTACTTCGCCGTCGGCGTGCCCGTAACTTTCTGCTGCATCATCGCCGCGATGATACATTATGATATCAAAGGCGGCGACGCCACCGCGCTCATCGGCGGCACGGCGCTCATCATCCTCACCGCCGGCACCGTCGTCAACGACGCGAAAAAGAGCTTTGACGACATAGTCGCCTTCCTCAAAGAGGGCTTTCTCTTCGGCATAAAGATATTCGCCCCCGTCATTCCCATCGCCGCCTTCTTCTTCCTGGGTGCCAACTCTGTCACCGAGATACTGGGAGAAGGCGCGCCTAAGTGCCTCTTTGACGTCGGCAACTGGCTCGCCTATCATCTGCCGATGGGGCGCGTGCCCGTTGCCTTCGGAAACCTTATCGTCGGAATGATCGCCGGCATCGAGGGCTCCGGCTTCACGGGCCTCCCCCTGACAGGAAGCCTCGCGCAGGCGATCGGCGGGCCGCTCGGCCTTGACGTCGCCTATATCGCCTCCGTTGGGCAGATGGGCTCGATATGGACCGGCGGCGGCTGCCTCGTCCCCTGGGCCTTCGGGCTCGCGGCGACGGCGGGGATCGCCGGCGTCAACCCCATCGAGCTGGCGCGGAGGAACTTTATTCCCGTACTCTGCGGGCTCCTCGTCTCGACGGTTCTAGCGATCTTCCTGATGTAGCAAGAGGCGTATTTATGACGGAGGGCCTGACGGCGGGGCCCTCCGTTTTCTGCGCCGGCACGCGCCGTACCGCCGGACTAATCGGCCCTAAAGCGGCGTCTCGCCAGCTTTACCAGCTCCGAGAGCAGGATTACCGAGAAGCCGAGGGCGATGATCTTCAGCCACATGGCGAGCGGCAGGGGGACGGTCCTGAAGAGGCCGTCCGCGTACTGCGTGATGAGCACCTGCAAGGCGAAGGTCAGCGCGAAGACGCCCAGCATCAGCCTGTTGGAGCCGAAGCTGCGCAGGATGCTGACGTCGCCGAGCGCGCGGCTGTTGAAGGCGTTGAACAGCTGGAAGACGACGAAGAGCGTGAAAAGTATCGAAGACAGCTCCGCCTCTGTGCCGCCAAGGAAATTGGTCCAATGCTGCGCCATGAAGACCGCCGTGATGTAGAGGCCGTTTATCGTTATGCTCCAAAGCATCCCCCTTGAGACGATGTTCGCGTCCCTCCTTATCGGCGGCTGGTCCATCAGGTCGCCGCGTACCGGCTCAAGGCCGAGGGTGAGCGCCGGGGGGCCGTCCATGATCATGTTTATCCAAAGTATCTGGATGGCGGTGAAGGGCGCCTGAAAACCGGCCACGACCGACAGCAGGATCACGAGCACCGACGAGAGGTTGACAGTGAGCTGGAACTGGATAAAACGCTGGAAGTTGCGGTAAATGCCGCGCCCCCACTGTACGGCCCGGACGATGGTGGCGAAGGAGTCGTCAAGCAGCACGATGTCGCTCGCCTCCTTTGAGACCTCCGTTCCGGAAATTCCCATCGCGATGCCGACGTCGGCGTTTTTTATCGCCGGAGCGTCGTTGATGCCGTCGCCCGTGACGGCGACCACGTTGCCGAGCGTTTTCAGTATCCTGACCACCCTCGTCTTGATGGAGGGCGTGCTGCGCGCGATCACCCGTATCGCCGGCAGCCGCTCCGCCAGCTCAGCGTCTGAAAGCTTCTCCAGCTCCCTGGCCTCCGCCGCGCAGTGCCCTTCGTCGAGAAGCCCGAGCTCTCCCGCGATGGCCGCGGCGGTGGTCAGGTTATCGCCCGTAAGGATCTTGACGTCGATGCCGGCGCCGCGGCAGCGCTCCACCGCTTCAAACACGTCGGCGCGCAGAGGGTCGGCGATGGCGGCGAATCCGTCAAACGCCATGCCGCTCTCGATCGCCTCCCTGCTGCTGCCGTAATCTTCGCCGGGAGAAAGCTCGCGGTGCGCGAAGGCGATCACGCGGCGCGCCCGCTCCTGAAACTCCGTTATACGGGCCGCGGCCTCTCTCCGTTCGCCGTCGGTCATGGAACACATAGAAAGTATCTTTTCCGGGCTGCCCTTGGTATAGGCCGTTATGGACGTCCCATTCGTGACGACGGAGGTCATGTTCTTTGTCTCCGAAGAGAAGGGGAAGGTGTGAAGCACGTTCCTCTCCCTGCGCAGGGCGCGGTAATCGAAGCCGGCGTCGTGTGCCGCCACGAGCAGCGCGCACTCCGTGGGATTGCCGATGAAGGCCGCCTTTCCCTCCTCAAAGCGGACCTCGGCGGTGCCGTTCAGACAGAAATTGTCTATCAACGCCCCCGCGCCGAGCTCCCGCGGCCCGCGCGGCTCTCCGCCGCCGCAGACGTCCGTCACCGTCATGCGGTTCTCCGTCAAAGTCCCAGTCTTGTCGGAACAGATGACGTTTATGCCGCCGATAGTTTCGCAGGCCGCCATCTTTTTGACGAGCGCGTTATGTTTCGACATCTTAATGATGTTTATCGCGAGGGAAACCGCGACAATGGTCGGCAGCCCCTCCGGCACGGCGGCGACGATCAGCACGATGCTGG